>NZ_JBZYDM010000026.1:0-73636 GCF_058933345.1 Halomicrobium sp. HArcht3-1 | reverse complement strand
GGGTGCGCTCGTTCTCCCAAACGTCTTGGCTGTCCTCGTCTAACGTTTCTCTGAGGAGGTCTGCGAGTTGCATGAGCACTTCTCGCTACGGCCTCCTCATTCCTCAATCCCTCAACTAGACAGTGCCCGTTCTGACGGTGGTTCCGTCACGATTAGTGTCGGAACGACGTGGCGGCAACGCCGCCACGGTACTTTAGACACGATTAGCGTCTAACGCCCGATAGACGAGAGCGGACAGCATCGACGCTCGTGTCGCCCGTCGTCACTCGTCGGTCGCTTCTCCGTGAAACGAGAATATCGTAGTGCCATCGGCGAGTCGCGTCAGGCTGATCCGGCGTCGACGCGATGGCCCATTGCCGGTCGACAGTGTCAATGCCCCGGTCCAGCGCCACCCTTCGTCGATGATCGGGAACGCGTCGGTACGGAGTCTGTCGACCGACTCGTCGGTGAACAACGTCGACCAGGGGCGGTCGACGAGCGCGGACTGATCGACCTGCAGTTCGGCTTCGAGTCGGCGATTGACGAATTCGATGTTCCCCTCGGACGTGACCACGAGCATCGCCTGCTGGCCTGTTTCGAGTGCGGCGTGATAGCGCCGCGCGAGAGCGTCGAGACGACGAGCCGTCACGAGCCGACCGATCCGATGGGCGAGCAGGTCGGGTCGTAGCTCATCGGCGCTCCGTTCGAGATAGTCGGTCCACGCCGCCCCGAGCACGTCGTCGACCACACGCGCCGGCTCCTCGGTGTGGAGAACGAACGGTAGCGCTGGCTCAGCTTCGCGCACCACGTCGAGCAGCGCCGACCCGCTGGTCCCATCGACATCGGTGGTACTGACGACGCAGTCGACATCGCCGAGGGCGTCGTGCAGGCTGTCGGCTGTCGGCTTCGTGCGCACGGTGATCGAGTCGTGACCGTCGAACGCGGCCTCGACTCGCGCCAGATACTCGGAATCGCTGTCGAGATACAGCACGGTCGTCGTCGCTTCGGTGGTCCGTGTGATCGGATCGATGTGATGGGTCGTTTGCATACGGTGTGTCGATGGTCGGGCCGGTCGGTCCGGGTGCTTCGATGCTACGGTTCGGCAGTCACGATCAGGTCGGACTGAATCCATGCGTGAGTGCGCTCGGGGTCGGCGATCAGCCCCATCCGCTCGCCACGGATCGTGTACTCTTCGTACGTCGCCCGAACCGCGTCGTCGGTCGCCGTGGCCCCCTCTATCGTCGACACGAGACTACACCGCCTCGCGCAGTCGCTCGACGGCGATGCTGCCGGGCGTGACCGAGACGTGGCACCCGGCGTATTCGAAGGTGACTTCGACGGCACTCGCTGCCTCGCTCTGGAGTAGTTTGCTGAGCGCGTCGGCGTCTACGACGGTGCCAAGGGGCAGATTGAGCGCGGTCGGCTCGACACCGCGTTCGTCTGCGACTGCACGTACGACTCGGAACAGGGGACGTTCCGGGTCTCGTTCGGTCAGGTTGGTCGTCATCGATACCAGTAACAAGTAACGCCGTCCGTATCTCGATGGCCTATAACTGTGTTCGGCGACGACAGTATCGGTCGTATATGTATAGCGTCACCCGTCGCGACCGACAGTTTCATCTGTTTGGGTATTGGTACCAACCGTGTCGCTAATTACCATTCGTCACGATTGACAATCGATGAGACTCTCGCTGCTGGTGGCACTTCTCGGGTGTATGGTCGCCCTCGCCATCGCACAGGCATTTTCGCCGCTCTTCGACCCTGCGCTCACCGGCTGGCTGGTGACCGCAGGACTGCTCGGGATCACCGTCGAGGACAGCGACGAGGCGATACGGGTGCTCCTCGAACGCGTGCGTCAGGCGCGTGCGGACACCGACGCCGATCCGGACTTCGACATCCACGTCGACGGTGCGGATACTGCCGAGGAACTCGCCGATGCTATCGGCAGGCTGGTGGCCGAGGCCCGCGAGTGTGAGCAGGAACTCGATCAGAAGTCGACGTTGCTCGACTCGCTGTTCGCGCAGCTGCCGGCCCACGTCTACGTCAAGGACGAGGTGGGGCGACACGTCCGTACGACGACGCCCTACTCCTACGAGAAGTACTCACGAGCGGAATCGTACTTCATCGGGAAGACGGATCTCGAAATCTATCCCCAGGAGGCTGCGACAGAGTGGTACGAGGACGATATGCAGGTCATCGAGACCGGTGAACCAGTCCTCGATCGAGTCGAGTACGCACCCGACATGGAAGAGTGGATGGTGACCTCGAAGGTGCCGTGGCGGGGTGAGGACGGCTCGATCCGCGGTCTGATCGGCATCTCACAGCCCATCACCGAACAGAAGCAGCGCGAACTCGCACTGGAGACGCTCCACCAGACGACCCAGCGACTGCTCGCCGTCGAATCGATCGACGCGGCCGCCGAGGTCGTCGTCGACGCTGCCACTGCGATCCTCGACGCCGAGGCCACCGGCATCTACCGCTACGCCGCGGACTCGAACCGACTCGAACCCGCCGCCCTCTCGGCCGACTTCGAGTCGTGGTCTGGCAGCACCGACGCCATCGGCCCCGAGCACGACTCGTTGCTGTGGCACTCCTACGTCACCGGCACGATCAGCGTCGTCGATCAGACCGACGATACGACGGCGGTGGGACCGTTCGCCGCCGATTCGACGAACGGACTGGTGGTGCCACTGGGCGGCCACGGGGTGTTCGTCGCCATCTTCGAGTCGGACACGGTCGACATGGAGACCAATCAGCTCGCGGAGACGGTCGGTGCAACGACCGAAGCGGTGTTCGACCGGCTCGAAACAACGGCCGAACTGCGCGAGCGCGACGCCGAAATCGAGGCCCAGAACGAACGCCTGCGTCGGCAAGTCCGCATCAACGAGACGATCCGCGGCATCGACCAGTCGCTCATCGCCGCCGACAGCCGCGCCGACCTCGAAGCGGCCGTCTGCGAACAGCTCGTCTCGGACGCGGCCGTCGCCTTCGCGTGGATCGGTGCGTTCGACGCCGCCGGCGACCGTCTCGAACCCCGCGCCTGGGCCGGTGACGGTGGGGGCTACCTCGACAGCGCACCGCTGGATCGGTCCGCTGGCGCGCTCGAACCTGCTGTCGAAGCCGCTGTCGAAGGCGAGCCGACGCTGGTGGCGACGGTCGCCGAGAACGTCCAGCGCGAGCAGTGGCGGCGCGCGGCGCTGGCGGCGAACTTTCAGTCGGTGCTTTCGGTCCCCATCGCGCTCGACGAGTACGAGTACGGCGTTTTGAGCGTCTACGCCACCGAGGCGGGTGCCTTCGAGGACCTCGAAGTCAGCGTCTTCGCCGAACTCGGCGAGAGCGTCGCCAACGCCATCACGAGTCTCACCACCAGACAGGCACTGCACTCGGATACGTTCGTCTCGCTGACTCTTCGCATCGAGGACGCCGGTGACCTGCTAACTGCAGTCGCCCGGGCGGGCGACTGCACCGTGGACTACGAGGGGCTGGTGACTCAGTCCGACGGGAGTGCCCGGCTGTTCGTGCGGACGCGGGGCGCAGCCCCGTCGACCGTCTCGGATGTGCTCGACGGCCGCACCACGGTGGCGGACTACCGACTGGTCTCTGCGAACGACGACGACGCGGTCTTCGAGATGACGGTGCGGGGTGAGACGGTCGTCTCGACGCTCGTGCGCCACGGCGGTCGGCCACAGTCGATCACGGCCGACGCCGACGGTCTCGATGTCGTAGTCGACGTTCCTGCCGGCACCGACGTGCGCACGTTCGTGGAAATGCTCGAAGCGGAGGGGACCGTCGAACTGCGCCGACGAACGGAGGTCACACGCTCGCTCAACACCAAGCAGGGTCTCGCTGAGACGATCCTCGACGGACTGACCGACCGTCAGCGTGAAGCCCTCCGAACGGCGTACCTCTCCGGCTACTTCAACTGGCCGCGGGACACGTCCGGGCAGGAGCTTGCAGACGCCCTCGACGTGTCACAGCCGACGATCAACCGCCACCTCCGGCTCGGTGAGCAACGGATCATGGAACGGCTGTTCGATCCCGACTCGGAACTGGAGGAGGAGCACTGAGTGGCACCAGCGGTACGGAGTGATGGAGCGGCCGCGAGCACCTCCGCTGACGCTCGGTGTCGAGGCTCGGGACACTAGCGGTCGAGTGGCTGGAACGAGAAGATCATGCTCCCGTCGTCGAGCCCCGTCAGACTCGTCTGGCGACTGCCCGCGCTCGCCTGCTCGCCGTCCAGCGTCGTCTCGCCCGTCCAGCGCCACCCCTTCTCGACGACCGGGAGCGCGTTCGTCCGGAGTGTGTCGACGGATTCGTCGGTAAACACCGTCGCCCACGGCCGCCCGGTAATGTGTGTCCGATCCACTGAGAGTTCGGCGTCGAATCGGCGGTTGACGAACTCGACGGTCCCCGCAGGTGAGACGACGAGTGTCGCCTGTCGGCTCGTTTCGAGGGCGGCACAGTAGCGGCGAGCCAGTGCGTCGAGACGGCGAGCCGTCACGAGTCGATGGATCCGCTGGACCAGTTGTTCGACGCGTGCCTTGCTCCAGCCTTTCACGACCGAGTCCGTCCACGACGCAGTCAGCAGTTCTTCGGTGACCGCATCGAGCGACTCGTCGGTGTAGAGCACGAACGGCAGCCCCGGCGCTCGCTCGCGGACCCGGTCGAACAGTGCTTGTCCGCTGATCCCGTCGAGTCTGTCGGCACTGACGACGCAGTCGACGCCGTCGAGCTGGTCCAGCGCGCTCACTGGATCGGTCTCCGTTCGGACCGTCATGTCGTCACGATGCTCGTAGGCCGTCTTGAGCAGCGCCGGATAGTCGCGGTCGCTGTCGAGACAGAAGACTGTCGTCGGCGCGGTGAGCGTCCGAACGACCGGGTGAGTGTCGTCGATGGAGTCCATCAGGGAGTCTCCTGTGTGTGGCTGTGGCCCATGCTGGCCGCTGACCTATGGCTCGACCGCGACGGTCCGGTCGGACTGGATCCACGCGTGGGTGTGTTCCGGGTCGGCGATCAATCCCACTCGACGACCACGAATGGTGTACTCTTCGTACGTCTCTCGGATGCCGTCGCCGGTCGCTCGCACGCCGTCCGTCGTCGTCACGAGACTACACCCCCTCGCTCAGGCGCTCGACCGATACGTCTTCGTGCGTCACCATGACCCGACAGCCGGCGTACTCGAAGCTCACTTGCACGGTGGCAGCGTGTTCGCTGTCCAATAGCTTGGCGAGTGCGTCCGTGTCGACGACCTGACCGAGCGGCGGATCCAGATCGATCGGGTCGACCTCCTTTTGGGCTGCGACCGCGCGAACGACCTCCAGTATCGGTCGTTCGGACGGTGTGGGCTGCTTGGCGTTCGGTTCGGATCGGGTTGGCGTCATTCCTGTCTCTCACAACTGCCCCTCCCTGCTTTGCGATGGTCTAGAACTGTGTTGGCCGACCGTTACTGCGATGCTATATGTATAGTGTCGACCGCAGACGAGCGTCGCCGCGGTCGCTGTTGGCCGTGTGCCTAAATACAGTCGAGCCGATACTTTCGGTGACAGCATGCTGCTGGCAGCGATCCCGACGAACGGGGGTGTGATCGAGGCACTCGTGGCCGCGATACCCGCGCTCACCGTCGCCGTCGACCCCCTCGGGAGCGGTGGCTGGCTCGTGATCGTGAGCCTTCTCGGGGTTGCCGCGGCCGGGAACGACGACGCGCTCCGCGTGCTTCTCGAACGTGCTCGGCGTGCCAACGACGGCGAGACGGTGGCGTTCGACATCGACGGGGACGACGCAGTCGCGGAACTCGCCGACGCCATCGGGTCGCTCGTCGAAGACACTCACGAGTGTCGACGAGAACTGAACGAGAAGTCGACGTTGCTCGACTCGCTGTTCGCGCAGTTCCCGGCACACATCTTCGTGAAGGACACCGAGGGCAGACACGTCCGTACGACGACGCCCTACGACTTCGACGAGTACCCAAGTGACGAGGCGTACTTCATCGGGAAGACGGACCGCGAGATCTACCCGGAGGCGGTCTGGCGCGATTCGTACGCCGACGACATGCGGGTCGTCGAGACGGGCGAACCGGTCCTCGACCGGGTCGAGTACGAACCCGACATCGACGAGTACGTCCTCGTCTCGAAGGTCCCGTGGTACGACGAACACGGCGATATCCAGGGTCTGATCGGCATTTCGCAGTTCATCACCGAACAGAAACAGCGCGAACTCGCACTGGAGACGCTTCATCAGACGACTCAGCGACTGCTCGGCGTCGAATCGATCGACGCGGCCGCCGAGGTCGTCGTCGACGCTGCCACCGCGATCCTCGACGCCGAGGCCACCGGCATCTACCGCTACGTCGCGGACGCGAACCGACTCGAACCCACTGCCCGCTCGGCCGACTTCGATCAGTGTTGTGGTGGGACTGCCGAGCCGATCGGTCCCGGGAGCGACTCGCTGCTGTGGCACTCCTACGTCACCGGTACGTTCGATGTCGTCGACGACACCGAGGACGTGACCGGTGGCCCCTTCGCCGCCGATTCGGCGAACGGACTGGTGGTGCCACTGGGCGGTCACGGGGTGTTCGTCGCCGTCTTCGAGTCGAGCACGGTCGACCTGGAGCGAAATCAGCTCGCGGAGACGGTCGGTGCGACCACCGAGGCGGTGTTCGACCGGCTCGAAACAACGGCCGAACTGCGCGAGCGCGACGCCGAAATCGAGGCCCAGAACGAACGCCTGCGTCGGCAGGTCCGCATCAACGAGACGATCCGCGGCATCGACCAGTCGCTCATCGCCGCCGACAGCCGCGCGGACCTCGAAGCGGCCGTCTGCGAACAGCTCGTCTCGGACGCGGCCGTCTCCTTCGCGTGGATCGGCGCGTTCGACGCGGCCGGCGACCGTCTCGAACCCCGCGCCTGGGCTGGCGACGGCGAGCGGTATCTCGACAGCGCACCGCTGGATCGGTCCGCTGGCGCGCTCGAACCTGCTGTCGAAGCCGCTGTCGAAGGCGAGCCGACGCTGGTGGCGACGGTCGCCGAGAACGTCCAGCGCGAGCAGTGGCGCCGCGCGGCGCTGGCTGCGAACTTTCAGTCGGTGCTCGCGGTCCCCATCGCGCTCGACGAGTACGAGTACGGTGTCTTGAGCGTCTACGCCACCGAGGCGGGTGCCTTCGAGGACCTCGAAGGCAGCGTCTTCGCCGAACTCGGCGAGAGCGTCGCCAACGCCATCACGAACCTCTCGACGAAGGCGTCACTCGGTGCCGAGACGGCGCTCTCCCTGACGCTGCGACTCGAAGACACGGACGACGTACTCGTCGACCTCGCCCGCGCGACCGGCGGGACCGTCGAGTACGAGGGGATGGCTGCCCGGAGTGACGATCTGACGCGATTGTACGTCCGCGTGACCGGCGTCGAACCGGCCACAGTGTCTTCGGTGCTCGCCGACCGACACGAAGTCCCGAGCCACCGCCTCGTCCGGGAGAGCGAGGGTGGTTTCGAGGTGACTGTTCGGAGCGAGACGGTCGTCTCGACGCTCGTGCGCCACGGCGGCCGTCCACAGTCGATCACGGCCGACGCCGACGGCCTCGATATCGTGGTCGAGGTGCCTGTCGGTACCGACGTGCGCACGTTCGTGGCGATGCTCAAAGCGGCGGGGACCGTCGAACTGCGCCGACGAAAAGACGTTTCCCACTCGGCCGCGACCGACCGGGCCGTCGCCGACACGATGCTCGACGGGCTGACCGACCGCCAGCGCGAAGTCCTCCACACGGCGTATCTCTCCGGGTTCTACAACTGGCCGCGGGACACGTCCGGGCAGGAGCTTGCAGACGCCCTCGACGTGTCACAGCCGACGATCAATCGCCACCTCCGGCTGGGCGAACGTACGATCATGGCACAGTTGTTCGAGACCCACACCACCGACCGCTCGTAGCACCGTTCGAACTGCGTGGCGGTGTCACTTCCGAGCGTAGGCAGGTGGCGACCGATCACCGCGCGCTTTTTGCCACGCCGATCCAAGGCCGACCGTGTCCTGGATCACCCGCAATCGCCACTGGCTCTTGCTCGCACTGGTGGCAGTCACGACCGTGCTCGCTGTCGGGACGGTCGGTGTCGGCCTGCTCTCGGTGCTCGCCGGACTCGCCGGTGGTGCCACTCTCGGTGCCGTACTCGGCGACGCCGCGCTCGTCTTGCTGATCGCGGCGGTGCTCGTCGCCGCCGACCTCGCGTTCGCGCTCGGATTCCTCGTCACCGTGGCCCGCCGTGTCTCGCTCCCGTCGTTCCCCGAGAACGACCGACTGTCGTCGGCGTTCGCGCGCGCCGAGCGCGTGGTCCCACCGCTCTCCCGCCTCGGTCTCGCAGACCGCTTCGCCGTCTCGATCGAGACGAGACGAGAGCGATTGAAACGACGCTACGTCGACGGTGAGCTAACCGAGCCAGCGTACGAGCGGCGGCTTCGCGACCTGCTCGACGAGGAAGCCGAGGTGTCGACCGTCTCGGATGTGGACGCCATCGATGACGCCATCGATGCGGACCGACAGGCCGGCCGACCCTCCGCACCGACGCGCGACACCGACGCGGTCGACACCACCGCGACGGATCGGGCGGACGACTCCGCGACGGAACTCGACGCCGAGACGGAGTGACGCACGCCGAATTTATACACCGGGCCGTCGTCGGTGCTGGTATGAGCGACGACTTCAGTCTGCTGCGGTTCGACATCGATGCCGAGGCGATGCGGTCGCTCCTCGACGCACTCGGCCTCTCTCCGGCGCAACTGGACGACTTCGACGACGCGGCGAGCAGTGAACCGACGAGTCCGGCCGCGCCCCCGTCACCGGACCGACACGGACCGAGGTTCGGCGAGACGCCACCGCCGGGTGCAGGCGAGCAGGTCCCGGCGGACGCCGCCGAAGACGAAGCGAGTGGCCGCCGTCGCACACTCCTGCTTGCCGGTGTCGGTGGGGCGATCCTCGCCGTCGTCGTAGCCGTCGGCGCGTTGCTGTACCGGCGTCGATCCGACGCTGACGAGCTGCCCGTACCAGATCTCCCGACGCCTGATCTCGACCGCGTGACCGGCGTGTTCGGCGACGACGAGGACGCTGTCGAGACGGAGTCGGAACCGGCGACCGATCAGGACCGGACTGCATCCACGGTCGACGTGGCCCCGCTCGTCGGGATGGCAGCACTCGCAGTCGGCGGTGCGATCGTCAGAACGATGCGTTCCGAGTGACGCCCACTCGCCTCGCCCACTTCTATCGACCTCACTCTTGCCATTGGTTTTAGTCGATACCAAAGCATTATTTACCTATTGTCGAGTGTTACCACACAGTCACCGACGGGGGTGGGACCGGTGTGGGGGACGACAGTTCAGCCGGCCACCCCGGATGTGGCTGGAGACCTACGATGAAACGAACACGTCGATCAGTGCTACGGAGTAGCGCGGCGATGGCAGCGGCTCTCGCCGGGGCGAGTACAGCAACCGCACAGCAGGAGTACCCGACCTACGATTCGAGCGCCACCTACACCGGCGGCGACCGAGTGATCTACGAGGGGTCAGTCTGGGAAGCCCAGTGGTGGACCAGCGGGACGACACCGAGTGGCGATGCGACGGTCTGGGAGCGCGTCGGCGACGCCGGTGGCGGGTCGGACGACGGCTCCGACGGTGGGTCGGACGACGGGAGCGGCTCGGATGGCGACTCGGGCGACAGCGATTACCCGACCTACGATTCGAGCGCCACCTACACCGGCGGCGACCGGGTGGTCTACGAGGGGTCGGTCTGGGAGGCCAAGTGGTGGACCCGCGGGACGGCTCCCGGTCCCGATGCGACGGTCTGGGAGCGCGTCGGCGACGCCGGCGGTGGCTCCGACGGCGACACCAATCAGGGACCGACCGCGGCGATCGATACCTCGCCGTCGGCACCGGTCGTCGGCGACACGATCACGCTCGACGCCAGCGCGTCGTCCGACCCAGACGGCGACAGCCTCAGCTACGAGTGGTCCGGCGACGGCGTCGACGCGACGGGCGTCGAGACCACCGTCACCTACGACTCGGCCGGCGAGTACTCGGTCACGCTGACGGTCACGGACGGCAGCGGTGCCAGCGACAGCACGTCGACGACGCTTACCGTCGAGAGCGATTCGGGCAGTGACGGTGGCTGGGACGAACACCCGGTCATGGCCTACGAGTTCCAGGGGGCCGCCCCGGCCGACAAGCTGACCCACGTCATCCAGACGTTCGGGAGTGTTAGCGCCGACGGCTCCGTCTCGGCACCGTGGGACGCCGGCGGCATCGACGGCGTGACGACCCTGCTGTCGATCGGCGGCTGGAACAACTCACAGGGGTTCCCCGACCTCGCGAAAGACCAATCGAGTCGGGAGACCTTCGCCAGCGAGTGTGTCGAACTGATGCGCGAGCGCGACCTCGACGGCATCGACATCGACTGGGAGTTCCCCGGTCCGTTCGGTCCCGACGGACTCACGTCCTACGAGGACGACCCGGCGAACTTCGCGGCGTTGCTCGAAGAGTGTCGCCGCCAGTTCGATGCCGCCGCGGCCGAGGACGGGACGGACTACTACCTGACGGCGGCGCTGAACCACGCCGAGTCACAGCTTTCGATCCTGCCCCACGACCGCCTGATCGACGCGCTCGATTACGCGAAGATGATGACCTACGACATGCACTCGCCGGTGTTCGTCGACGAGACGAACCACAATTCGCCGCTGTACGCCAACTCGACGGCCCAGAGCGACTCCTCGATCCACAACACGCTGTCGTACCTGCGTGACCAGGGCTGGCCGAACGAAAAGCTCGTCATGGGGCTTGCCTTCTACGGCCGGGAGTTCACCGGCGTCGACAGCACCGAAAACGACGGCCTGTTCCAGTCGTTCGGTGGCAGCGGCGGCGCGTACGGCTTCGCCGACATCGACGGACAGTTCTCGGGCCACACCCGCTACTGGGACGACGAAGCGAAGGTCCCGTACCTGTTCGACGGATCGAGTCTCCTGAGCTACGACGACGAGGAATCGGTCGGCGTCAAGGCCGAGTACGCCGGTGAACGCGGGCACCCGATCATGTACTGGGCGACCGGCCACGATCCCAACGAGACGCTGCTGGACGCCGTCAACGGCGCGCTGGGCAAATAGGACGGCGTCGATGTGTCGACTGTGACACAGTAGACTTCGGGTAACCGCCAGCCTAAAGCGCGCCCACCGGATTGCTTGTGGCATGGAGTTCCACGAGGCGGCGAACTTCCTCTTCGACCTTCGCCGATTCGCGCTGCGGCCGGGCACGGACGCCACCCGGTCGCTGCTCGCTCACCTCGGCGATCCCCACGAGTCGACCGACTGCATCCAGATCGCCGGATCGAACGGGAAGGGAAGTACCGCACGCATGGTCGAGCGGACGCTTCGCGAGGCCGGACTGGACGTGGGCCTGTACACTTCGCCACACCTCGACGACGTTCGCGAGCGCATCCGCGTCAACGGCCGGAAGATCACCGAGTCGACGATCGTCGAGTTCGTCGAATCGGTCGAACCGTACGTCACCGACCGGGCGGCCGACGGCACGTCACCGACGCTGTTCGAGACGCTGACGGCGCTTGCCTACTGGGAGTTCGAGCGCCAGTCCGTCGACGTGGCCGTCATCGAGGTCGGCATCGGCGGGAAACTCGACGCCACCAGCGTGGTCGATCCCGTCGCCAGCGCCGTGACGACGGTGACGCTCGAACACACCGACATTCTGGGCGACACCATCGCCGAAATCGCGCGCGACAAGGCCCACGTCGCGCCCGACGACCGGCCGGTCGTCACCGGTACGACCGGGGATGCACTCGCCGCCGTCCGCGAGGTCGCGGGCGACGTGGTGACCGTCGGCGGCCCGGACGACACCGACAACGACACTGACGTAGCTGTCGCCTACCACGGTCGCGAGGGACTGGAGGGGTCGGTCTCGATCGACGGCGACGACTGGACCGTCGACACGAAACTGCCGCTACTCGGTGCTCATCAGGCACAGAACGCCGGCATCGCCGCGACGCTGTGCCGGCAGATCACGGACGTGGACGCGGACACGCTCGCTCGCGGCCTGCGCAACGCCCACTGGCCCGGCCGCTTCGAGATCATGGGCCAGTCGCCGCTGGTCGTGCTCGATGGTGCGCACAATCCCGGTGGCGTCGCCCGCGTCACCGAGACGCTTGCCGAGTTCGACTACGACGCCCTCCACGTCGTCGCCGGCGCGATGGTCGACAAGGACCTGCGCGCCATCGCTGCCGCGCTCGACGGGGCCGACCACGTCGTCGCCTGCCAGCCTGACCGGGATCGGGCCGAGGACGAGCAGGTCGTCGCGACCGCCTTCGCCGACGAGACCGACGCCACGGTCGAGCGCCGCAGTGACGTGGCCGGCGCGTTCGATCTGGCGCTCGACGCGGCCGACGACGGCGACTGCGTGCTGGTCACGGGGTCGCTGTACGCCGTCGCCGAGGCCCGCCAGCGCTGGATTCGCCCGACGATTCCCAAGCGCGTCGACGGCGTCGCGGACGCTCGCGAGACGATCGCGGCGACGCACGTCACCGACGCCGGAGCGTGGCGAATGGGCGGCAAGGCCGTCCACCGCCTGCTCAAGACGCGCGTCCAGCCCCGACAGGCCCAGTACCTCAAGGAAGAACTGCTCTCCGTGGGTGGCGAGTGTGCCATCTCCGGCCTGAACAATCAGGACGAGGAGATGCTCGACGTGCTCCTGATGGGGACGATGGCCCAGTTCAAGCGCCTGACCGACAAGCTAGCCGGCCAGCCGTACGGTCTCGCGTCGCTGGCCGACGAACTCCGGGCGGCGCTGGACATCCAGCAGCCAGCGCCCGAGCGGACGTATCCGTGGACCGACGGCACCGCAGTCATGGGTATCCTCAACATCACGCCCGACTCGTTCCACGATGGCGGCGAGTACAACGCTGTCGAGGACGCCGTCGCCCGCGCCGAGCAGATGATCGCCGACGGCGTCGACATCCTCGACGTGGGCGGGGAATCGACGCGCCCCGGTGCGGACGTGATCCCCGCCGAGGAGGAGATCGACCGCGTCGTCCCCGTGATCGAACGGCTGGCCGACCTCGACGCCGCCGTCGCCGTCGACACCCGCAAGGCCCCGGTCGCCCGCGCCGCACTCGATGCCGGGGCGGACATCCTCAACGACGTGTCTGGCCTCGAAGACCCCGAGATGCGCCTCGTCGCCGCCGACTACGACGTGCCCGTGGTCGTGATGCACAGCATCGAGACGCCCGTCGACCCGGACACCGACATCGACTACGACGACGTGGTCGAGGACTGCATCGACCAGTTGACCGAGCGCGTCCTGCTCGCCGAGAAGGCCGGTCTCGACCGCGAGCAGATCGTCGTCGACCCAGGGCTGGGCTTCGGCAAGACCGCCGCCGAGAGCTTCGAACTGCTGGGCCGGATCGAGGAACTCCAGTCGCTTGGCTGCCCGATTCTCGTCGGTCACTCCCACAAGTCGATGTTCGAACTCGTCGGGGCCGACGCGGGCGACTGTCTGGACGCGACCATCGCCGGCACGACGCTCGCGGCCGAACGCGGGGCCGACATCGTCCGCGTCCACGACGTGCCAGAAGCCGTCCGCGCGGTGAACGTCGTCGACGCCGCCGACGATCCCGAACAGTTCGAAAACGAAAACTAAGACGGAAATCCGCGGTGGCGCGCGCTCGCTCGCGCTCCGTCGCGGGCGATCACTGTGCGAGGGATGAGAGAGCGAGGAGTGCAACGACGAGCGAACGAATCGGCTGGGGAGGCGTGTGGCTGCGGTGCCTTGCGGTATGGCCTGGCGGAATGAACGGGCGAGGCACGCTTCGCGGCGTGTGTGTCGGCCCTATCTGAGCGAGTGTTACGAGCGAAGATATCCGGGACACACGCCGTCGAGCGGGGCGAGGGCGTTCAATTGTCGACGCATCCGTCGAGTCGAGGGTAAGCCATACCGTTCAGTTCACGTCACCCTCCAGTTCGGTCTCGATGACGTACCCCCACTTTTCTAGCCCTTCGCTGTCGTAGAAGGCAAGCCCATCGTCGTTGTCCCGCGGGCACGCCAGCGCGACGTACTCACATCCCTCGTCCTCGCCCCAGTCTTCGATCCAGTCCAGTAGTTCGGCACCGTACCCCTGCCCGCGCAGTTCATCGTCGACGACGAGGTCGTGAATCCAGACGTGACGGCGATGGTGAAGCACGCGCTGGATCGAGACACCGGCGACGGCGACCAACGTTTCGTCTTCACGGTCGCCGCCGTCGCCGTCGTTGCCATCCGCTCTGTCCACCCCGTCGCCGTCGTTCACGTCGTCGTACAGCCCGAACGGCCGGTAGTCGTCCTCGTCGCGAAACCCCCGGACGAACGCCTCGTCTTCGAAGGACCACAGTTGGTGGAGAATCGACACGGCCGCGTCCCACTGCTCGTCGGTCGTCAGTTCTGCGACGCGCATGGCCGACGGCACACGCTGGGACGCAAAGAGTACTATCACGACACGGCCGACACGGTCAGTGACGACGCCGTGTGAATTGTTCTCGAACGACCACAAAATTCATTCCACGCCAGCGATGGCCGAACGTATGGACCAGCGCGAGGTCGTCCGCGAGGGCTACGACGAGATCGCGGCGGCGTACGACGAGTATCGGACCGCCGATACTGACACGGGGTTCGAGAGTTCGATCACGCGCGATTTCTTCGCCGCCCTCGACGACGACTGTCGTGTCCTCGACGCAGGCTGTGGTGGTGGCCGGCCGGTGCTCGAACGACTCGATCAGACACACGACGCCGTCGGACTGGACATCTCGACGAGCCAGATACGCCTCTCACGGGAGCGTGCCCCGACGGCCGCCCTCACACAGGGAGACCTCGCGACGCTCCCGTTCGCCGACGACACGTTCGACGCGGTCGTCTCCCTCAACGCGATCATCCACGTCCCGAAGACCGAACACGGGCGCGTCCTCTCGGCCTTCGAGCGCGTCCTCCGACCCGGCGGCGAACTCCTCGTCTCGATGGGTGCGATCGAAGGGTGGGACGGGCGCAACGACGACTGGCTCGACACCGACACGGCCATGGAGTGGAGCTACTACGGCCCGGCCCGAAGTCGAAAGATCGTCAAAGCCGCCGGATTCACTATCGAGGACGAACGCCTGCCCGAGGTCGAGTCCGACGGATTTGCCATCTTTCGGGCGCAGGCCTGACGGCTCGACCGCTAGGCTGAAGCCCTCGCCGGTCCCGACAGTGGACATGGAACCGACGGCCGACGAACTCGCCGGCGTCGTCGACGTGTTCGGGGCGCTCACGCGCGGGGAACTCCTCGACGGACTCTCCGAACTGGCGTTCAAGCAGGGAACGGAGATCACCGACGCCGAGGGGCGAATCGACGACGCGGTCGCCTCGTATCATCTCGTGTCCGTCGAGCCGGACGACGAGCGCCTGCTCGTTCCCGGCCCAGCCGCGTTCCCGGAACTGCCCGACGGTGCGCCCGACCTCCCGCACATTCTGGACGTACCAGAGCGCTCGGTCGACCGGGAACGACTCGCAGCGGCGGTCGAAGACCGTTTTCTCGAAGAGAGCGCCGTCGCGATCCGGTCGGACAACGACGCCTTCGCCCAGCGACTGCTCGACGTGAGCTACGATCTCGAAGCGTGGGGTTCGATCGACGTGTCCGGGGCACGCGATCGGTTGGCCGCGGCGATCACCGAGTGACGCCGGTACGGGCGAGTGCCACACCAGTTAAGAGCGTCCCCGTGCGATATGCGGGTATGGACTTCGAGCGGGTGGCAGCGTACGACGCGATCGAGGTGACGGGCGAGCGCCGCGAGGCGGCCGTCGTCGTCCCGGTCATCACCCGCTCGGGCGACGCGGACGCCCACCACGTTCTCTTCACCAAGCGCGCGGATCACCTCTCGGATCACCCCGGCCAGATGAGCTTTCCCGGCGGCGGTCGGGAACCCGAGGACGATTCGCTGCTGCGCACTGCCCTCAGGGAGGCCAACGAGGAGATCGGTCTCGACCCGCGGGCCGCGAACGTCGTCGGTCGCCTCGACGACATCCGCACCGTCTCGGAGTACTCGGTGCGCCCCTTCGTCGCCCGGATTCCCGACCGAACGTATCAGCCATCCGATCAGGAGGTCGCCGAGATCGTCGTCCTGGCCGTCGACGATCTGACCGATCTGGACAACTACGAGTCCGAACGCCGAGACCATCCGTACTACGGCGACATCCGCCTGCACTTCTTCTACGTGGATGGCTACACCGTCTGGGGTGC
The DNA here is from genome assembly GCF_058933345.1 of Halomicrobium sp. HArcht3-1. NCBI lineage: Archaea > Methanobacteriati > Methanobacteriota > Halobacteria > Halobacteriales > Haloarculaceae > Halomicrobium > Halomicrobium sp. HArcht3-1. The sequence continues at coordinate 57,384 of NZ_JBZYDM010000026.1, read as the reverse complement.
GACTGCTCGGATGCTCGTCCAGTTCCTCGAACTCGCGACCGACTGGCGGATGCCGCCCGAACCCGACCGTATCGCCGGGCCGGACGACGACCTCCCGCCGAGCGTCCGCGATCAGGTGTGATACGGATAATTGTCGCCGTTTTGCCGGTCGACCGCACGCTGTCGCGCGGTCGATCCGGTAACGATCCACAATAATCCGTATGACGAGAAGCGACAACGCTTTGCCAACGGCTTCGTTAGCAGTGGCTAATCCAACGGGCGAGTCCGCCCGGACATCATCATGCTCACAGGAGTCTCACTGGCAGCGGCGGGGATCGATGCGGCGGCGATCAAGCCCGCCGAGGTCGACGTGGCGAGGGCCAGCGATCTCGACGTGGAAACGGTGACCATCGACTACGAGGGGCGCGAACACCTGCCGGACCACTCGACGCTTGCGACACTCGCCGAGCAAACGGACCTTCGGCTCACGACGCCGGTCAGAGCCGACGGCTTCGATCCACTGGGCGACGACAGCGCACTTTCTGACCTACCCGACGGCGTCGGACGGGTGCTGGTCGCGGGTCACGACGCCTACCTCACGCCAGCGGAGGCAGACCGCGCCATCGCACCGCGACTCCGGGCGGCGGCCGACACCGCCGCTGCGCCGTGGGTCGGCACCGAAGGGATTGAACGGCTGGCGCTGGCCGTGGGCGGCACGCAGTTCGAACTCCTCTCGCGTGGGACCACCGGAAGCCTCCGATCGCTCCGGGCGGCCGGCTTCGACGGCGAAATCGCCGTCTACGCACCGACGGTCCTGACCGACGACGAAGACGAGATTCTGGACGCCGTCGGCGACTACGCGGCCCGGCGCGGCCCGGTCCGGTCGGCGCTGCCCGACGACGCTGCGACCGACGCGAGTGCCAGTGGGAGAGCGCGCGAGGTCCTGACACAGGCGGTCAGGGACTACGCGCTCGTGGGGAGTACCGACGCCGTCGCCGAACGCGTCACACGACTGCAAGACGCAGGGGCCGACCGAATCGTCGGCTACCCGGCCCGTGGCATCGAGTCGGTGGGATAGATGCGGGTCGCCGTCGTCGGTGCCGGAGCCGTCGGGCTGACCGCCGCGGCGACGATGGCCGACCGCGGGGCTGACGTGGTGCTCTACGACCGCGAGGACATCGCGAGCGGCGCGACCGGCCGCGCCGCGGGCATCTGCTACGACGCCTTTGCCGAGGATCTGGACGCCGCGGTCGCCGCCGAATCGCTCCGACGATTTCGTGAACTGGGCGTCCTCACCGAGTGTCCCTACGTTTGGTTCGCTCGCGCGGGCGACGACGCCAACGCCGACGCCATCGAAGCACAGGTCCCGCGGATGCAGGCCCACGGCCGTGACGTCGCGCTGATCGACCCGGCCGACCTCGGCGACCGCTACCCACAGCTACGGACCGGCGAGATCGGGACTGCCGCGATCGCCCCTCAGGCGGGCTACCTCGATCCGACGGCCTACGCCCGCGTGCTGACCGAGCAAATCCTCGCGGAGGGCGTCGGTGTCAGAACCGAGACTCCCGTCTCGCTTGCCGGGCCGAGGTCGGTCGCCGAACCCGACCGAACTGTCGAGTACGACGCCGTCCTCGTGGCCGCCGGGCCGGCGACGCGTGCCATCGTCGCCGACGCCGGTATCGAGATCCCGCTGCAGGCATACCGGGCGCAGGCGCTCGTCACCGAGCCACTGCGGGCGACGCTGCCGATGGCCTACGACGCGACCCAGCACGTCTACTGGCGACCGCGCGACGGCGGGCTACTGGTCGGCGATGGCGTCAGCGAGGCCGACCCCGGCGACTGGAACCCCGAGGCCGACGAGACGTTCGAGCGAAGCGCGTTGGAACGACTCGCGCGCGCGACCACCGTCGACGGGACCATCGACCGCTCGTGGGCCGGACTCTGTACTGCGACGCCGGATCGGGATCCACTGCTGGGTAGCGTCGCCGACGGTCTCTTCGTCGCCAGTGGCTGGCACGGCCACGGCCTGATGCGCTCGCCGGCACTCGGTGAACGGATCGGCGAGCAGATACTCGGCGACGACGGCATCGACGCCTACGATCCCGACCGCTTCGACGGCGACGAAACGTTCGACGTGGTCGAGGGGATGACTCTCGACGAGCAAAGAACGGAGTAACTACGCCTCGTCGTCGGTCACGTCGACTGCGACGGCGTCTTCGGTCTCTGACTTGGGAACTCTGACGTGGAGCGTCCCGCTGTCTTTCAGCGTCGCTTCTGCGGCCTCGGCGTCGACGAGGGCGTCGTCGGGGAGCGTGACGCTCCCGTCGAGTGAGAGCCCGCGGCCGGGATAGCGCATCTCGAAGTCCTCGTAGAAGTCCCGAAAGCGGTCGATACGGACCTCGACGCGGTCGTCGACGTAGCGGACCTGCACGTCACCGGCGGTGACGCCCGGCGCGTCGAAGACGACGAGATAGGCGTCCTCGCTCTCCAGCAAGTCCGCGGGCAACGGTGTGCGTTCCTGTACGCGACCTGCGGCGCGGCCGATGTTCTCGACGACGGCGTCGCCGAGCGAGCGGGCGAAATCCAGCATTATAGCTCGACCTCCTCCAGACAGTCGACACCACCACAGTAGGGACACTGGAAGTCCGTGACGCCCACGTCGTCGGGCATGTCGTAGGTGTAGTGTAGCTCGAACATGTCGAGTTCACAACCGTCGTCCGTACAGACGACTTCGAGGGTCGCTGGCATGGGAATCTGTTGGACCGCGCGGGACAAACCGCTTTCGGACACGGCGGCATGTGGGACGACCGTCGTCGACTGCTGACCAACTGGGACGTATCATGTACTCACAAGGAGAACTTTCATATCGAACCGGAGTGTGGGGTGTGGCATGGGTTCGCGTGTCCTCGGCGTCGATTTCAGTGGGGCGAGCGACGCGGGGCGCTCGCTCTGGCTGACGGAAGCCCGACGGACGGGTGCGGGGCTGGTCGTCGACGACTGCTATCGCGCCGCCGACGAGTGGGGTCCACACCGCGAGGACGCCCACGCCGGCCTCTGTGAGCGTCTCACGGACGGGTTCGATGTGGTCGGTCTCGACTTTCCCTTTAGTCTCCCCGATGTACTGCTCGACGAACACTGCGATGGCGAGTGGGCGGGGCTGGTCGAGTGGCTCACCCTCGACGGGCCGGCCGACCCCGACGCCTTCGCCTCGACGTGTCGCTCGACCGCTCGCGAGCACACCGGCGACGGCACCGCGTCGATCCGGCGCGAGACCGACCTCCGGCGAGCGGCGCTGTGTCCGTACGACCGGATGGTCCAGTACCAGACCTACTACGGCATCGCGAACGTGCTCGCACCCGTCGCCGACCACCCCGACATCGCCGTTACGCCGATGCAGGACGATCCCGACGCGGCGACACGCGTCGTCGAAGTGTATCCCGCCGCCACCTTCGGCTGGCTCGGTCTCTATCGCGAGGGATACAAGGGCGACCGACAGGAGCGACGCGTGACCAACGTCGACGGCATCGAGACCTGTAGCGTCGACCTCGGGGCGTTCCGCGAGGTCTACGAGCAACACCACGACGCGCTGGACAGTCTTGCCGCCGTGGTCTCGGCGGGGCGAGTGGCCGAGGCCGGCGAGCAGCCCTTGCACGGCTCGCGTGCCGAAGGGCACATCTACGTCTAGGAGGACGACCCGGCCCACAGTCTTCCGACCCTTTTACCCGCTGGCACCCGATAACCGAACGATGACGATGCAGGAGCCGCCCCAGCCCCGCACAGCACAGCAGCCGGCGGGCGAGTCCGGCGCCGAGGCGGAGCCAGCCCTCGTCGTCGACGGTCTCGCAAAGCGCTTTGGCAACGGCGAAGGGACCGTCACGGCGGTCGACGGCGTGTCGCTCTCGGTCGACCGCGGGTCGGTCGTCGGGCTGCTCGGTCCCAACGGTGCTGGCAAGACCACGACGATCAAGTCGATCCTCGGGATGGTCCTACCCGACGCCGGAACCGTCCGCGTTCGGGGCGTCGACATCCACGAGCACCCACGGCGGGCCTACCGCCACGTCGACGCGATGTTAGAGGGCGCACGGAACGACTACTGGCGGCTGACCGTTCGAGAGAACCTCCGCTACTTCGCGACCATCAAAGGAACCGATCCCGACTCTGTCGCGGACCGACACGAGCGCCTGCTCGATCAGTTAGATCTGGCCGACAAGGCCGACGAGCCGGTGCGCAGCCTCTCACGCGGGATGAAACAGAAAGTATCGCTGGCGAGCGTGCTGGCGACCGACGCGGGCGTCGTCTTCCTCGACGAGCCGACACTGGGGCTGGACGTGGAGAGTTCGCTCACACTGCGTCGGGAACTCAGGCGGATCGTCGAAGAGCGAGACCTGACGGTGGTGCTCTCCAGTCACGACATGGACGTGATCGAGGACGTGTGTGACCGCGTGATCATCATGAACGACGGACGCGTGATCGCAGACGACAGCGTCGAGCGGTTGCTCCGCCAGCCCGAAGCGAGCCGCTACAGGGTCACGAGTCCCGATATCGACGAACAATTGCGCCACCGGATCACAGAGCGGTTCGACGTGGTCTCGGCGTCCGTGACCGACGACACGACGCGGATCGAAGTCGACACCGACTCCGAGGGGTTCTATCGCCTCGTGGACCTGCTCCGGGCCGAGGGCGTGACGCTGGAGTCGGTGACGACGCCGGACCCCGATCTCGAAGATGTGTTCCTCGGGCTGACCAACGGAGGCGGAAACAGCTCTGGCGACGGTGATGACCGATGAGTATGGAAACGGCTGGTGACCGCTCGCCGGGTGACGACCCCCGAGCGGCGACGTACTACCACCTCGCGAAGGCGGTGCTGTATCGGGAGTATCTCATCTTCGTGCGCTATCCTGCCAACGCCATCGGCGGCATCGTCATCTCGCTTTTCTTCTTCGGTCTCCTGTTCTATGGCGGCCGGATGGTCGCCGGACAGGCCCTGACCGACTCCATCGAGGGGATCATCGTCGGCTACTTCCTCTGGACGCTGTCGGTCGGGGCGTACTCTTCGATCTCGAACGACATCGGCAGTGAAGTCCAGTGGGGGACCCTGGAACGCCACATCATGACTCCCTTCGGGTTCGCGCCGGTGGCCCTGCTGAAAGGGGTCGCGAAGGTCGTCAACACCTTCCTCACGTCGACACTGATCCTCGCCGTGATGCTCGCCGTCACCGGCACCACACTCCAGTTGCCCCTCGTGACGATCACCGTCGTCGCCGCGCTGGCGATCTGTTCGGTGCTGGGGCTTGGCTTCGCGGCCGGCGGGATCGCCGTGCTGTACAAGCGCATCGGGAACTGGCTCAATCTCCTCCAGTTCGGCTTTATTCTCCTGGTCTCTGCGCCGGCGTTCGAACTGGGCTGGACGCGCGTGCTCCCGCTGGCACTGGGAAGTTCGATGCTCCAGCGCGCGATGATCGAGGGCACGCGGCTGTGGCAGTTCCCACTCGTCGATCTGGGTACGCTCGTCGCCGTCGCCGCGGGCTACCTCGTCCTCGGGTACGCTGCCTTCGAGTTGGCGACCCGGAGAGCACGACGGCTGGGCGTGCTCGGGGATTACTGACGCCGCGGGCTTTCGAGTGATCGCTTGCCGGGGACACCCGAGGCGCGACTAGGCGCTGACGATGTCGTGGAGGTCTTCCAGCGAGTCGATGTCCCACGTCGGCCAGACGTTCAGCTCCCAGTTCGTCCGGTGGGGCCGACGGATGAACGCCGAGTCGATGCCGGCGTTCTCGGCGGCGCGGATGTCAGATTCGTTGTCGCCGACGAACAGCGCCGATTCGGCGTTCAGATCGGACAGGGCCAGGTCGATGTAGTGGGAGTTTGGCTTGCGTCGGTTCAGGCTCTCGACGGTCGGCTCGCGACCGTAGGCGGTCCCGAAGTGTTCCCGAACCGAGAAGTGATCGAGCAGGAAGTCGACGGTGCCCTGCTGATTCGAACTGACGATGCCCTTCGCGGCGTCCAGATGGGCCAGCGTCTCGATGTCGTCGTACGGTCGTTTGCGCCCGGCTCGGGCCTCGGCGCTCTGGACTTCGACCATCTTCTCTTCGCGGGCGCGCCAGAAGCGGTCGCGGGGCAGTTCGTACTCGTTACAGATCGAGGCGACTTGCGCGGGCGTCGCCCCGACGGTCATGTTCTCGACGTGGTCGGGGTCCGGGTCGGTCACACCGAAGTCCTCGAACGTCTCCTGGGTCGCATCCTGGAGGACGTCGAACGCGGTGCGGCCGACAAGAACACCGTCGTTGTCGAACACGACGGTATCGTAGGTCATACGTCGAGTATGTCGGTGGCTCAGATAAGTGTTTCACCGTCTGCCGGTCGTCGGTCAACTCCGAGACCAAATAAACGGAGTTTAAGTCCGTGCCGTCAAACGGTCGCCCATGGACGAGCGAACCTACACCGCAGACGCCGAGCCAGGCGACACGGTCACCGTCGCCGGCTGGGTCCACGAGGTACGCGACCTCGGTGGCATCGCCTTCCTGATCCTCCGAGACACGACCGGAAAGATTCAGGTCAAGTTCGAGAAAGACGAGATGGACGAGGACCTCGTCGAGACGGGACTCGACGTCCACCGCGAGTCCGTCATTTCGGTCTCGGGCGACGTGGAAGAGGAGCCACGCGCCCCGACCGGCGTCGAGATCACGCCCGAATCGGTCGACGTGATCAGCGAGGCCGATCCCGAACTGCCGCTCGACCCCTCCGGCAAGGTCGACGCCGAACTCTCGACGCGACTGGACAACCGCACGCTCGACCTCCGCAAGGACGAGACCAAAGCGATCTTCGAGATCCGTGCCGAGGTCCTGCGCGCCGTGCGCGAGCAGTTCCGCGAACTGGGCTGTACGGAGATCAACACGCCCAAGATCGTCGCCACCGGCACCGAGGGCGGGACCGAACTGTTCCCGATCACGTACTTCGGGCAGGAAGCGTTCATGAACCAGAGCCCCCAGCTGTTCAAGCAGCTGATGGTCGGCTCCGGGCTCGAACGGGTCTTCGAGATCGGCCCGATCTTCCGGGCGGAGGAGCACAACACGCCGCGGCACCTCAACGAGGCCACCTCGATCGACTTCGAGTCGGCCTTCTTCGATCACACGGAGGCGATGGACGCCTGCGAGGCCGTCGTCAAGGCCGCCTACGAGGCTGTCGAGCAGAACTGTCAGGACCAGCTCGAAGCGCTGGACCTGGCCGACGAGTTCGAAGCGCCATCGGGCGAGTTCCCGCGCCTCACCTACGAGGAGGCCATCGAGCGCATCAACGCCACTGGCGAACTCGACGAACCCCTCGTCTGGGGCGACGACCTGCCGACCGAGGGCGAGCACGCGCTCGGGCAGGACGTGGGCGAGCACTACTTCATCACCGACTGGCCCAGCGAGATCAAGCCGTTCTACATCATGGACAAGGACGACGAGGTCTCGACGGGCTTCGACATGATGCACCCCGAGATGGAGCTTGTCTCCGGGGGCGCTCGTGAGCACCGCTACGACCACCTCGTCGCCGGCTTCGAGCAGCAGGGTCTCGACCCCGAAGCCTTCGAGTACTACACCAAGATGTTCAAGTACGGCATGCCCCCACACGCCGGCTGGGGTCTCGGTGGCGAACGCCTCATCATGACGATGCTCGGCCTCGGCAACATCCGGGAAGCGGTGCTGTTCCCGAGAGATCGCCAGCGACTCAGTCCGTAGGACTGGTCGCTGGCAGTCGATCGGGAGCTTGGAAGTCGCAGACCCGCGCAGCCGAGCACCGCGAGGCGAGCAGGAACGTCTTCCAGCGTTCCCGAGAGATCGCCAGCGTTTGTCGCCATAGGCGACAAACCTGGGAGCCAGCGAGACGAACGAAGTGAGTCTCGCAGGACCGGTAGCGACTTGATCCGTAGCGAGCGAGACCGTCGCGGACAATTCGTTCCGAATATCTTTTATTGGATGCCGAATAGTTGCGAACGATGTACGAATTGGTCCCTCTCCAAGGAGCAGCCGGTGGCATCGTACTGATATTCGTACTGATCTCGCTGGCCCTGACGGCGCTGTGGATCTACGTCGCCTACTGGGTGTACAACGACGCAAACGACCGCGGGATGGACAGTGCGACCCTCTGGGGCGTCATTACGTTCCTCACCGGGCTGATCGGACTGGTCATCTATTTCCTCATCCGCGAGGACAAACCGCAGTCGAGCGCGTACTGACGAACCGGTCCGCTGTGTGAGAACGGCGTTGAGGAGCGTCCTGACGCCGAATAAGCAGTTCTTTTTTTATTCTGTGGTCGTCGGCTGACGCTGCTCGTGTAGCTGCAGCGCCCGCGTGACGACGTACAGCAGCACGACCGCAGCACCGACCGCCAGCACGAACTGGGCGAGGATCATGAACACGATGGCAATCCCACCGCGGCCCAGCAGGAGACTCAGCAGGAACGGGACGAGCGCTGCAGTCGCGAACGCCCCGATCAGATATGCGATTGGGACGGCTTCAGTGACGACCTGTTCGAGATCGAGTCCGCCGGTGTCATCGACGAACAGTGGTTGGAGGGGCACGTCTGGAGGACTCTCGGGTCATCGGTATTAGTCCCACGGAATTACGGGCGATCCGTCCCGCCCGGGGAGATCGTGTCGAGCACGTCGTCGGTCGACTCGATGGTCGCGAACTCACCGGCTAGCTGTGCGAGCGCCGTCCGGTGGACGAGGTCGGCGTCGAAGTGGTCGCCGTCGAGGTCGCGCTCGAACGTCGCCGTCGCATCGCTGACGACGGTCACGTCGAAGCCGCGGTTCTCGGCCATGCGAGCCGTCGTCGAGACGCAGTGATCCGTCGTCAGGCCACAGACGACGAGCGACTCGTGGCCGTGCTCGTCGAGCCACGCTTCGAGATCAGTCCCGAGAAACGCGCCGTTGACTCGTTTGACGAACTCGGCTTCTCCCTCGTGCGGGTCGAAGCCGTCTTTGAACGCGAAGCCGGGTCGATCACCGCGGAGCGGCGACCCGGATTCGGTCGAGTCGTGGCGGACGTGAGCGATAGGGAGGCCACGGTCGCGCCACGCCGCGAGGAGGCGCTTGGCCTGTCCCTCGGCGTCGGGATTGTTTCGAGCACCCCAGCCGTCGGCGTCAAAGCCCTGCTGGAAGTCCACGAGCAGGAGGACCGGCGCGGGCGTCGCATCGTCGGCCATAACTCAGTCGGCTCCCGCCGTCTCACCGATGCGATAGCTCGACCGTGGATGCTCGCGCGTGACGCTGATCGGGCACTCGTCGGGGGCCTGTGACTCGTCCGACGACAGCATGTACTGGGGCCACTCACGGTCGCCGTCGACACCCCAGTCGCCCAGGTCGGCGTGGGGACAGACGCCGTCGTAGGATTCGAGGCGGTCCTGAATGATGTCGCGGGCCTGCTCACCCTTGGCGGTGTCGGCGGTCACGTCTAAGTCTTCGAACAGCGCGCGTGGCTGGAAGGTGATCTCCAGACCGATCGGGCAGTAGCGACTCATACGCTCGTCGTAGAACGGCGCACGGCAGGTCGGGAACATCGGCTCGCCGCCGAAACAGAACTCCCAGTAGGGGTCGTCGGGGTCGGTCGGAATATCGTCGGGCCACGGTTCGGGGTCGTGGACGTGGAGGACTTGCAGGATGTTCCAGAGATGTTCGTGATACTGGGCTTCGCTCAGATTCCCTTCGGGCGGTCTGAAGAAGACGACCAGCGACGCTCGCGTGGCGGTAGTACCGCCACGTTTACCGAGGTCGGCACCACCGACCTCGCGCTCGCTGTGGTCCGTGTAGGAATCGAGGTACTCCAGCAACGTCTCCCCGAGTTCGAAGAGCGCGTCTCGGTCGGTCATCGACGGGACGGCGGTGTACAGCGGATCGCCGTTTCGGACCGACTCGGCACCGAAGAAACAGGGAAACGGCGTCTCGTTTCGTTCGCCGGTGAGTCCGGCGCTGAACGTCTCCCAGTGGTCTCGAACCCAGTCGGGTGCGGTCCCGTCCTCGACGCTCGCCACCAGCGTTGCCTGATCGTGGAGGCCGCCGACGATCGATTCGCTCATCGGTCGGAAGTAGGACTCCGAACGCATTTATCCGTCGGTTTTTGATGCTGTGGGGAAACAAACGCCCGACTCGTCGAGTTCGACAGCGTCGCTTCGATGTCTGCTCACGCCCGCTCGTTGCGGACCGTCGCTTTGACCTCGTCGGCGTAGCTGTCGGCCAATCGCGTCGGCTCCGGAAGCTTGTAGCCGTCGGTCGTCGCCTCGACGAGGTCGGCCGCGGTGTCGGCGCTCATCCGATGGCCGGGACTGACGTAGAGGGGGTTGACGTGGCGCTTGGGCGAATCGTACTGTCGGGTCTGGAGGGCGTAACCGACCAGCGTGCCCGGCGTCGCCGTCTCGACGCTGTCGTCGGCCTCGATCCCGATTCGGGTCCCCGCCGGGAGCTTTCGATCGAGCGACTCTCGCGGTTCGCCACACAGAAGATTCTTGGCGACGCCGACCGCCGGCACGTCGAGCATGACGCCGATATGGGTCGCCAGCCCGGCCTCGCGAAAGTGGATGCGGCCGCTCCCGTCGACGACGAGCAGATCCGGCTCACAGTCGAGTGCCGCGAACGCGGCGAGGATCGCCCCGCCTTCGCGGAACGAGAGCAGGCCCGGGATGTAGGGAATCGCCGTCTCGACGGCAGCGTGGGCACGCTCGATCACCTCGTCGCCGCGGCTGACGACGATAGCGGAGACGGCCACGTCGTCGACGAACGCCTGATCGACGCCGGCGACCAGCGGTGGCTCGGTCGTATCGTCGCCGCTGTTGGCGAGCGTCTGCTGGCCGGTGTCGCCGAGGCGGACGCGTGCTGGGTCGAACGGCACGTCGTCCTCGAAGGTCGCCGCCGCTGCGATCTCACGCTGCAGTGCCTCCATCTCGGTCCGCGACAGTGTGGGGTCGGGCGCGAACTCGGGACGGACTGGGTCCATCAGAATCGACCGCGACCGGGGCCACCCGGACCGCCGGGACCGCCGGGGCCGCGACCGCCGCCGAACTCCAGTTGGTTCGGCATTCGGCGCTGTCCTTTGACCTGACGACCGTACCACAGGCCGATGACGAGACCGACGAGGTGGGCCATGTCGGCGACGTTGCCCCCCGTGAAGGGACCGCCGACGCCGAGGATGCCGCCGACACTGACGATCAGGTAGAAGCCGGTGATCACCCAGATGGGGACCGGGAGCAGGAAGTACAGATAGACCCGCAGGCTGGGATTGAGCACGGTCAGCACGCCCATGATCGCGAGGCCTGCGCCGCTGGCACCGAGGACGCCCGGACCGAGTGCCTGCTGGAAGTCGAGCAGGACCAGCAGGTGCGAGAGACCGATCTGACCCAGCCCAGCCAGCGCCCCCGAGACGACAAAGAGGATGGCGAACTTCTTCGAACCGATGTAGTCCTCGACGATCCGGCCGAAAAAGAAGATGATGATGCTGTTCAGCGCGATGTGGCTGAAGCCGCCGTGAGAGAACACCGACGTGACCCACGTCCAGACGTATTCGGGGTGCTGGGGCTGGAGCGTGAAGACGGCGCTCCACAGCGTCGGGTTCGGATTGAACTGGCTCGGTGGGCTGATCCCGAGCACGAACGGGAAGATGAAGAACTGAAACAGGAACGTCACCCACATCAGGCCCAGCATGGTGTAGGTGGCGTTGCCCCGGAAGTAACCGAAGAAGCTCCCCGGACCGGTGTTGACCGAGAGGCGGTCACGGAGTCCCTGCCCGCCGGTGTCGTCGACGCTGTCGTCGAATCCGCTGTCGAACACGCCGTCCGGATCACCCCAGTTTTCCAGCCCCGGACAGTCGTGTGCCTCCGGCAGCCGGTGTTCCGAACAGTAGGTCCCCCCACAGTGGTGACACCGGTACGGCATGTTTTCGGTCTTGCCACACGCGTCGCACTTCGACATTGACGAATCGTTAGGTTGGCCGGTGCAAAGGGATTGTGCTTGTGGCGGCTGGCATCGCCGTGTCCCTGATAAAAGAGTGGCACGCTCGCAGCACCTGCGACCGTGATGTGCCCTTATTTCTGCGGGTGTCCTCCCTTCGCGTATGCAATCACGTCGCCAACTGCTCGCCGAAGGCGTCGTCGTCGCACTGACCGCACTCGTCGGTCTCGCCGTCCTCGATCAGTTACCTGCCGAGGTCGCGATCCACTTCGGAGCGGAAGGACAGCCCGACGACTACGCGAGCAAGTCCATCGCAGTCGCAGTGCTTCCGGCACTCCAGATCGGATTGATCGCGCTGTTTGCCGTGCTGCCACGAATCGACCCACTGGGGGAGAACATTCGGGCCTTTGGCCGGGCCTACGACGGGTTCGTCCTCGTCCTGTTGGGCTTTCTTGGCTACGTCCACGCGCTCGTCGTCCTCTGGAACGTCGGCTATCAGTTCGCCGTGGTACAGGCGCTCGCCCCTGCCATCGCGGTGCTGTACTACGCCGTCGGCGTCCTCGTCGAGGACGCAGAGCGAAACTGGTTCGTCGGGTTCAGGACGCCGTGGACGCTCTCGAACGAACAGGTCTGGGCCGACACCCACGCCATCGCCGGGACACTGATGCGAGCCGCCGGCGTCCTGACGCTTGGCGCACTCGCCCTACCCGAGTACGCGATGGCCTTCCTGATCGGACCCGTCGCCATCGTCGCGGTGTTCGCGACGGTGTACTCCTACTGGGACTACCGACGGATCGAGGCCTCGACTGTCTGACTCCGTCCCAGTCGCGATTGATGAGGGTATCGGAAGAACCGAGAATCGGAAAGTCCCATCCCCAGACCGGTAAAATTGCCGACATGGGTGGGATTGAAAGGGGCGGCAGTCTCGACGAAGGCGGGCGACGGAAGCACCACAGGAGCGAGTGAAGCGAGCGACGAGGAGCGCACCGAGCCCCCCGAGTCGAGACGGCCGGGGCTTTCTGGCTGTTCCATCCACAGTATTCGAACACGATTCCTAGCGGGCGAAGGCGGTAAGACCCTCCCGACCTAACACGGCGCTGTGAAAGACTTCGAGCGCAAGCAGTTGCTCGAACGCATCGGGCGCGAGAGCGCGACCCTCGGGACGGACATTCCCGAGGACATCGAGGTGCAGGGCGAGACGATCGATCTCCAGTCGTTCGTCTTCGAGATCAAGCGCCGGGAGACGATTCCGTCGGGCGAGCGCGAGCGGGTCGATCAGGCAAAGCGGAACCTCCGGCGTGAACGGATGGACCGGAAAGAGCGAATCGAGGAGGGCGACATTACCTACGAGGACGGCGATCGGCTCGCCGACTCGATCATCGGCATCGACCGGGCGCTTGAAGCACTCGAACAGCTCGGGCCGGCCAGCATCGAACAGGAGCAACAGGTCAAGGAGACCGCCGACAAGAAGCGCTGGATGAAGTTCCTGAAGAAGGCGCTTGGTCACGAGGCGGCCGATTCGGGCACGGGACGGGCGAGTCGAGGCCGATGAGCCGAAACGTCGAAGTCGCCCGGCAGTTCGAAGCGTTCGCGGACCTGCTGGACGCGAAAGGTGTCGAGTACAAGCCCCGCGCGTATCGGCGCGCCGCGGAGAACATCCGCGAGTACCCCGGTGCGATCGAGGACCTCGCGGCCGAAGGCGAGGACGCCCTCGACGACATCGACGGCGTCGGCGACGCCATCGCCGAGAAGATCGTCGAGTACGTCGAGACCGGCCGGATCGAGGAACTTGCCGCGCTCCGCGAGGAGTACCCCCTCGACATGGCGGCGATCACGAGCATCGAGGGGGTCGGTCCGAAAACCGCCGGCACGCTCTACGAGGAACTGGGCGTCCAGACCCTCGACGACCTCGAAGACGCTGCCGAGGCCGGCGAGGTCCGCGACGTGAAGGGCTTTGGCGAGAAGACCGAGCAGAACATCCTCGACAACATCGAGTTCGCCCGCGAGGCCACCGAGCGACAGCTACTCGGTCGTGCTCGGCCCCGCGGTGAGCGCATCGTCGCCTACCTCGCCGAGGTCGACGCGGTCGAGTCGGTCGAACTCGCCGGATCGTTGCGGCGCTGGAAAGCGACGATCGGCGACGTGGACGTGCTCGTCGCCAGCGACGACGAGGCGGCGGTCCTCGATGCCTTCACCGGGTGGCCCGACGCGGATTCCGTGATCGAAGCCGGTGAGACGAAAGCGAGCGTCCGCGTCGACGGGGTCCGCGTCGACCTGCGCGTGGTCGTCCCCGACGAGTGGGGCGCGGCCCTGCAGTACTTCACCGGCAGCAAGGCCCACAACGTCGCCGTTCGAAATCGTGCGATCGAGCGCGGCCTGAAGATGAACGAGTACGGCATCTTCGACGTCGCCGACGTGGCCGACGACAGCGGCCAGCGGGCGGGCGAGCGCGTCGGCGGCGAGACCGAGGCGTCGATGTACGAACCCCTCGACATGGCGTGGGTCCCCCCAGAACTGCGGGAGAATCGCGGCGAAGTCCAAGCGGCGGCCGCCGGCGACGTTCCCGACCTCGTCGAGACCGACGCGATCCGTGGCGACCTGCACACCCACACGGAGTGGTCCGACGGGGGCTTTACCATCACGGAACTGATCGACGCCGCCGCGGCATTCGGCCACGACTACGTCGCCGTCACCGACCACGCGACCGGACCGGGCATGGTCGGCGGCGTCGGCGTCGAAGACGACGTGCTCCGGGAGCAACTGACCGAGATCAGAGAGATCGCTGCCGGCGCGCCTATCGACGTGTTCGCGGGCGTCGAGGCCAACATCGCGGCCGACGGCGAACTCTCCGTCGCGGACGACCTGCTGGCCGATCTCGACCTCGTCGTCGCCTCGCCCCACGCGGGGCTGGACGGCGATGGCACCGACCGCCTGATCGCGGCCGCCGAACATCCGGCCGTCGACATCATCGGCCATCCGACGGGTCGATACCTCAATCGACGATCCGGGCTGGACGTGGACGTGACCCGACTCGCCGAGGTCGCCGCCGACCACGGCACGGCCCTGGAGATCAACGCGAACCCGGCACGGCTGGATCTGGGCGGCGCGCACGTCCAGAGCGCCCTCGAATCGGGAGCGACCATCGCAGTCAACACGGACGCCCACTCGGCGGGCAACTTCGAGTACCTCCGCTACGGCGTCCACACGGCCCGCCGCGGCTGGGCGACGGCCGACGACGTGCTGAACACGCGCGACGCCGACGGCCTTCGGGACTTCCTGCACTGACCCATGGAACGGCTTCTCGTCGACGCGATGTGTGGCAAACTGGCGACCTACCTGCGCATGTGTGGCTACGATGCGGCCTACGCGCTGAATCTGGACGCGGCCGCCGACGGTGCCGTGAGCGACGACGAACTGCTCGCCGTGGCCCGCGAGCAGGACCGGCGGATCGTCACTCGCGACCGACGGCTGGCGGCGCGGGGCGACGACGCCGTCCTGCTCGAATCTCGCGACATCGAGACACAGCTTTCGGAGGTCGCCACCGCCGGCTTCGATCTCGTACTCGAAGACGAACCGACATACTGCGGCGCTTGCAACGGTCGCCTGACGGCCGTTGCCCCCGAAGAGGCGACCCCGGCGTACGCTCCCGATCCGGCCGGGACCGACGTGTGGCGGTGTGAGAACTGCGGCCAGCACTTCTGGAAGGGGAGCCACTGGGACGACGTGGCGAGCACGCTCGACGGGATCGACTAACCGTTGCCGGCGACGACAGAAATCGTCAGGAGACAGTCATCGAGGCGCTCCCTGAACAGGGAGCGTCGACGAACGGAGACCGTCGGGTTACAGATCGCCGGCCACTTCCACCGCACGGTCGGCCGATCCCTCGACGACGACCGCGGTGGTCACGCCGTCGTCGGTCCACACTGCGATAGCGCGGTTCTCGGCGCTGGTCACGGTGACTGTGCGGCCGTCGACGGTCCGCTCCGTCGCGTTTTCGAGCATCCCATCGAAGCGTTCACCGGCCGTCGTCGAGACGACGGTGACGTTCTCGCCGTCGACCTCGTAGCGCTGGCCGACGATCGTCGCATCGTCTCGGACGGTGACCGTCGCGTCGACGAACGTGGCGTCGAGGGTGGGCAGCGAGATGTCAGTGTCGGACTGGGCGGCCGCGAAACTGTCGTACTGCTCTACCCCAGCGAGCGCGATGCGGTCTTCGGGCGGGTCGAAGGTGCTCTCGTGGATCGAGAGGTCGAACGACGTGTCCTGCACGTCGACGACCGTGCGGTTCGTCCCGTCGGTCGCCTCGGCACGGACCACTCGGTAGTCGTCCTGTGCGACCCACACCGTGGCGGTCACGTTCGAGTCGGCGTGTGCCAGTGCGACCTGATAGGTGCTGGTGCCGTCGACCGTCGGCGTCCCGACGAGCGTCGCCGAGACGTTCGAGTCGTTCACCGTCGGCGTTCCACGGGCCGAAAGCCTGTCGCGCTCGCCGCTGACGACGGAGCGTGGCCCGTCGGTCGCTTCCATCGCCTCGGGCATCGGGCCGACTGCCCCCTCGCGGACGGCATCGACGGGCCACGCGGCCGAGCGGTTCGGTCCGGCGACCCAGACGACATCGCCGTTGGTCCCGGTTCGATAGGTCGTCCCCTCACGCGTCACGACCGTTCGACTCCGGTTCTCCGGGGCGAGCGCGACCTCGACGGTCGCCGTCACCGACTCGGTGTCGTTTTCGACGGTCACGACCATCGTGCTCGTCAGCGTCTCCGCGCTCTCGTAGCGGTCCTCGACACGATCCAGTATCTCGTCGCCCGAGGGCTGCTGGAGCGTTCCGAACGCGCCCGTGACGGCCGCCGACCCCGCCAGTACGAGGGCGACGACTGTCAGCAGCGCGAGGACACGTCGACCGCCGAATCGGAAAGTCATCGCTCGCTCTAGGGACTGGAACATAAAGTGCGTTCCTGCTATCGCATCCCCGACAGATTCGGGCAACCCTGATACGCCTGCCAGCCCTAGGGCGAGCGAATGGCTCAGGCACAGGCCGAGACCGTGGTCGATCTGGTCGAGGTGCGCAAGACCTACGAGATGGGCGGCATCGTCGAGGCGCTTGCCGGCGTCTCGTTGACGATGGCTGACGGTTCCTACACGGCCGTGATGGGGCCGAGCGGGTCGGGCAAGAGCACACTGCTGAATCTGATCGGTGGACTGGACACGCCGACAGAGGGGACCGTCACCGTCGGCGGGCGCGACCTCTCGACGGCATCCGAGACGGAACTGGCGGCGGTTCGTGGCAGCGAGGTCGGATTCGTCTTTCAGACGTTCAATCTGATGCCAAGGCTGACCGCCGTCGAGAACGTCGCCTTGCCGCTCGTGTTCGACGGCTGGGGCCGGGCAGAGCGTCGCGAGCGCGCCCGCGATCTCCTCGACGATGTCGGACTGGGCGACCGACTCGACCACCGGCCGAACGAACTCAGCGGCGGCCAGCGCCAGCGCGTCGCCATCGCGCGTGCGCTCGCCCCCGAACCCGAGATCATCCTCGCCGACGAGCCGACGGGCAACGTCGACACGGAGACCGGCGAGCGGATCATGGGGCTGCTCGGTGAGCTTCACGCTGCGGGCAACACGATCATGCTCGTCACTCACGAGCGCCGGATCGCCGAGCACGCCGAACGCATCGTCCACGTTCGCGACGGCGTGTTAGAGCGTATCGAGGAGGTGGCCGATGGACCCGCGTGAGTCGGTCAGGATCGCGGCCCGCTCGATCCGGTCGCACAAGCTTCGCTCGACGCTGACCGTGCTGGGTGTCGTCATCGGCATCGCCTCGGTCGTCACCTTCGCCACGTTCGGCGCGAGCGTCGAAGCCGAGGTCGTCGGCAGCATCGGCGAGTCGGGGGCAAACAACGTCTACGTGCTGGGCCAGCCATCCGACGAAGGTGGCTTCGGACAGGCGGTCCAGCCGGTCTTTACCGAGTACGACGTGCAAAATCTCGGGGAGATCGACGGCGTCGAGGCGGTGATCCCACGCGGGACCGTCCGGGTCAACTCCGTCACCTATCAGAACGATACGGTTGCGATCCAGCAGTTGACGGCGACGACACCCGCGGCGGTGACAGGCGAGACGCTGGTCGAGGGCCGAAGTTTCGAGACCGGCGCGAACGAGACGGTGCTGAATCAGGTCGCCGCGCGGACGGCGTTCGAGCGCACCGTCACCGTCGGCGACCAGATCACGGTCCAGCGCAACGACGCGACGTGGACGCTGACGGTCGTCGGTATCGTCAACGGCACCGCGGGCGAGCTGCCGGTCGGCGGGTTCGGTCCCCAGCCAAGCGTCTACGTCCCCGCCGATCCGTTCTACGACACCGTCGTCGAGAGTCCCGGCGCGAACGCGCGCCTGCGAGCCTATCCACAGATGACCGTCGTCGCCGAGCCAGCCGAGACGCTGGCGGTCACCGACGCCGTCGACGCGTACCTCCAGTCCGAGTCCGACGCCCGACAGCTCGCACCCGCGGGTGTGGATCTGGTCGCCCGGACGAGCGGTGACTTCGCCGAGCAGATCAGCGACGTGATCCAGCAGATCACCCGCTTCGTCACCGGCATCGCCGTCATCGCGCTCGTGGTCGGGGCCATCGGCATCGCCAACATCATGCTCGTCAGCGTCACCGAGCGGACCCGCGAGATCGGGATCATGAAAGCCGTCGGCGCGCGAAATCGCGACGTGATGGAGCTATTCCTGCTCGAAGCGACGCTGCTGGGGACCGGTGGTGCGCTGCTTGGCCTGCCGCTTGGCCTGCTCGTCAGCCTCGGCGCGGCCGAGTACGCCGATGTCGGGCTGGCGCTGGCCCCGTTCTGGTCGGCGCTGGCCGTGCTGGTCGGGGTGCTGGTCGGCGTCGTTGCGGGTCTCTACCCTGCGTGGCGGGCCGCTCGCGTCGATCCGATCGAAGCGTTGCGCTACGAATAGCGTACCAACTTAACTCCAGAACGGCCAAATAGGGTCGTGGTCGTAGCAGGTACCGATGGCACTCTCCGACGAGGCTCGCGAGCGACTCGCCGACATCGTCGAACTCCAGCCGACCAAAAACGCCGAACTGCAGGATCGGTGGGGGATGGACGGCGGCAGTGAGGTCCACCAGTACCTCGAAAACGAACTCAAGGAGTTCTACTACCGCAACGAGGACAGCCTCATCTGTGCGACGCCCGAGGCCGTCGAGGTCGTCGGCGGCGACCCCGAAGACGGCCAGCGCGTCACGGTCACCGAACTCCAGCACGCCGTCGTCGAGGTGCTGGCCGGGCCTGACGAGGAGAGCCAGAGCGTCGTCTCGGTGTTGCACGCGCTACGCGATGCGGGCCGCGACCCGTTCGTCGACGACGTCCGCTCGGCGCTTCGGTCACTCGCCGACAAGGGCATCATCGAGACCGTCCAGAAGACGGTGCCGACGTTCAGACTCGCGGTCGAGCGTGACCTGATCGACGTCGACGTTCTCGAAGAATAGAATCGCCCGAGCGAGGCCTCGGATCGCCGTACTAGAAAACGACTGTGATCGGTTCTTTGGACTTCTCGACAACGCTCAGAGACTTTTGCAGATTACCCAGATGGTTTGATTCACAACCGTTCAGTTACCAACCATAATACTGCGTACCAGAGGCTAAGTACTTCGAGGTCCAGAAGGAGATTACAACCGTGAGTTCATCTTCTGTCCGAATCTCGACCGGCGTCCCCGGCCTGGACGAGATTCTCGACGGCGGCCTGCTTCCGGGCCGAAGCTATCTCGTTCGGGGCGCGCCCGGTGCCGGCAAGACGATCCTCGGATTTCACTACCTGACGGCCGGTGTCGACGCGGGCGAGACGGCGCTGTTCATCAATCTCGAAGAGGCCGGCGAAGAGACTCGTGCGAACGCGGCCTCACTGGGGTTCGACCTCGACGGTGTCGACATGCTCGACCTCTCGCCGGGCGCGGACTTTTTTACCGAAGACCGGTCCTACAGCGTGTTCGAGGCCGACGAGGTCGAACAGGACACGTTCGCAGAGCGGATCGTCGAACGGGTCCGGGCGACGAACCCCGACCGGGTGTTTCTGGACCCGATCACGCAGTTCCGGTACCTTACCAGCGACGACTACCAGTTTCGGAAGCAGATCGTCTCGTTGATGCGCTTCCTCGAAAACGAGGACGCGACGGTCCTCTTTACCTCACAGCGGACGGCCGAGTCGTCGGACGACGACCTCCAGTTCCTCAGCGATGGAGTCATCGAACTCACCAACCGAAACGACGTTCGGCAGGTCCGGGTGCCGAAGTTCCGTGGCTCGGACAAGCAAAGCGGGAGTCACGGACTGGCGATCAAGCGCGACGGACTCCACGTCTACCCCGAACTCGTACCGGACGCACACACCGCCGACTTCGTCACCGAACCGATCTCTTCTGGCATCCCCGGTCTCGACTCGCTGCTAGGTGGCGGGATCGAACGAGGGACGATTTCGGTCATCAGCGGTCCGACTGGGGTCGGCAAGACCACGACCGGGACGCAGTTCGTCGCCGAGGCCGCGCGTCGCGGTGACCGCTCGATCGCCTATCTGTTCGAGGAGTCAGAGCAGACGTTTCGCCACCGGTCCGAAGCCATCGGCATCCCCGTCTCGGAGATGACCGACGACGGCAGTCTGGTCGTCGAACCGGTCGAACCGCTGACGATGTCCCCCGAGGCGTTCGCTCAGTCGGTCCGACAGGAAGTCGAACAGCGTGACGCGAGCGTCGTGATGATCGATGGCGTCCGGGGCTACAAACTCTCGATGCAGGGTGCGGACGACCGCCTCGTGCGCAAGCTACACGCGCTGGGTCGCTATCTCAAGAACATGGGCGTGACGGTGATCTTCGTCGACGAACTCGACACCGTCACCGGCACGTTTCAGGCGACCAACGCCGGCATCAGCTATCTCGCGGACAACGTTCTTTTCATGCGACACGTCGAGATCGACGGTGAACTGCAGAAAGCGATGGGGGTACTGAAAAAGCGCGTCAGTGCCTTCGAGCAGACGCTGCGCACGTTCGAGATCACCACGGACGGACTCGTCGTCGGCGACCCGATGACGGGCATGAGTGGCGTCCTCGAAGGGACACCGACGTTCAACGAGGAGACCGGCAAGCGGTGAGGAGAGCGATGAGCGAACGATTGCCCCCAGTCTTACCGGACAGCCACGTCGGAGTGCCGCGATGACCCGAATCCACCTGTTCGTCGACCACGAGCGCAACCGAGAACTGCTTGCCGACTGGCTCGGGACGAACTACGAGGTCACGACCGAGCAGGAGCGGCTGCCCGACGACATCGACCTCTGTATCGTCGACGAGCGCGGATTCACTCGGCATCGCGACCGCCTGCAAACGTGGAAACAGACAAACAGACCGGTCTTCTCGCCAGTCCTGCTGGTCAGCGAATCGGTACCGGACGAGAACCTCGATCCCGAGGAGTGGGAGACGATCGACGGCCTGTACATCATCGACGAGATCGTTTCGGTCCCCGTCGAGAAGACCGTGCTGTACCGCCGACTGGAGAATCTTCTCGAACGGCGGTCGCTGTCGAACGAACTGACGACGAAGTACGAGCGCAGCGAGGAACGCTTCCGGTCGCTGTTCCACGCGACACCAGATCCGGCCTTCGTCGTCTCCGCTGGCCGCATCAGCTACGCCAACGACGCGTTCTGCCAGCAGACAGGTCTCGACCGGGAGCAGGTACTCGACACGCCACTGGCCGAGCTATCGGCGTTCGACGACAGGAGTCTCAGACGCCTGCTGGCGACGGCCGACGCCGCGATGTCGGGGAACGCCGACGACGGACGGCAAGGCCGGACGGTGACACTTTCGGACGACGCTGGCGAACATCGGTACTTCGAGCCGAACGTCAATCCCCTGCAGATGGAGGATCGCCACGGTGTCGTCGTCGTCCTGCGAGACGTGACAGAACGGCGCAATCGCGAACGCGACCTCAAACGGACCGAACGACGTTTCCAGCAGATCGCCGCCAACGTCACGGAACTCATCTGGCTGATCGATGTCGACACCGGGGCGGTCGAGTACGTCAGCCCCGGATTCGAGTCGTTGTTCGGTCCGGGTTTCGAGGTCGGACCCGATCACTCGCCGTCCGACTTCGTCGATCTCGTCCACCCCGACGACAGGGCCGCCGTCGAGGAGACTGTGACGCGAATGCTCACCGACGCGGTCGACGGATCGGTCGACGACGCCTACAACTTCGAGTTCCGCGTCGACATCGACGACGAGTCCCGCTGGCTGGAAGGTGACGGCTACCCGATTCGGGACGACGACGGCGAGGTCCACCGGTACGTCGGCGTCTTCGAGGACTTCACAGAGTACAAAGAACGCGAGCGACTGCTCGAACGCCAGAACGAGCGCTTAGAGGAGTTCGCCGGGATCGTCAGCCACGACCTTCGCAACCCCATTCAGGTCCTCGTTGCCCGCCTCGACAGACTCGCTGACGGCGACTCGGTCGACGAACACCTGCCCGCGATGGAGCGCGCACTGGGACGTATGGAAGGGCTGATCGACGATCTGCTGTCGCTCGCGCAGGAAGGCGAGACGGTGACGGAACTGGAACCCATCTCGCTCGCGGCGACCGCCGAGGACGCGTGGCGAACGATGGACACGCCGACGGCGACACTGGTCGTCGAGAGCGACCTGACGTTCGCGGGTGACCCGTCGCGGTTCCAGCAACTGCTCGCCAACCTCTTTCGGAACGCGATCGACCACGGCGGCGAGACCGTGACCGTCCGCGTCGGAGCACTGCCCGAGAGCGACATCGACGACCGTGGTCTCTTCGTCGCCGACGACGGTCCCGGTATCCCTTCCGACCAGCGCGATCGGGTCCTCGAACGCGGGTTCTCGACACGGGACGACGGAACGGGCTTTGGCCTGCCGATCGTCATCGACATCGTCGAAGCCCACGGCTGGCAGATGGCACTCACGGCGAGTGCCGACGGCGGTGTGCGCTTCGAACTGACCGGTCTCGCCCGCCCCTGAATCCGGCGCTCACTCGTCGAGACCGGGCCGCTCTCGCCGTCGCTGGCGCGCCAACAGGCGCTTGAACCCCGCACCGGGGCCGCCGTCGATCGGCCACCCTTTCGTCCGCCAGACCGGTGGCTCCGGCTCGAACTCACGACAGGCGTGGCGACACAGCGACGGCGTCGGTGTTCGGTCTTTGGCCGTGCAATAGGGGACGATATCGCCGTCCGCGACGCGCCCCTCGAAGTGTCGGCAGTCGGGCCGCATCGTCTCGACGTAGGCCCGCCAGCCCCGTTCGTAGGCCCGCTCGGCGATCTGTCGACGCTTGTCGGCTTTCCACGCCGGATCGGCGTACTCGAACCGTGCGGCGCTCAGACCGTCCGCTGGCCGGTCGAGAATCCGCGTGCCGGGGTCGTCGACATCGAGCGTCTGGGGGTACCACGTCACCACACCGTCGCCCATCGCCGGGTCAACCGTCAGCACGCCCGCAGCGGCGGGGAGGTCCTCCAGAAGGATCGGCTCGACGCGCTCGCCGGTCCGTTCGGTCGCGACCCACACCTCGTCTGCCAGCCCAAGTGCAACGTCGCGTTCGAGCTGTGGCGCGAGCGTCCGGGCCGCGCTCGCGTCCAGATCGGGTTTGTTCTCGATGGCGACGATCCGCTCGACCCACTCCGGGTACGCGTCCCGCCTACGTATCTCGATTCGATTGCCGCGCTTGCGACTGTCCAGAATCTCCCTGTCGGCCGCGGTGTGGATCGCCTCGCGAACGTAGCGCCACGAGTAGCCCGGATCCGGCAGGGCATCGCGGTAGTAGGTCCACTCTGCCGGCGCGTGTCGGACGACGTGCAGGAGGTCGGCGTCGAAGTGTGCCCGACCGAACGCCGCTCGCTGCTGGAGACCCTCGGGATCGCACTCGACGACGATGGTGTCCCAACGCCGTCGCTTGACGCCCAGCTGTCGGGCGACGATGATCGGACGATCTCGCTCGCCGTCGGGCGGCCACGCTCGCTCTGCCCACTGGCACACCCGCAGTTCGAAGGCGAACTCGGAGTCGGTCGTGGTCCCCATCGAACGACTCTCCGAGACCCTCCGACAAGTCGGTTCCGCCACGGTGAAACGTCGAAGCCGACCTCGAAGCAACGACTCTGTCGGTTGGACTGTCTCTCGACCCTATATCTTTATTTTACTCCCAATTTGACCCCTACTGTATGCAATCCCATCCAAGTGGTAACCTCGACAACAAAGCCGGTCTCGGTTCCCGTTTCGGTGCACTCCTGATCGATGGACTCCTCATGGGTCTCGTCGTCGCATTACTACTCGTCGTTCCCCTGTTCGTCCTCGGTCTCGGATCGTCCTCGGGACCAGGAACGAATCCGGCGTTCGGCCTTATCGCGGTCTTACAGTTGCTCAGCTTCGTCTTTGTCATCGGCTATTTCTTCGTGATGGAGGCCGTGTTTGGCTACACGCTCGGGAAGAAAGCTCTGGGGCTCGTCGTCAAAAAAGACGACAACTCGGACATCGGCTGGGTCGACTCGATCATCCGAAACGTCCTTCGTGTCGTCGACGCGCTGCCGACGCTGTACCTGGTCGGCGCAGTCGTCATGCTTCTGTCCGATGACAAACAGCGACTCGGTGACCTCGCAGCGAGTACTGTCGTGGTCAAGCAGGCCTGATACTGCCGGCTGTCACTTCGTGAAGATCTTCGCCACCCCGGGTGGCGAAATCGTTCACAGATTTACAGCCGGTAGTATGACAACGGTCGCCACTCTCATCACTGGTGACGCTCTTTTTCGGCGAGGATCGATCACCACACACCACAGTGCTGTCGCTCCTCGGTCGATCGCCGACGATATGGTTGTCGTCACTCTTCGAGTTCTTCGTCGAGGAACTCGTGTGCCTCTTCGAGAATCTCGCGGGGGCCGTCCTGTGTGACGGTGTTGATCGCCTGGTCGTAGTCGCGCCACTGCAGGTCGCGGTGTTCGTTGGACAGTTCAGCCGACGCTTCGAACGATTTGGCTATAAACAGGTGCACCGTCTTGTGGATGGTGTTCCCGTTCGCCTCGAAGACGTAGTCGTAGTCTTCGCGAAAGCCATCTAAGAGCCGGAAATCACCGATTCCGGCCTCCTCTTTCACTTCGCGGATGGCGGTCTGTTGTAGCTCCTCTTCGCCTTCGACCCCGCCCTTGGGAAATTCCCAGTCGCCGGGTCTGCTCTTGAGCAGCAGGTACTCCCGCCGGCCACGCGTATCGCGAAAGAGGATGGCTCCCGCGCTCGTGGCCTCGATCATTGCCAGAGCATACACGATCACTACTTAAGAGCATATCGGAGCGACTGCGCCGACACTGCCACCGTGATCCGATCTTGCCACCGGTACTGGACGGATACAACAGATTCCTGACAGCCCGTCTGCTCCGATCCAGCACGGCGCAGTATCTGCCGTGATCCAGTAACGTTTTGCTGTTCTCGTCCTAGCGGATGTGTATGCCGTATATGTCGGCCGACGACTTCTCAGTCCACGACGACGACTGTGAGAAGCAAGAGAGCGACTGGATGCCGCTGTCGGACCTGCCCGACGAGGTCACGTCGCTCGACGACCTCGACTGTGCGTGCTGGGACAGCTACGACGCACTGTCCGAGGTCTGATCGGTCACTCAGACGGATCGGCGGGGACGAAAGCGAGTCCTTTTCAAGACGCTTGCCGACACCACTGGCAAGGATGCCCTTCGTTACGAAACTCACGCTGGAGAGCGGGGACCGGCGACGGCTCGACAGCATCGTCGACGAGATCAAAGCACAGGCAGAGCGCAAAGGCGCGGAACTCAAGGGACCACACCCACAGCCACCGGACCACATCCGGGTGCCCCAGTCGAAGACGCTCGGACCGAGCGGCGGCCGCTTCGAGTCGTGGGAGTACACGGTCTACACGCGCACCATCGAGATCATCGGCTACGAGGAGTTTGCACGCTCGGTCGCAGGCCGGGACTTCGACGAGGGAATCCACGTCGAGGCGGCGGTCGAACAGCGCCGACACCTCGGGTCGTAACTGTCCGACCGGGTCGCACAACAGTTGGTGTAGTCGCAATCACTGTATAGGAAAATTGAAATTATTTTCTGATCTACTGTTCGATCAGACACAGAAAATTCCATCTCTGGACTCCATCCGACGCATTTTGGTCCCGAAGCCATCTGACGAGTAATCTTCTATACACCACGTTTTATTTGGCTCCATACTCGTGTACAACACATGGAGTACACGACACTCGGCTCCACCGGACTGCAAGTCTCACCGATCTGTCTGGGTACGTGGCGTTTCGGCCTGGAACACGAAGACAGCGGCGTGATGGAGACAGACCGTGCGGACGCACACGAACTTCTCGACGCGTTCGCCGAACGCGGTGGGAACTTCATCGACACCGCCAACGGCTACGGGCAGGGGCGTTCGGAGACGTGGATCGGCGAGTGGCTCGAAGACCGAGACCGGGAGGACTTCGTGATCGCCTCGAAGTGCTACTGGTCGCAGGTCTCGCGCTTTCAGGAGAACCTCTCGAAGAAGAACGTCAAAGCGGAGGTCGAAGGCTCGCTGGAGCGGCTTGGCACGGACTACCTCGACATCCTCTACTGTCACCGGTTCGACGACGAGACACCACCCGAACACACGCTGCGGGCGCTCGACGACCTCGTCAGTCAGGGCAAAGTTCACTACGTAGGCATCTCGACGTGTGAGGCCTGGAAGCTCACGAAGGCGCTGTGGGAGGCCGACGTGAACAACTACGAGGCCTTCACTGTCACCCAGCCACAGTATTCGGCGACCTATCGCGACCCCGTCGCCGACTATCTCGACGTGTGCGCCGATCAGGATCTGGCGGTATGCCCGTACTCACCGCTGCACGGCGGTTTCCTCACGGGCAAGTACGAGCGCGTCGGCGACGGCGAGGTCGAGTCACCCGACGGCTCTCGCGGTGACATCGACGACCACTTCGAGGACTGGTACCTCACAGACCAGGCCTGGGACGTGCTCGACGAAGTGCGTGCCGTCGCCGACGAGGCCGACGCCACCCCGGCACAGGTCTCGCTGCGCTGGCTGATGGACCACGAACGCTTCACCTGCGTGCCGATCGTCGGTGCGCGCACCGTCGACCAGCTCGACGAGAACCTCGACGCCGTCGACGTGGCACTGACCGACGAGCAGTTCGACCGCATCGACGACGCTGTCGAGGCGTAAGGCAGTCCTACCCGAGCCTTTCTTTCGGATCGACGACCTCGCCAGTCACCACGTCGACGCCGACCTGCTCGCACTGATCGGCCAGCGGGCAGGCTTCGGGATCGTCGAGACACGCCAGCTTGCGTGCCCGGCAGTACTCACGACCGAACTGAATCATCGCGGTGTGGCCGAAGCCACACTTCTCGGCCGGGATCGCCGCTTCGAGGGCTTCCCGCACGCCCTCGTGGTCGGCGTCGGCGGGAGCGAGTCCCATCCGGCGGGCGATGCGATGGACGTGTGTATCGACGGGGAAGACGCCAGCGCGGCCACCGGCAAAGAGGAGCACGCAGTCGGCGGTCTTCGGGCCGACGCCGTTCATCTCCAGCAGCCGGTCGCGAACGTCGCCGGGAGCCTCGTTCTTCACGAAGTCGTCGAAGCCCCGGGCAGAGCCGTACTCCGCGCGGATCTGGCCGGCGAGTCGGACGATCGTCTCCGATTTCTGGTTGTACAGGCCCGCTGATTCGATGGTCTCGGCGAGGCGTTGCTGGTCGGCGGTGGCGAGGGCTTCGACGAGGTCCGTCTCTCGCTCCCCGTAGCGTGCCATCAGCGAGTCGTGTGCCGGCTGGCTGGCCGTGTCCGAGGTGTTCTGTGAGAGGATCGTGCGAACGAGACACTCGAAGGCGTCGCGCCCGCCGTAGGTCTTGGTCCAGTACAGGTCGCCGAGACGATCGATCACGGCTTCGGCCCGCGTCGACGCCGTCGCCGGGTCGAACGTCGCCGGCGTCCCTCCACCGCTGGCCCCGCCGCTGATGTTCTCGGCTGGCTCCGGGTCGTCGCTCATGACCGTTCCTTGGCTATCGATCGACAAAAGCACCCGGCGTCACTCGTCAGGCGTCGACGGTGAACGTGAACGTCGCAGCTGCTCCCTCGGCCAGTGCCGCCACGAGGTCGCGGTTCACGTCGGTCGCCGCCCCGTCTGCCTCGACCATCACGGTCCGGTCGTCGACGTACTCGCTGGTCCGACAGACGTGACTCCGGTCGCCCTCGAAGGTCAGATCGGGATGGCCGCTGCCGGCGACCGTCTGGGTGTATCCGCCGGCTTCGATCGTCAGCGTGATCGTCGCGTCGCCGTCCCGGCACGCCTCGACGAACGCGTCGTCGAAGTCCGACGGCACCCGGTCGGCCTCGATGGCGAGAATGCAGTCTCCCGCCGGCGTGAGGAAATCGTCGCTCGTCACTTCCAGCGTACTCGCGTGCTCGGCGCTGACGTGCTCGTGTCCGCGTGCGCGTACGACTTCGTCCATAGCGGCCACTACTCGGCAGTCCACTTCAGCGAGTCGACTCGGGGCGAGCGACGGTCACTGTTACCGCTCCACAGACACACTCGTACGCCAACTGTCGTCCGGCGGCAGTCTCGAAGACGATGGCTGGCTCGCTCGGTAGTGATCGGTCACAGCCCGTTGCCTCGCACGTTCGGGTGCCCGTGGTGAGTTCTTCGATCATACTCGATCGGTCGTCTGCCACCCACCTTAAGCCCCGCAAACCCCGGAGTGAAAGTGAAAGTGGTCCGGAGACGAGGGTAAAGGATATGCCGACGGGGGACGCCGGATGTAGCATGTCGCTGGAGTGGAGCGCTGCGGCGGTCGAACCGGGGGAGGAGCCGCCGACAGCAGCGTCGTGGCAGTCGATCGACGTTCCGGGCCGACCCGCCGACTTCGCCGGTGCGGACGCGGTCGCGTACCGAACCTCGTTCACCGACCCGCGTGACGGTGACGACGACCACGCGGTCCTCGTTCTCGATGGCGTGTACTCACGGGCGCGCGTATGGTTGAACGGTGAACAGGTCGCCGACCACGACGCCTACTTCGAACCGCTTCGAGTGCCGCTGTCGGTGGCCGAGGACAACGACCTCGTCGTCGAGTGTCGCAAGCCAGCCGATCGCTTTGGCGGTCTCCACGATACCGACCGGGTGCCAGCCGAGGCCAGCGTGCCGGGTATCTGGTGGGACGCTCGTCTCGAAACTCATCCCGATCCATACGTCGCGGAGCTGAACGTCGCCCCACGTGTCGACGGCGAGTCGGCAGCCGTCGCCATCGAGGCGACCGTCGTCACCGACGAACCACTCGACGACCGCCTGACACTGTCCCTGCGGCCGACCGGCGACGTTCGCGGCGGCGGGATGATGAACCGGGCGCGGGTCGACACCGACGCCGGCACGGCGACGATCACCCACGAGATCGACGTGCGGGACCCGTCGCTGTGGTGGCCCCACGACGTTGGGGGCCAGCCACGTTACGCCGTTCGGGCGAAGATCGGCGATGCCGAACGGACGACCGAAACTGGCCTGCGGTCGATCGAGTACGGCGAGGACGGGCTCGTGATCAACGGCCAGCGGGTCGCTGCACGGGGCGTCAATCTGCTCGACGGGTCACCCGAAGATGTCCAGCGAGCGATCGACGCCAACGCGAACCTCGTGCGGGCACACGCCCACGCTCTCTCACCCGCGGTGTACGACGCCTGCGACGAACTCGGGGTACTCGTCTGGCAGGACCTCCCGCTGACCGGTCCGGGCGAGTTCGATCCCGACCGAGGGGGCGACCTGCTGGCCCGGCTGATTCGATCCCGGCGGAACCATCCGAGCCTCGCCGCTGCCACCGTCCACGACGACCCGATCCCGGACTACGCTGACGGACTGGGATCGGGCGTTCTCGACCGCCTTCGCTTCCGCTGGCGGGCCTGGCGCGCCAGCTACGATCACGGCCCAGCCGAGACCGTCGCCGAGACCGTCTCGGAGGTCCCCACGTTCCCCGTCGTCGGACCGGCCGGTATCGATCCCGACGCAGCAACGCTGTATCCCGGCTGGCGCTTTGGTGAGTCAGACGACACGGACTGGGTCTGTGACAGATACGGTCTGGGTGAGGTGATCGCGGAGTTTGGCGCGGGTGCCCTCGCGACGACTTCGCCGACCGAACTGGCGGACTTCGACGAGACTCGCCACGCCGCACGTGTCGACGGCGGGGTCGACGAGTCACAGGCCCGACAGGCGGACGTGGTCGGGTCCGTCACGGAGCGATTGCGTCGACGCGGGTCGAACGTCCTCGCGCTATACGCGCTCCGTGACGTGGGCGATGCCGGCATGGGGATTCTCGCGAACGACGGGACACCGAAAGCCGCCTTCGACCGTCTCAGTGGTGCCTTCGAGCCGACACAGGTCGTACTGGGCGACCCGACGCCCGGAGACAGCGAAGTCGTCTTGATCCACGACCGACCGACTGGCGGGACCGCGACTGTCGAATGGGACATTGGGGGCGAACGCGAACAGACCCAGATCGAGATCGACCCGTTCGACCGACAGACCGTCTCGACGGTGTCGCTGACCAGCGGCACCGACGTGACACTCGCCGTGGCTATCGACGGCTCGGTCGCCCAGAACCACTACTCCATTTAAGTTACTTCGAATCCGTGTTACTGTCTCCCAACGGGGGAAGGAGGCCTTGTGAGTGCCAAGCACGGTACTTGGTGTACCACAATATTTAAACCACATCCCCCCAAATGTGTAGTCACCAGAACGTCTTCGACGTTCAGGCAGTATCGCATTACGCCCAGCATGACAGGGAACCTTTGTTATCGGTGGCAGCCCATCATCGTGAGGGAGTCGACTGCCCAGCGTCGTGGCGGACATGGCATCGAGGATTACTAACAATGGCAGATTCTATCGAACAATCGAAGAACGTAGAAGTCACAGACGAAGATCTCGAAAACAAGTCCAAAGGCGAGCTTATCAAGCTCGCTGGACAGCTTCGAGATCGGCGAAACGAGCTCAACCAGATGGCCTCCGAGCGCGCCTCTGATCGCGACGACCTCAACGCGAAGACGCGTGAGAAGGTCGACGAGGCACAGGAGCACCGCGAGAAGCGCGACGAGCTCAACGAGCAGGTCCAGGAACACAAAGAGCAGCGCAACGAGCTCAACGCCGAGGCAAACGAGCTGTTCGACAAGGTCGACAACCTCAAAAACGAGATGGAGCTCGACGAGGGCAAGTCGATCGAGGAACTCGAATCCGAGATCGAAGATCTCGAATTCAAACAGCAGACCGAGGTCCTCTCCAGCGAAGACGAGCGCGAACTCATCGAGAAAATCGAAGAGAAGCGCGACAAGCTCTCCAGTAAGAAAGAGAAGCTCGACCAGACTGAGGACCTCGACGGTCTCAAAGAGGAGGCCGAGGAAGTCCGATCGGAGGCTAGCCAGCACCACCAGAAGGTGACCGAACTCGCCGACGAGGCCCAGAAGCACCACAACGAGATGATCGAGGCCTATCGCGAGGCCGACGACATCCGTGACGAGGCCGACGAGATGCACGAGAAGTTCGTCGAGGCCCAGGAAGCCGCCGACCAGCACCACGAGGACTTCGTGCGTGTCCAGAAGCGCCTGCGCGAACTGGACAAGAAAGAGGAAGCCCAGGAACGCTCCAAGCGCGAGGAAAAGCAGGAAGCCGCCAAGGAAGAGGCCGAGGAGATCTACCAGAAGTTCAAGGAAGGCGAGACCCTCGACACCGAGGACCTGATGAAGCTCCAGAAGGCCGGCAAGCTCTAATTCGGCCACGTTTCTCTCTGTTTTCTCAGTCGCCCAGCGCCGCGAGTTCCGTTCGATTAAGGCACGCGGTGACGACGCTCGACTATGGGAGTGGTCACGACGTTCGTCGGTGGCATGCTGTTTGGACTCGCGCTCGCAGCACCACCGGGACCGATGAACGCGATCATCGCCGAGGAGAGTGTCGCCCGCGGGTGGTTCGCGGGCTTTCGGGCCGGTCTCGGTGCGATGATCGCAGACGCGTGTTTCTTCGTGCTGGCACTCGTCGGTCTCGTCGCACTCGTCCAGCGAGAACCCGCCGTCAAGACCGCGTTACTTGTCGTCGGCGGCGTGTTGATGCTGTACTTCGCAGTCGGTGCCGTCCGCGATGCCCAGTCGTTCGTCTCGGAGTCTGCACAGACCGACGAGACCGGGAACGGATTTCAGAAGGCGTTCTTGCTGGCACTGACCAACCCCTACCAGATCGTCTTCTGGCTCACGGTTGGGGTCGGGCTACTCGAACCCGGACGACTGGACGTGCTGGGGCCGCTTCCACTGGTGGGTCCGCGACTGGCTGGGACTGTCGTCGTCAGAACGGGGGATCCGACGTTGATCGGTGGCCTGTTCGGCGGGATTGTACTCTGGATCACCGGCTTTCCGGCGACACTGGTCACTGCACGACGGCGTATCGATGCCTTCGCACCGATCGTGGCGTGGCTCTCTGCGCTCGTGCTTGGCTGCTTCGGCGTGCTCTTCGTGATCGACGCGGTCGGGCGACTCTAGTCGTCGCCACCGACACCGGTCGCGACGTCGTCGATGGCAGTCTCACCGTTCATCTCGGCGATCTCCATTTCGAGCCACTCCTGGAACCAGCGAGCACGCTTGAGCCGTCGATGGATCAGCGCCTCCGCCGTCTCGCTCTCGATGCGGTCGCGGGCGTCCTCGCCGCGCTCGATAACGCGCCCGACCATCTCTGCGGCGTCCATGTGTGACCGCGATTCGTAGCCCATGCGCAACAGCATCAGTGCGGTCCCGTTGGCACCGACCTTGTCGAGTACGTCGGCCTCGATGAGACACTGCGTCTCCAGTGGCAGATCCGTCAGGTCGTCCTGATAGGAGTGATCCCGGACCGCAGTACACACCTGTTCGACGAACGATTCGGGGTAGTCGCCGTGACTCAGGAGGTACTCACGTGCGATCTGAGCACCGACTTCCGCGTGCACGTCCTGTTCGGCCTCCAGTTTCGCGATGTCGTGAAACAGGGCTGCCACGCGCGTCACGTCGATGTTCGCGCCCTCCTGTCGTGCGATCTCGGTCGACAGATCGACGACGTTCAGGATGTGATTGAAGCGATACTCGGCCGAGTGCCAGGGATACCACCGCATTCGTCCGCCTTCGTCCTCGTTTTCGACACTCGCAGCGAGATAATCGTGGACGAACTCCCGCATCGCATCGAACTCCGCGTCCGAGACTGGCGACTCACGGATTTCGACGCCCACAGCAGCACCTCCATCGTCGCGATTCGTTGTTCATCTTACGTACAAAAAGGTCCGTTCGGTTCTTTAGCGTTACGACACCCCCAACGCTTTCCCGACCGATGATCATTCTTCGTCCCCCGCGCCGAAACGGCCCGACAGCGACCGTGACGAGCGTCTTCTGCCGGTCACAACGGTCGACAGTCGAGACTCTCGTCACGTGCAGGGTGCGTCGCCCCAGTAAAGGTCGGTTCGGGGTCGACGGTTTCGACCGGTCATGGTTGAGCGGTGGTTGTGTGCGGTCGAGACCGTCGTCCCGTGGGAAGGGTACCGACGCAGAATCTCATGTCAGATTTGAAACTTCTGTGAGGTGAAGTAACGGCTTCTCTGTTGAATCGTGTTCCGATTGTCGCGAATGTTTGTTATCTGGGCACCTCCGCCATTTCAAGATGAATGTATGGACACTAATAAGCGTTTTTTCGCATTGAATATAACACTTGGGTCTGTATTATGGCCCTTTGACGATTCAAGGCCGTTTCTGGGCGTTCCTCGCTGTTCGCTCGTGTGACGCCGACGAGCGGACATTTATGTCAAATGGACCCAAACTAATCCGTATGGATCTTCGATCGGCCGAATCAGCCGACAAGCCCGCGATCCGTGACGTTGCCAGACGATCGCTACAGGCCTCGTACTCGCTGGGACCACAGGCCATCACGAGTGCGATCGAAGAGTGGTACGGCGAAGACCGGCTTGCTGAGACCCTCGACGACGAGGCCCACGTGCTGTTGGTCGCCGACGAGGGCGGGCAGGTCGTCGGATTCTCCGAAAGCACGCTCGCCGGCGAGGGAATCGGCACGCTCCTGTGGTTACACGTCGATCCAGCCTATCGCGGCCGCGAGATCGGTTCGTCGTTGTTCGAAGCGACGCGTGATGCCCTCGATGATCTCGGTGCGGACCGGGTCCACGGCCGCGTCCTCGCGGACAACGCCGACGGGAACGCGTTCTATCAGGCGCTTGGCTACCAGAAAGCCGGTGAAGAATCCGTCGAGATCGCCGGCCGGAACTACGTCGAAAACCGTTACGTCGAGGCTCATCCGAGCGGTCGCGAACCGGTCGAGGCAGACGGCAGGCGCGTCTTTATCGACCACGACGCGACCGAACGCGGGTCGGCCGATGCATTCCACCTCGTCTATGCCGACGAGTCTAGCGACGACCGCTTCGGGTACTACTGTGCGAACTGCGGGACCCTCGCCAACGCGATGGATGCGATGGGCCGCATCGAGTGCGACCACTGCGGGAACGCTCGTAAACCGACTCGATGGGACAGCGCGTACCTCTAACCCCTCGGACGCTACCGCCGACCTCTCATCGGTGTTCTCCTGCCCTGCGTAACACCAGCGCATAATAGAGGACGAACAGCGCAATCGCGATCGTGACCCCGAGGATCGTATCGGTCACGATCGTCTCCACAGACGAGTGGGCAACGACGACCGATGCGACGAAACCACCGAAGATGGACGCTCGCGTAATCATGCCTGAATATTCGAACCCGCTTTATAAAAACCGGGCCGAACGTTTTCAGTCACTGGGAGAACCACTTCGCTCGATGCCCGAACGACGCCAGTTCGCTCGTCACGAGTTTGTTCACAGCAGAATAGTCCCGGGCGGATTCGAACCGCGAAGACTCGAATCCGCTCGTCTTCTGCTTCGAATCCGCTGAACGTATTTGCCGCTCGCGGGATTGCTCGCGGCAAAAGTAGTCCCGGGCGGATTCGAACCGCGGTCACTTCGCGATACTCCGTTCCCTGTTTCGAACCCTCGTTGTGACTATTCGCGCTCACGACGTTCGCGCAGAATAGTCCCGGGCGGATTCGAACCGCCGTCATGGGCTGACTTCACGGCGAACCCAGCGGAGTGCGCCGTTCCAAAGGCCCATATGATTGGCCACTACACCACGGGACTGCAGTTCGATATTGCTGGCGGGTGTTTAATAGAATTGCCTTTGTCTCCGTCGTCGTCAGTCGTTCCCATCCGTACGTGCTGGGGTGCCCAACAGCCGGGAACGACCGTCTCAGTCCGAGGCTTCGACTTCGAGTTCGACTAGCCCACAGACGTCGTCTTCGGCGTCGAAACAGTCCGGGCACTGGGGTGCGCGGTCGATGATGGTGTCGAGTCGTTCCGCGACAGTCTCGTCGATGACGCCTTCGAGCTGCTTGGCTTCGGCGCGAAACTCCTCGACTTCCAGCACTTCCAGCAGGAAGCGTTCGATGATACAGTAGTTCTGCAGTGCTTCCCGGGCGCGGTGGATACCCTCGTCGGTGAGGTCGACACCCTTGTACTTCTCGTGGTCGAGCAGGCCCTGATCGTCGAGCTTCCCGATCATCTCGTTTGCGCTAGCGGGGCTGACTTCGAGCATGTCGGCGACGTCGCCGGTCGAAGCGGGGCCGTCTTCCTGTTGCTGGACGAGGTAAATTGCTTTGAGATATTGGTTCGCGGTGTTCACGTGCATCCCTCCGTTCGGACTCCGTTCATTCTCGTTCCTCCATCAGTTCGGTCACTTCCTCGGCACCTGCTGCCTCCTCCTCGCGAATCCGTTCGAGCGTCGAGACCAGTTCCTCTCGGTCGATACCGAACTCGATGTCTGAGGCCTCGATCGCGCCAAGCAAGTCGTCGTAGAACTTGTACGCGGTCTCTTCGTTGCACAGTTGGTCGTAGAGGACGCCATCGAACGCTTCGTCGGCCTCGTACTGTGCCTCGACGAGCGCCTTGATCTCGTCGAACGGCACCGTCTCGGCGTCGAGTTTGTCGATGAGTGCTTCGAGTTCTTTCCGGTGCTGGGCTGACTCGACAGCGGCGTCTTCGAGTAGCTCGACGACCGCTGTGTCGAGGTCTTCTGACACGCTGGCGTGTTTGTCGGCTCGGGCCTCGACGACCTCTTCGAGAACGACCCCGATCTGGAGGAGCCGTGCGAGCTGGTGGTCGGAGCCGACCGGTCGCTGGAGGCTCACGGACACCGCCCCCCTCGGTCGTGCGTCAGTTCGATCATAGTCGTTTCTGGGGGAGGTGGCGACTTAAGCGGTTCCCTAGCGAGTGCTGGCTCCCGGACGAACGGCCGAAAAAACACGTCGCTGATCGAATCCCCCGTTCACCCGCTGTGCGATCGGGAGGGCGACAGGGAATGGTGTCGTTCGGTTCGAAACTGGAGACGGTACTGGCCTGTTCTGCAGCGCAGGACCTGTCCAGCGCCCACGACGAGCGCAGGCCGAGGCTTGTTGTTCGCCCCGAGTGTCGATGCCTTACCTAAGCCGTTCCGCGTCTCTGTCAGTGTTATCTGTAGAGCGCTTGGAAGACGCCGGTCCGAAAAAAGTGAGAGCGTCAGCGAGCCGGTTTAGGCCGTGCGGTTGATCGCGTCGAGCAGCGTCTGGTTCCAGTCCTGGGAGAGTTCCCAGAACATGACACCCTGCATGCCACGCTCTTTGGCGAACTTGACCTTCTCTTCGATGGCCTGTTCGTCGTCGTAGCTGATGATCGTCTCTTCGTCTTCGTTGACGATGTACGGCACAGCGCCGGGATCGTGGCGCTTTTTCGTCCAGCCGTCGGCACCCTCGAAGTTCTCTTCGAGGTCACCGAAGTCGAACGCACCCGTCGGGTCCGCACCGTCTTCGAGCTGGTCGTGCCACGTCCCCTTCGGGAGACCGCTGTAACTGCCGTACATCTCAGTGCCGTTGAAGCCACGGCCGTAGAACGGCAGCCCGAGGACGAGTTCGTCGTACTCAGCAGGCTCTGCGGGTGGGTACTCCCACTGGCCGGGCCAGTAGCCCGTCTCGCCGTGATCGCCGGCGTAGAGCTTGTCGACGGAGTACTCGACGAAGTACTGGGCGTTGTAGGTCTCGCCGTACTGGCTGTTCTCGGTCGGGTGTGCGTCACCGTACAGCGGCGCGTTCTGACCGACGACGTCCATCCACGAGCCGGTGAAGTCGTAGGCCATGATGGATGCGAAGTCACAGATTTCGCCGATCTCACCGTGACGCAGGCCACCGGCGTTCCAGTCGGAACCACCGTTGGCGACCGACAGCTCGTAGTGCTTGCCGTCTTCCTGACCGGCCGCATCGAGCGTGTCACGCAGTGCCTGCAACAGCGTGACGTGGTTCTCGTAGTCCTTGTTGCTCCCGCACTGGCACTTGCCCTGTGAACTGCCGGGGTGTTCCCAGTCGATGTCGATGCCGTCGAGGTTGTACTTCCGGAGGATCTCGACACATCGGTCGGCGAAGGACTGCCTGCTGCCTTCGTTCATGGCGATCTCGGAGAAGCCCGTCGAGTCCGCCCAGCCACCGATCGAGAGGGTGATCTTGGTGTCGGATGCGGCTCCGTCCTTGAGTTCCTTGAAGCGTTCCAGGTTCTTTCGGTCCTGATCGCTCATGATCGTCGGGACGCTGTTCTCGGCGTCGACACCGAGGAACGCGTACTGCACGTGGGTGACCTTGTCGAAGGGAATGTCCTCGGGATAGTAGTCGTACTCCGGCGTGGCCTTCCAGCCGGGGTAGTAACCGATGACTTTGAACTCGTCGCTGGGACCGTCCGGGGCCTCGGCGACGGTCAGCGTCTCGGTGACCGAACTGGATGCGCCGTCCGCGTCAGTGACGGTCAGCGTGACTTCGTAGTCGCCGCCGTCGAGCGTGAGCGTGTTTACCGCACCCTCGACGGTGCCGACGGTCTCGATGTCCCACTCGTAGGACAGCGAGTCACCGTCGGGGTCCGACGAACCGCTGGCATCGAGCGTGACTTCCTCGCCGGGTTCCGGGGAGGAC
Source organism: Halomicrobium sp. HArcht3-1 (assembly GCF_058933345.1). NCBI lineage: Archaea > Methanobacteriati > Methanobacteriota > Halobacteria > Halobacteriales > Haloarculaceae > Halomicrobium > Halomicrobium sp. HArcht3-1. The sequence continues at coordinate 19,432 of NZ_JBZYDM010000026.1, read as the reverse complement.
GGCGAAACAGTGAACGAAGCGTCGGGCGACTGATTCTCGTCGCCGCCATCGTCGCCGCCGTCGTCGCCGCCGCCACCGTCGCCACACGCTCCTTCGAGCGTCCAGACGTTCTCACTCTCGGCCGGTTCGGTGCCCTTGGTCCACCACTCGGCGGTCCACAGAGAGCCGTCGAAGGTGACCTGATCGCCGCCGGTGTAGGCGACGCTCGAATCCCACGCCGAGACCGAACTACAGTCGACGCCGCTTCCGGAGTCGCCACCGGAGCCGCCACAGGACCCTTCCTTCGTCCAGACGCTCGCACTTTCGGACGGTTCGGTGCCCTTGGTCCACCACTCGGCGGTCCACAGTGAGCCGTCGAAGGTGACCTGATCGCCGCCGGTGTAGGCCGTGCCCGAACTCCATTCGTTGACGCTACTGCAGTCCGCAGCTGCCGCTGTTCCTGCCCCAGCAACCGCTAGTGCTGAGAGTGCCGATGCCTTCCGCAACATGTCGCGCCGTGTTTCTCTCATACGTTATATGTCGTCCGTGATCGCATCGCCGGTCGCAACCGTCGCCGTACACAGCTGTATACGGTCCTGTTCGGTTACTGTCACTCTCCCCCGGCAGAGGCGTCGTCGATTCATTGTCGTCCGCTCTCAGTCGTTCGCGGGTTTGCCGCGGCGACACGTCCGTTACCCCCGTCGTCTCGTGTCGCCGCCGCAAATCCCAACGGAACCCGCTGGCGTTATCCGTTGAGCGCGTTCCAGAGCGTCGAGATGAGCTTGCCGTCTTTGGTGTCGCCACCGATCGACCACAGCATCGTCCCGCCGTAGTTGCTCTGTGAGAGCCAGTTCATCTTCGCTTCGATGGACTGCTCGGTCGGGTGACTGATCATCAGCCCTTTGCTCTTGTTGTAGCTCCAGGAGGCGACTGCCTTCTCGTCGAAGTAGGTCTCCCAGTCGCTGCTGTCGAGGTTGAGGGAGTTGCTCCCCTGGCGGCCGTCGCCGCCGAGGTCGAAGTACTCCCAGATGCCGCCGAGATTGGTCCCACCGTCACCGAAGCTCGGGTAGGAACCGTCACCGCTGGCGTCCTCGTCCTCGCCCTTGAAGGGCTGGAAGAGACCGTCGTCGGTGCCGTTACCCGATCCGTCGGGTGCCTGCACGTCGCTCCAGCTACGGCCGTAGAACGGCACGGCCATGTTGAGCTGTTCGGGGTCCCAGCCCTGATCTTCCCACCAGGCGAGTGCGCTGGAGGCGTTCCAGGTGTCGGCTTTGGGTTCTGGGTTGTCGGGGTTCTGCTTCAGCGGCGAGTGGTGAGCGGTGTGACCGCTCCAGATGCCGCGGAAGTCGAACGTCATCACGCTGACGAAGTCGACGAACTCCGAGAGCTTCTCGTGTTCGAGACCCTTCGCCTTCTCTGCGTCGGCGACGACCGCTGCCGTCAGCTCGTACGGCTCGTCGCGGTCGGGGTCTTCCTCGGCAGCCTTGTCGAGTGCGTCGCGGATCTCCTGCATCAGGAGGGTGAACTTCTGCTGGTCGCCCTCCTGGGAGATGTTGTCGATGTCACAGACGGGCGATTCCGACGTACAGCCACCGCCGCCGGGGTACTCCCAGTCGATGTCGATGCCGTCGAGGTTGTAGCTCTCGACGAGTTCGACACAGTCCTGCGCGAACTTCTCACGCTTGTCGGGGTCCTGTGCGACCGGCGAGAAGTACTCGGAGTCGCCCCAGCCACCGACGGAGGCGACGAACTTCGTGTCGTCGCGCTGCTTGGCCTGTGCGCTGAATGCCTTGTCACCGACCGAGCGCCAGTCCTCGATTTCGCCGTCGTAGAAGGTTCCGGCGTCGCCGTTGTGCATGAAGCGCGAGCCGTAGAGGTCCTGTCCGCCGTTTGCGTGCAGGAATTCGAGCGACCCATCCTTCTCCGGGCGGAGGAAGGCGTACTGAACGTGGGTCACGTTGTCGTAGGGAATCATGTCCGGGGTGTACCCACGGTCGTACTGTGCCCACTGGCGCCAGTAGGCGACGACGCGCTGCTCGTCGAGCTGTGGTCGACCAGCCGTGATCTGGATCGAGTCGGTCGCCGTGTTGCCGTCGGCGTCCGTGATGGTCAGCGTTACGTCGTACTGACCGCGTGCGAACGAGTGCGTGACCGTCTCGCCCGTTGCACTGGAGCCGTCACCGAAGTCCCACTCGTAGCTCTCGATCGAACTCGGGGAGGTCGAATCCGAAGCGTCGAACTCGACCGAGGCGTCGGCGTCGGGGAACTGCGAACTGACGCTGAGGTTCGCGGCCAGTTCGGTCGTTCCGCCGTCGTCGCCACCGTCGTCACCGCCGTCGTCGCTGCCGTCGTCGACGGCGCGGACCTGCGTCCAGACGTTCTCGCTCTGTGCGGGTTCGGTGCCCTTGGTCCACCATTCGGCTTCCCAGACGTAGCCGTCGTAGGTGACCTTGTCTCCGCCGCTGTAGGCGACACTGGAGTCCCACGCGGGGATGTCGCTGCTGCCGCCGTCGTCGCCGCCGTCGGAGCCGCCATCGCCTCCGTCGGCAGGTCCGATTTTCTCCCAGACTGCTGCGCCTTCGCTCGGTGCCTTTCCTTTCGTCCACCACTGGGCTTCCCAGATCGATCCTTCGTAGACGACTCGGTCGCCACCGGTGTAGGTCGCGCTTGAATCGTATTCCGGATAGTCTTCCTGTGCTGTGCCAATCGAGACGCCGGCCAGACCGGCCAGCGCCGAAAGCGACTTGAGGTAATTACGACGTTGCATTGTTCTTGTCGCGGTGGTGTCGAACGCTGGCTTGCCCCTGTCGGATCACACATCCCGAACCCATGGATATCGGCTCGCGGGTTCGTGTCGTCCCAACGCTCATCCACCCAACCGCTGCCAACATTTCGATCCTATAGGTACTAAAAATTAACGAAAATTAGGAAACACTAATAAGAAACATATCGATGGATCGGTCCTGAACTATTGTAGCATTTTATAATTTGAAATGGTTTTACATCCACCCCCTGTCGTGTATCATCACACCTCATGACATTTGGTGGCGTGATACTCGGTCTCTCGCCCTCAAACATCTGTTTTCGGCACTCTCTGGCATCGTGGCAATGATGATACCCCGGTCACCGGATCGGGATTGTTTCCGTAGCGGGAACGCGGGCCGTGGTCGACTGGGGCCGGACCCACAGTCGTCGACTGGATTTGCCATCCACAACCGTGTACGACTCGGTTCGTCGCCCGTTTCGTTACGTGCGACTCCCGAACCACGGAGGCGTTGATCGACAGTCGCGATCGTGTGGTGGGCCGTCACGGCCGTGACCGGGTCGTCGGAAACGGATGAGAGTCAGTGCGAAACGGCCGACCGCGTCCCAGCCGACGCGTCGACCGATCGATCCCTACTGCACTTCGTTGTAGATATTCGAGAACTCGTAGCTGTCCTGTTCGATTCCACTACAGGTGCCAGAGACGGTCCCATCCGCACAGCCACCGTTGTCTCGATCGATCGACCAGAACGAGACGAGTCCGACGCCCTTGTTCTGGACGAAATCGACGACTTTGCTGGCGTCGGCGGGGCGGTGTTCGCCGCCGACGTTGTTCTCGCCGAGCATCGGCGTGATCCCGACCATGCTCCACGCTTCCTCCGAGGAGAGATCCGAGAAGATCGACATGAGATCCTCGTGAGTGCCGTTGGCGGAGTCCTTGACCGTGCTCGCGCTCGGGCGGACCCAGCCGTAGTTCATCGTCATGACGTTGACGTACTGGAGGTCGACGCCGTTGTCGCGGGCACTCTCGACGACGTACTTGCCGTGACTGGTCAGACCGGTCGTCCGACAGCGCAGTGTGTACGACACTTTCACGTCGGGATTCTCGGACTGAAGCTCTGCAAGCGCCTGATTGCGACGGTCGACGGCGGCTTCGTCGACGGATTCGATGTCGAAGTCCAGATGCGTGACGCCGTAGGTGTCGATGACGGACTGGTACTCGGCTTTGATCTTCTCGATGTCGGTCGTGTCCTGTGCGATCATCGTTCCGACTGCACCGCCAAACGAGATGATGATCGTCCCGCCTTGATCCTGATAGGCCTGGAACTCGGACGCGAGACCGGCATCGCCGATCTGCTGATCTGGTTCGCCACCCCACGCCGCGTTCCCGTCCCCATCGGAGAGGACGAACGCCGCGGTGAAGGCTTCGTTGCCGGCCTGCTCTGCGTGTTCGACCATCGTCTTCTCGGGTCGCGTGAACACGTAGTTGTACGGTGCGAACTCGGTCTCGCCGCCCGAACCGCCGGAGTCAGACGAGACGGAAACGGTCGTCCCGTTCGAGTCGGTCGCACCATCGTCGTCGGTGACTGTGAGGGTGATCGTGTAATCACCGGTGCTGTCGTAACTGTGGGTAACAGACTGACCGGTCGCCGTCGATCCGTCGCCAAAGTCCCACTCGTAGGAACTGATCGACCCGTCCGAGTCCGAGGAATCGGCGGCGTCGAACGTCACCGAGTCACCGGTCGTCGGCGAGGACGGCGAGACGGTAAAGGATGCGTCGGGTGCCGCATTCCCGCTGGAGACCGAGACGGTCGTCGACGCACTGTCAGTCGCGCGGTCGTCGTCGGTGACCGTCAGCGACACCGTGTAGTCGCCCGACGAGGAGTAGCTGTGACTCACACTTTGGCCGCTGCCGGTCGTGTCGTCGCCGAAGTCCCAGCTATACGACGAGATCGACCCGTCCGGGTCACTCGAATCGCTCGCGTCGAAGGTGACCGATTCGCCCGGATCGGGCGTGCTGATGTCGGTGGTAAACTCGGCCGTCGGTGCGCTGTTGGTCGTGTCCGACTCGACGGTGATCGTCACGGAAGCGGAGTCTGTTGCACCGTCGTCGTCGGTGACAGTCAGCGACACGGTGTAGTCGCCGGTCGAGCTATAGCTGTGACTGGCGGTCGAGCCTGTGGCGGTTGCTCCGTCGCCGAAGTCCCAGTCGTAGCTGCTGATCGACCCGTCCGAATCCGACGATCCCGAGCCGTCGACGTCGACGGTCTCGCCCGTCGTCACTGTCGTCGACGAGACCGACACCGACGCCGTCGGCCCGGCGTTGTCGCCACTGCCACAATCCCCGATGTAGTTCCAGTAGGAACTCGAACGGGACGGTTCGGCGTTTCGGGAGTCCAGTTCGGCTTCCCAGAGCGCTTCGATACCATCAGTGTCGGGGTGGTGGACTCGATCGCCTGCTTCGTACAGTGTCGTCTCGTCCCACGCCGAGACACTGCTACAATCTGCTGCCGATGCGAGTCCGGGCACGCCGGCGATGCCGGCTGCAGCGGTGATCGACTTGAGGTAGTTGCGCCGTTTCATCGTTGACTCAGACATCCCCCGATCTCGGAGCCGAGAACGTCCGTTCTCGACCATCCCATGCGGACGGTGATGCCAACCATGCACACACATTTCACATGTAAAATCGTTACGGCAGATCTGGTGTTCGTTGATGAAACAGCTACTTTTGCTTCAATCAAGCACAGCTCAGTTTCATGATACGGGCAATAGAGTTGTGGGACTAACCATTGTGATCGTCCACTCGCCGCGAGCCTATTGTTCTACGAACTCGATCCACAACGGGCGACGGGGCGCTCACGGACTGTTACGGCTGTTTGGATGCGCACGCGAAAGCGAAACACGGACACACAGAAAGCGGTCGCCCGGCGTTGCTTAGCCTTGGAGTCGCTCGACGACGAGGTCGTCGAGGTCCTCGCGGAGTTCGTCGACTTCGATCTCCTCGAAGACCGGGACGAAGAAGCCTTCGACGAGCATGTTCTTCGCGCGCTCGGGGTCCACGCCGCGAGAGGTCATGTAGAACAGGTCCTCTGCGTCGACCTGCCCGACCGTTGCGGAGTGGGAGGCTTCGGTGTCGTGGTTGTTGATGATCAGCTTCGGCGACGCGTCGGCCTCGCTCTCGTCCGAAAGCATCAGCGTGTTCTCGCGCTGGTAGGAACTGGTGTCCCACGCTTCGCGACCCACGTCCTGGACGCCCTCGTACACCGAGCGGGCGGCGTCGTCGAGGACGCCGCGGGTGACGAGGTCGGCCGTCGTGTGTTCGGCTTCGTGCCAGACCCGAGACGCGATGTCGAAGTGCTGGTCCTCGTGGCCGAAGAACGCGCCGACGATCTTCGACTCGGAGGAATCTCCGATCAGGCGCGTCTCGACGTCGGTCTTCGTCAGACGCGAGCCAATGTTCCCTTCGATCCAGTTGACCGTGCCGTACTCGGCAGCGTGGCCGCGCTTGACCTGGAAGTTGTAGGTGTCTTCCGCGAGGTTCTGGAGCGCGCCGTACTGCACGTGGCTGTTCTCGCCGCCGACGACTTCGACGACGCCGGAGTAGTACTGGTCGCCCTCGACGTTGTCACCGGTCGTCTGGCGTTCCAGGATCGTCACGGACGACGACTCCTCGGCGACGACGAGCGTGTAGTTGAACAGCGAACGGCTGTTCATCGTCGTTCGGATCTTCACGTCCTCGGCGTCGACGCCCTCGGGGACGTAGATGACCGTTCCGGCCGAGAACAGTGCCGTCGACAGCGCCGTGAGATAGTTGCGCTGGGGGTCGACGACGGAACCGAACTGCTCCTCGATCAGGTCACCGTGTTCGTCGAGCGCGTCGCTCCAGGCGAGCACGTCGACACCGTCGGCGTCGACGCGGTCTTTCTCTTGCTCCCAGTCGAGGGGGTCGACCAGCGTCTCGTAGTCGAGCGCGTCGAGGTTCGTCCAGTCGCGACCCGGTGTCCGGATGACATCGGGCATGTCGAGGTCGCCCAGCGCCGAGAGCGCGTCGAGACGGGTTTCGAGCAGCCACTCTGGCTCCCCGAGTTCCTCGGATATCTGCGTTACCTGCTCCTCCGTAAGGTTGGCGTGTACCTGCGTACTCATGATAGATCCGGGGGTTACCCGAGGCTCCCCTCCATTTCGAGTTCGATGAGCCGGTTCATTTCGACCGCGTACTCGATGGGTAGTTCTTCCGTGAGCGGTTCGATGAAGCCAGCGACGATCATCTGCTTTGCGTCGTCGTCGTCCAGGCCGCGGCTCTGGAGATAGAACACGTCCTCGTCGCCGATCTTGCCGACGGTGGCTTCGTGGGCCACGTCGACCTTGTTCTCCTGAATCTCCATGTACGGCATCGTGTCCGAGGTCGACTCGTTGTCGAACATCAGCGCGTCACACTCGACGGACGTACTGGAGTCCTCGGCGCCGTCGGAGATGTGGACGAGGCCACGGTAGTTCGTGCGGCCGCCGTCTTTGGAGATCGACTTCGACTCGATGGTCGATTTCGTGTCGGGCGCGTTGTGGTAGACCTTCGCGCCGGTGTCGATGTTCTGGCCTTCGCCAGCCATGGCGATGGTGATGTGGTTGTCCGTCGCGCCGGGGCCCTTGAGGATCGTGGCGGGGTACAGCATCGTCGCCTTCGATCCCATGGAACCGGACACCCACTCCATCGTGCCTTCCTCCTCGACGATGGCGCGCTTGGTGTTGAGGTTGTAGGTGTTTTTCGACCAGTTCTGGACTGTCGAGTACTGGACGTGGGCGTTCTCGCCGACGAAGACCTCGACGCCCCCGCTGTGGAGGTTAAAGGCAGAGTACTTCGGTGCGGAACAGCCTTCGATGTAGTGGACTTCTGCGTTGTCCTCGGCGATGATGAGCGTGTGCTCGAACTGCCCCATCCCTTCGGAGTTCATCCGGAAGTACGCCTGCACGGGCATGTTGACGCTGGTGTCCTCCGGGATGTAGACGAAGGAACCGCCCGACCAGATGGCCCCGTGGAGCGCGGCGAACTTGTTGTCGCTCGGCGGGACGCACTTGGTCATGAAGTGCTCTTTGACGATCTCTTCGTGTTCCTGGACGGCCTTGTCCATGTCACAGAAGATGACGCCCTTCTCCTCCCACTGCTCTTGCATGTTCTGGTAGACGATCTCGGACTCGTACTGGGCACCGACGCCCGAGAGCGCGTTCTTCTCGGCCTCCGGGATGCCGAGCTTGTCGAAGGTGTCCTGAATCTCTTCGGGGAGGTCTTCCCAGTTCTCCGCGCCGCCGCGAGTCTCGATGTCGGGTCGGATGTAGGGAACGATCTCGTCGATGTCGACCTCCGAGAGGTCTGGCTGGCCGGGCCAGTCGGTCGGCATCGGCATCTGCTGGAACTGTTCGAGCGCGCGAAGGCGTCGCTCGAGCATCCACTCCGGTTCGTCTTTGTCTTCCGAGATGAGACGGACTGTCTCCTCGGTGAGACCTTTCTCGGTCTCGAAGGCGGACTTTTCCTCCTTCTTGAACTCGAACCGGGCTTCAGTGTCGGTTTCTTTGAGGTGGTCTTGATCTGAACTCATGATTTGTTGTGTTTGGCTTGGGGATTGCTGGTTATGTGGGTTGTGGCGTATACGGAAAGTTGTAGTTCCGTACCGGATCGATCGCACGACATCGTGCGATCGACCGGGAACACGTCTACAACTTCCGTATCATGCGGCCTCGTAGACTTCCTCGCGAACCCAGTCGTAGCCCTTGTCTTCGAGCTCTTCTGCCAGCTCTGCGCCGCCGGATTTGGCGATCTCGCCGTCGATCATCACGTGGACGTGATCGGGTTCGACGTAGTCGAGGATGCGCTGGTAGTGGGTGATCTGGAGGATGCCGGTGCCCTGCTCGTCGCGCAGCGCGTTGATACCCTCGGAAACGTCCTGCAGGCGGTCGATGTCCAGCCCTGAGTCGATCTCGTCGAGGACGGCGACCGACGGTTCGAGGATCGCGGCCTGGAGGACCTCGTTTTGCTTCTTCTCCCCGCCGGAGAAGCCGGCGTTGAGATAGCGGTTGGCGAACTTCTCGTCCATATCGAGCTGTTCCATCTTCTCTTTGAGGAGCTGCTGGAACTCGGCGACGCCGACCTCGCCTTCGTCGGCGGGGCCTTCCATCGGTGACGTGTCGTAGCCAGCGGCGTCCTCGTTGGTGTCGCCGCCTTCGGCGTCGGCTTCTTCCTCGTCTTCGTCCTCGAAGAGTTCTTCGCGCTCTTCGAGTTTGGCGTTGAGCGCTGTCCGCAGGAAGTTCACCATCGTGACACCCTCGATCTCGGCGGGGTACTGGAACGCGAGGAAGATACCGAGTGCGGCGCGCTCGTTGGGTTCGAGATCGAGGAGGTCCCACGTGCGCTTGTCCTCGGGGATCTCGACATCGTCGCCGAACTCGTCGTCTTCGAGGTGGATCAGCACTTCACCGTCGGTCACCTCGTACGCGGGGTGGCCGGCGATGATCTTGGCTGTCGTCGACTTGCCCGATCCGTTCGGTCCCATCAGCGCGTGGATCTCGCCCGACTCGACTTCGAGGTCGACGCCGCGAAGGATCCGTTCACCGCCGTCTTCCGCCACTTTTGCGTGGAGGTTGTTGATTTCGAGTACTGCCATAGTATGTCCTTAGGTCAACCGAAATCAGGGTCGTGGCGCTGATAATACTTTCGCAATCTGTTGTACTGTCTTTGGCATTCCAGAAATTATTTTTCCGCCTTGTGGAACCGTGCCACACATGGCGCTCACGAGGGATCGGTAGTTCTCTCTCTCCCGTCGTGTCGACGACGCGGGCTATCCGTCGTCGAGGCGCTGCCCGCAGTTCGGACAGAACCGAACCGCTGTGTCGGGCGTGAACGCCACGCCACACGTCCGACAGCGCTCGTCGCCGTGGCCGACCCCGTCGGTGCTGTCGCCTGTCGGGTCCTCGACAGTCCCGTCGGGGTCGTACGCACGTGTCGTCTGTATGTGCGCCGGGACGCTGTGGTCCGCTTCGCTCGACGGACCGGTCGTCGTCGGACCGGAACGGGACCGTGACGCGTGTCCGCCGGTCCCGTTCGCGACGGCGGGCTGGAACGGGTTTCGCTGTCCCGCACGCAACGAACCACGGTCGACAGTCGGCTCTGCTCGGCGGACGTAGACTGCGACCAGTGACTGTACGAGCAGGTACGAGACCGCGACGACCACCGGTGTGGCCCCAGCGGCGGTCAACAGGATCGGGACTTCGAGCGGTCCCGTCCCGACCGTTCCGTACACGTCGACAGGGACACCGAGGAGATCGATGGCGTCGACGACCATCGTTCGCTGATCGACGACGGCCGCCAACTGGACGACGCCAGCCGTTGCGTACAGCAGGAAGGTCAGGAACGATCCGAAGTGGACGATGCCGGGATAGGAAAACGAGAAGACACGGTAGCTGTAGGCCGTCGTGCGGACGAGGAGGTACGCGCCGGCGATAAACGCAACTGCGAGCGCGGGCCACTGTAACGGTGCGACGAGCGTCGCCACAACTGCGAGCAGTACCAGTACCGCGGGCGGCACGAGTAGCGTGGCGGGCGCGTCGAAGCGGTAGGCGCTCTCGACGTTCCCCGAAACGTTGGTCACGCGGTCGCGCAGTCGCCACGTCCCAACGACTGCCGGAACGACGATCCATCCGACGACTGCGGCGGCCAGCAGCGCCATCGTTCTGCTGGACCCCGGTTCGACCGCGAGGGTCAGACCGATTTCCTGTGCCCCCAGTGCGGCCAGTGCACCGGTCGCACCGACCCACCCAACGAAGCCGACGACTGCGAGTACGAGATCGAGGAGAAACCACCGCTCGCCGTTGGCAGCGAGCCGGAACGAATCGGTGACCGCTCGACGACGTTGCCCGTCCATCGGTGTGACCTTGCACACTCGGTATCAAAGCCCTTACGACGGCGCGCTCGCCGTCACGCGATCCCGGAAATCTCGAATCGCGCTCCCCCGTCCGTCCCGCCCGTGACGGTGAGCGACCAGCCGTGGGCCTGCACGATCTCCGCCACCAGAGAGAGTCCGAACCCGGTTCCGCCCTCGTCGGTCGTGTATCCGGTTTCCACGACGTGTTCGCGCTCACTGGGTGGGATTCCCACGCCGTCGTCCTCGACGTAGATCCCGTTACCGTCGTCGAGCGATCCGACCCGGACCGTCACGTCCGTCTCGTTGTGTTCGACCGCGTTTCGAAAAAGGTTCTCGAACACGTGTGCGAGACGCTCTCGGTCGGCATCGATCGTCGTTCCAGCGTCCACGTCGAGGACGAGCGTCGCCGCGTCGGTCACGACGGTCTGCCAGGATCGGCGAGCCGTCGCGCCGATGTCGACCGGCGTGGTCGCGTCGACGCTGTTGCCCTGTCGCGCCAGTACGAGCGTCTCGTCGATGATCGCCTCCATGCGTTCGAGTGCGGTCTCGGCTGTTTCGAGGTGGGTCGACCCGCCGTCGAGGCGTTCCCGAACGTACTCGACACGCCCGAGCGCGACGTTCATCGGGTTCTGGAGGTCGTGGCTGACGATATTTACGAACTGTTCGAGCTGTTCGTTCGTGTGTTCGAGTTCGTCGCGCTTCGCTCTGAGCTGTCGTTCTTTCTCGACTCGGTCGAGGGCTGCGACGACGCTCGATGCGAGCACGTCTCCGAGCGCCACGTCCGTCTCGTCGAACGCATGTGGGCCGAGCGCACTCGTGATGAACACGCCGTAGTCCGCAAGCGGGTAGACGATCGCACTCTCGACTGTCGCCGCCCCTTCGAGTCGGTCGAACGTCGAGGTATCCTCGATGACGAGGGGGCGTTCCTGCTCGAACGTCTCCCAGACGAACGAATCGACCGGATCGTCGCTGTGGCGTCGGTAGGTGAGATCGGAACCGAAGATGTCGGCAGCCCGGTCGTTCAGCGCTGTCGCTTCGAGCGTCTCGTCGCCGTCGTGTAAGTGGACGCCGCTGAGTGGCGTGCCGACGGCATCGCTCGCTGCCTCGACGGCGACGGATGCGACCTCACTCTGTGAGTCGCTTCGCATCAGTCGCGTCATGTACCGATGAAGCGCCTTGATGCGCTCTTCCCGCTGTTTTCGGGCCGTGATGTCGGTCGAGAAACCGACGACACGCTCGCCGTCGGGTGTGAGTGCCACCTGTGACTTGATCCAGCGATGTTCCTGCACGGACTCCGGTGTGATGCGATACTCGATTTCGCTCGCACGACCTTCTCCCTCCGTGATTTCACAGAGCGATTGCGTGACCGCCTCGCGGTCATCCCGGTGGACGTAGCTCTCGACGACCGTGTCCAGGTCGTACGGCTTTCCGACCTCGTATTCGAGTGGTTGGTCGATCGGTCCGTACAGCCAGATCGTTCTCGACGAGCGGTCTACTTCCAGCAGCGTCGTGCCCGTCGCTTCGAGGACGAACGCAAGCGGTCCGTCGGTTCGCTCGGACAGGCGTCCGTCGTCACCCGATTCGTCGGCGACTGCGCCCTCCTCACTCGGGCGCTCCTCGGCCGATCCGTCGTCGGTATCGGCCCGATAGCGTCGATTAGTCGCCGTCTCTAGCCCGGCCAGCGCTGCCCCAATGTACTGGCCGAGTCGCTCGATCCACTCGCGGTCTGCCTCGGTGAAGGCATCCACTGCCGTCGATTCGACCAACAGAATCCCTCGGTCGTCGATCGGGGCACAGATGAGCGATCGGATTGACTCCTGGTCGGTCGAAACGTCTTCGGCTACTGTGGTGGTCGACTGCGAGTCCGTGCGGTCGTCGATACAGACACTCTCCCCGTTCTCGTAGGCGAGCGAACAGATATCAGTCGGCTGGTGGGCGGGGAAGCGCTGGGGATCGAACCGACGCGACCCCACCTGTGCCACCTGTTCGAATCCGTCTGCGTCGGCGAGCGCGACGGCACAACGATCGGCGTCGAATCGCTCGTCGACCGCGTCGAGTCCGGTTTCGAAGACGGACTGAGCCGTTCCCGAGTCTAGCAGCGACTCGACGACCGATGCCCGGAGACGATCCCCCTCCGCATTCATTTGGTTGACACATTGTGGTACCCACGACGACAAATAGCTACTCCTTGCATTCACCAATAGGAAATATGCATTAATTTCGAGGACCACCAGTCCCCAAGTAGGTGGTGTGTGAAGAAGCCACGTATGGCAGGGAAGTATTACGAGGACTTCGTTGTCGGCGAGACTATCGCACACCCTCGCCGACGGACCGTCTCCGAGAGTGACAATCAGCGCTTCTGTGATATGACGATGAATCAGCAGCCACTCCACCTCGACGGGGCGTTCGCTGCCGAGACAGATTTCGGTGAGCGTATCGTCAACGGGCTGTACACGCTATCGCTGGCGGTCGGCCTGACGATCCCCGAGACCACTGATGGGACCATCGTCGCGAACCTCGGCTACGACGATGTCGAGCATCCAGCACCGGTGTTCCACGGTGACACGCTCCGCGCGGAGACGACCGTCACGGACAAACGCGAGACCAGCGACGGCGAGCGCGGCGTCGTCACCATGGCCGTCGAGGTGTTTCGTGATGATGAAACACTCGTCTGTTCGTTCGAGCGGACAGTGCTGGCCGAGAAGCGCCCCGACGACGGTGGCGGGCCGGCCGATTCGGACTAGAAGAGCAGCGTGTAGTTGACGACCGACGCAAAGAGCCACGGAATCGCCAGCCCCAGCGGAATGATCGGTCCGTACTCCGGCCGGAATTCACGCGCGAGTCCAGCGGTTCCGAGGACGACGACTTTCACCAGTCCCAGCATGGCGAACCCAACGTGCTCGAAGGCATACCCCATGATGGGGTTCCCCTCGGCGAGCCCCGACCGCAATCCGATGTACGTCAGGATCACGTCGAGGGTCAGTGTCGCGAGGACGACGAGCCACAGCTCCAGTTCGACTGTCGCCAGCTCCGCGTAGCGGTGCTCCATCCATGATCGCGCCCGTGGCGCGACGTGTGTCTCTCGGTCGATCATCGAGCCTCCCGACCACGCACCCACCCACGGGACCACGTGGTATCTAAATGGATACTCTCGCTACTGGTTCAAAAGCTTCGGTGTTCTCGGTCGACGTTTGGCGGAGTGTCCCCGTGTCTGTCTGGGCGTGTGAGACTGTCGACTGTCGCTCCACACCGAGGACGCGGCTGTCGAAACACCCCCCACATCCCCTGTGAACCACACGACGGCAGTCGTGTGGAGATATCACTTCGTACGCTCGAAAGTCACCACAGCAGAGACCAAGGCCCCCACCCCGGTACGCTGTGGCTCGTTTTTCTATTGGCGCGGGTGGCTTGAAAAATCCATCTATCGATCCCGGCACCTGTCAGCGCCCATGGGTGTGTCCCGGGCCGTCGCGTCTGTCCTGTCCGGGGATCGCGACACGCTGGTCGGTCGACGACTACAGGACGGTTCCGTGTTTCTTCGACGGCAGGTCTTTCTCTACGTCCTCGTAGAACGCGAAGCGAGCAGCCAGTTCCGTCCGCAGGTCGCTCGGCGGTACGATTTCGTCGATGACGACCTCGCTCGCCATCCGATGCACGTCGATGTCCTCGCGGAACTGTTCGCGCAGTTCTGCCTCGCGCGCCGCCCGCTCCTCAGGGTCCTCGATGTCGTCGAGTCGGTTAGCGTAGACGGCGTTGATCGCCGCCTCCGGCCCCATGATCGCGATCTCGCCCGACGGCAGTGCCAGCGTCGCCTCCGGGTCGTAGGCCGGCCCGGACATCGCGTAGATGCCCGCGCCGTAGGCTTTTCGCAAGATCACACACTGCTTTGGCACGGTCGCCGATGAGGTGGCGTAGATGAGTTTCTTCCCCGCTTCGAGAATGCCTTCTTTCTCGACCTGTGAGCCGGCCATAAAGCCCGGCGTGTCACAGAGATACAGCAGCGGGATGTCGTAGGCGTCGCAGGTCCAGACGAACTCCGCGGCCTTCCGGGCGGCGTCGGGGAAGATCGCACCGGCCCGCTGGCTGGGGTCGTTGGCGACGATGCCGACCGGCCGGCCGTCGATCCGGGCGAAGCCGGTGACCATCTCGCTGCCGTATCTCGGCCGGAGTTCGAGCAGCGAGTCAGCGTCGACGATTCGCTCGATGATCGCACGCACGTCGTAGCCCCGGTTCGGTTCCTGTGGGATGACGCCGTCGATGCCGTCCGGTGGCTTCGCCGGGTCGCGGCCGTCGGTCCGAGGTGGCTCCGCGTCGGCGCTGTCGGGCAGGTAGCCGATCAGTTTCGCGACGAGTTTGCGAGCGTGCTCCTCGTCTTCGGCCACGAGGTCCGCGCTGCCGGAGTGGCGAGCGTGGATCTCCGGGCCACCCAGTTCGGCCAGATCGATCTCTTCGCCGGTGACCATCTCGACCATCCGTGGACTGGCAATCGCCATCGCGCTCATCCCCTCGACCATCACCGTGAAGTCGGCGAAGACGGGCGTGTACGCCGCGCCGGCGATACAGGGACCGTAGAGCACGCAGATCTGTGGTACTCGTCCCGACAGCATCGAGTGGTTGTAGTAGTACTTCCCGATCCCCTCGCGGTTGGCGAAGAAACCGCGCTGCTGGTCGATCCGGCCACCCGAGGAGTCCATCAGGTAGAGCACCGGCTTGCCGGTCTTGAGCGCACGCTGTTGCATCCGCAGGAACTTCTCGACGCCCTTCTCGGCCATCGACCCGGCCTTGACCGTGAAGTCGTTCGCCATGAAGTGGACCGAACGGCCTTCGAACTCGGCTCCGCCCGTGAGCAGGCCGTCGGCGGGCAAGCGCTGGTCCGGGTTAGCCCCGTCGTCCGTGGGCGAGTCCGCGTCTTGCGGGCCGGACCCGTTCGACTGTTCCGAGGTGTTTCGCGCCTCACGACGCCAGCTATCGAAGTTGGCGAACTTCCCGTCCTCGAAGGTCACGTCGCCAAACCAGAGGTCGAGACGGTCACGGACGAACAGTTTTCCTTGCTCGGCGAGGCGGTCGCGGTACTTTTTCGGGCCGCCCTCCTTGATGTCTGCAATCTCCTCGCGAAGCCGCCGTTCACGGTCAGTCGGACCATGTCTCTCTTCGTCCGGCGCTCGTTTCTCGTCCGGCGTGTCGGTCTCGTCGTCGACCCGATGGACCACGCGGGCGTCCTCGTCGTCACCCACGTAGATCCGCACGCCCTCACCGACGTGTTCGGCGATCGCTGCGGCGATAGCCGACGCCTCTTCGCGTGTTGCACCGGCGGCGATGCGCACCTTCATACCACACCACTCACACCGGAGTATAACAATACTGCCGCCGGCACCGGTGGCGACTGCCGATCCCCTCGCCACGTTGTTATCAGGGATTGTAATCGAGGGGCGGCCTTGATGTCTCCCGACGGGCTACGGTCGAGTCAGTGACCCGAGCGTCGTCGCCGTCGCGTTCGAACGCCGGCCAGCAGCGACGCCTTCGGGTGCGGTCGGCCGCCACACTCGTCTGTACGCTCGTCCTCGTTACCGCCCTCGTCCTCGCCGTCCCGGTGATGCCCGCGCTCGCCCAGTCGGAGGGCGACACCGATCCACCGACGCTCGCAGGGGCCGAACGCGGCAACGCGACGACGATCATCGTCACGGTGGCCGACAACGAGGACGTCGACGAGTCGACGCTCTCGCTCTCCGATTTCGAACTCAGTACGGGTCTGCTCCGCAACGCGACGGTCAACGAGAGCGGGACGGACGCGACCGTGCGCCTCTCGCTTGCCAGTCGAGTCAACACGGAGAACATCACGGTCTCGCTCGTCGATTCGGTCAGCGACACGGCCGGCAACACGGTTTCGTCGGGCAGTGTCACGGCGACGGGGATGGACGGACAGAACCCACGACTGGTCGCCTTCGATGTCGAGCGGATCAACGGCACACACGCACGTATCGCCGCCGAGACGGACGAACCGCTTTCGCAACTCACGCTCGCGATCGGCAAGGCCAACTCGGCGAATCTCGACATCGACAATTTCAGTGAGACCCGACAGAACGACGGCAGCTATCGATACACGCGCGTCCACGAGTTCGACAACGAGGGCGAAACGCTGGTGCTCCTGATGCAGTTGGTCGACCACGGCGACAACACGATTCGCTACAACGCTCGGCGCGACTATCTCGTCGACCGGACGCCACCGACGGCCGACATCGACGGCCCGCGCTTCGTGACGACGGGCGACACCCACACGTTCGACTCGGGTGCCGCCGACAACGTCGGGGTCGCGTCGGTCGAGTGGTCGACCGGTCCGAACACGACGCGTTCCGGCCGGTCGATCACGCACTCGCTCACTCAGGTGGGCAATACGACGCTGTCCGCGACCGTCACGGACGGTCGTGGCCGAACCGTCACCGTCACTCACAACGTCACTGTCGCCGCGGGGGCGAGTACGGACGGCGTCGACATCACGCCGGTCGCGGCGAACCGGACGAACGCGACGGTCGCCGCCAACCGTTCGACCCAGCGCGTCCGCATCGCCGACGACAGCGGGCACCTCGTCTCGAACGACGGCGTGACGATCGAATCGCTGACGGCGACCCCACCGGCCGGCCAGCCACTCCGTCTGAGCGTCGCGCTCGACAGGACGGCCAGAGCGTTTTCCGCGGCGACCGGTCGCGCAAGCATCGCCTCCTTTTCGGTCGATCATCCGCCCAACGAGTCAGCGACGAACGTGACCGTCGTGTTCGCCATCGAGCGGTACCGCCTCCAGTCGGTCGGTCTCTCGGCAGACGAGATCGCACTGTATCGGCACAACGAGACGTGGACGGAACGACCAACCCGCGTCCGGTTCGACGATGCCGACCGTGATCGCGTCCACTTCGTTGCGAACGCGTCGGGCCTCTCGTCGTTCGCCATCGGTGCTAGCGGCCAGCACGACACGTCGAGCGACGAGACCATCGCGACAAACGGGACGAACGGAACGAACGAGACCACCGACGACACCACCACAGCGGGCACGGACGCGGAGTCGGAGGGTACCGAGACATCGGAACCGGCGTCACTCGCCGTCACCGACGCGACGCTCACAACCGACGGCGTCCCGGCCGGCGGGTACGCCGTCGTCACCGCGACTGTCACGAACCGGGGCGGGCAGGTCGGCGCTCGGTCGATCGAACTCACGGCCAACAACACCACCGTCGCGACTCGCTCGGTGACGGTCGCGCCCGGCGAGAACCGGACCGTCCAGTTCGGCGTGCCGGTCAACGAGAGTACGCGCCTCGCCGTCGACGGAGAACGCGCCGGGACAGTCACCGTCGTCGACTCGTCGGTGAACACCGCGACGGCCACGACCCCGCAGTCCCCTCCGTCGAGCACCGCAACAGCCACACCCCAGTCGACGACGGCGGAGCCAGAAGCCACTGCTCAGACGCCCGTGGCGACCACCCAGCAAGGCGGTGGCGGGCTTCCGAATCCACTCGCGCTGTGGCCCGGTGGTCTCGTCGGCACGGCTATCGGTGCCGTGGTCGGTCTCGTCGTCGTCGGCTACGGCGTCCTGAAGGCTCTCGCGATCTATCTGGGCTACTGAAAAAATCGAACTGCGTTATTCCGCGCGTTCGTACCGTTCTTCGAGTCGCTCGACGAGCGACGTGTTCCCGAGGTGTAGCGGCGTCCGGTCGTGAAGGCCCTCGATGTCGCGGTCGAGCAGCGACTGTGTCCCATCGGACGAGCGCCCGCCCGCTGCTTCGACGATGTAGCCCATCGGCTGGCCCTCGAACTGGAGTCGGAGTTTGCCGGTCGGCCGGTACTCCAGTGCCGGATACGAGAAGAGACCGCCGTAGGTGAGCACCTGACTCACGTCGGCGATCATCGCACCGCCGTAGCGAAGTTTGAGCTTCTTGCGGAGTTCGGCCGCGTACTCCACGAACGGCTCCTGCCAGTTCTCTCGGCCACCGCCGAAGCCATAGACCGTCGGGTCACGTGGGATCGACACGTCGTCGTCGACCGTGCGAGCGTCTCCGTCGTGAATGACGTATTCGCGGACGCGGTCGTTGCGTGCGACGACCATCGACGTGGTCGGCCCGTAGATCAGGAAGCCCGCTGCGACGAGGTTACGACCGATCGTCGGCGGTTTGGTGTCGTAGATACCGAAGATCGTTCCCATACCGCTGTTGGGTTCGAGGTTCGACGACCCGTCGAGCGGGTCGATGGCGACGTGACGGTGTCCCTCGCCGTCGTCGACTGACACCGACTCGCGCTCCTCGCTGGCGTAGCTGGCGACGCCGTCGATGGCGAGCAAGCGCTCTTCGAGCAGCATGTCCGCTTCCACGTCGGCGGCGAGCTGGCTCTCGCCGCTTGGGTTTTCCTCCTCGGCGAACTCTCGTTCGGTCGCGATGGCCTCGCGAACGTCCGTCGCGGTGTCGGCGATGGTGTCGACGATGGCCTCGGTCGTCGAATCGGTCGCGCCCGGTGTGAAGTCGGTCGATTTGCTCATTGGAGTGCTGAATCCACTGATTGTCCCTCGTAGATGACTTTTTCGAGCGCGTCGAGGAGTCGCTCGGGGTGGTCTCGCTGGAAGACGTTCCGGCCGACTGCAAGCCCGGACCCGCCAGCGTCCATGGCTGCGCGAACGTTCTCCAGGAACGCCTCGTCGGAGCGTTTCGAACCGCCGCTCATGACGACCTTCGATTTGCCGGCCATGTCGACGGCGTGGGACATGGCGTCCTTACTGCCGGGGTACTTGACCTTCGTCACGT
>NZ_JBZYDM010000025.1:0-697 GCF_058933345.1 Halomicrobium sp. HArcht3-1 | reverse complement strand
GGTCGTGTTCAGATAAGGATGAAGAGTGAGGCGGTCCGTTTTCAAAGTGATTCATGCCCGAAAACGGCCGCCTCATCGGGAATTTAGACGAGATCGACTTAGAGTTTGTTGAACGAGAAGCGACACCACGATTTCTGATGAAGTTCAGTATTCAGTTGCATCTTGCTGGATTATCGCTTTCGAATAC
The DNA here is from genome assembly GCF_058933345.1 of Halomicrobium sp. HArcht3-1. Taxonomy (NCBI): domain Archaea; kingdom Methanobacteriati; phylum Methanobacteriota; class Halobacteria; order Halobacteriales; family Haloarculaceae; genus Halomicrobium; species Halomicrobium sp. HArcht3-1. The sequence continues at coordinate 510 of NZ_JBZYDM010000025.1, read as the reverse complement.
TGTTTCTATTCTTGAAATATTTGGTGTCAAACGTGCTCGATCCACTGTTCATAATTGGGTTCACAAGGCCGAGCTACAGCCAGAATCTGGCCGATCCCCGGATCACGTTGCGGTCGACGAGACGGTGATCCGAATCGACGATGAACAGTATTGGCTGTACGCCGCTGTCGATCCAGAATCAAACGAATTGCTGCACACAAAGCTTGAACCGACGCGTACGAACGCTATTTCTTACGCATTCTTTGCCGAACTACGCGAGAAACACGACGTTGACGACGCCGTATTTCTCATCGATGGTGCGACTCCGTTGAAAGACGCGTGTTCACGTCATGGTCTCGATTTCAGATACCAAAAGCATGGAAATCGGAATAGCGTCGAACGTGTCTTTCGAGAAGTGAAAAGACGAACCTCTTCGTTCTCAAACTGTTTCAGCCACGTCGATCCAGACACAGCTGACGACTGGCTCAGATCATTCAGCTTCGCATGGAATCAGCTAATCTGAACACTACC
>NZ_JBZYDM010000024.1:0-743 GCF_058933345.1 Halomicrobium sp. HArcht3-1 | reverse complement strand
GGCACTGTCTAGTTCTGGACCTCCTGAGCCGGCGTTCGTCCGTCGAGCGCTTGATTGGGTCGTTCGTGGTTGTAATGGTGTTTGAAGCGTTGTAACCACCGTCTGGCGCTGGATTGACTGCCCCGCCAGTACGTATGGAAGCGGTCGATTCGCATGGTGACGGTCTGGAACCATTTTTCGATGTGGTTCCGAGTTCGATAGTCGAGACGACCGCTCAGTTCGTGACGTGCGAGGGCAGTCAGATAGCCACCAGCATCGACGAGAAACTCTGTCTCGGCGAGATCGTGTTTCTCGGTGAGTCGGTGCAAAAATGCCGCCGCGGGGTCGGTCCCGCGGCGGCTGAACACGTCGATTTCGAGCAATAATTTTGAGTCGGTGTCGATCGCGGCGTAGAGCCACTGTTTCTCACCGTCAACCTCAATCTGTTTCTCGTCGACCGCGACCCGCGACGGCTCCGCCGCCGGCGGGTCGCTCTGTGCCTCAGACAGTGTATGTACCCAATTCCAGACCGCGCCGTGAGAACGATCGACACCCAACAAGTCTAAGATCGCCACCGTCTCCCTGATCGACAGCCCCGCCGTATGGAGACGCACCCCAAATCGCCGGACGGGTGTCGGGGTGCGCTCGTTCTCCCAAACGTCTTGGCTGTCCTCGTCTAACGTTTCTCTGAGGAGGTCTGCGAGTTGCATGAGCACTTCTCGCTACGGCCTCCTCATTCCTCAATCCCTCAACTAGACAGTGCC
>NZ_JBZYDM010000023.1:0-939 GCF_058933345.1 Halomicrobium sp. HArcht3-1 | reverse complement strand
TGCCTTGTTGAATCCACAGATGGCGTAGCGATCACTCCTTGATGGCTTGTTCGAGGTTGTAAACGGCGACGGTGAGCACAAGTTCTCTGAATTCGCGGTACCAAGCGCTCGGCCCGACAGCGGATCCGAACCGGCGCTTGATGGCCGAGAAAGCACTCTCGGCCATCCAGCGTTGCCCGTAGAGATCGCTGTCCAACCGCGCGTTGTGGGCGTGATCGTAGTGAGCGAACAGCCGGTGTTTGATGACCGGCCGGACGCCTTCGGCGCGGAGTGCGTCCCGCAGCGACTGGTCGTCATAGCCTTTGTCGCCGGCGAGACTCTCGATTTCGTCGGTGTTGCGTAGCGCTACTTGACGACCCACCTGTGTATCGTGAGGCCAGTGTGCCGAACAGTGGAGGTCGAGCACGGCACACGACTCTGTGTCGACCAGCGCCGTCGTTTTCAGCGTCTGTATGTGGCGATCCGACCGGTCGACGTAGTGGCTGGATGCCGCTTCGCGGTCGAAAAACGTGGCATCCATCGCCCCGTGCTCGCCGGGATCGCAGCGGGTCGCCGACCGACGGAGCAGTTGCCGCCAGAGACGGGTTGGCACCCGCTCGAAGGACCGCCACAGCGTCGAGGGTGCCGGAAATGCCGTCCGCGCTAACTGCAACAGACCACGAACGCGATCCATCTCGCTCGCCCAATCGACGATTTCGCGGTACGTCGCGTCCATGTGAATCCGCAAGAAATGCAGTGTCAGATGCTTCCAATCCGCAAATCCGTTGCCAGCCGGGTCACTCACCACCGCCGTGGGGCTGGCGGCACAGCGCTTTTGAGCCAGCGATGCGGCTTGTTTAACGAAGCGGAAGAGTACTCTAGTCACATTCACTCTTTCCGCTTCGCTTCCACCTTCAGAGCGACGCTATCCCCTCGCTGTCTCCGGATTCAACAGAGCAG
>NZ_JBZYDM010000022.1:0-1498 GCF_058933345.1 Halomicrobium sp. HArcht3-1 | reverse complement strand
GCCCCCGCCTCGGACAGCGGTTTCGAGAACTTGCCCAAGGCTCGTTTGCCGATGTTGAGCGCACCGTTCTTGTCCGCGTTGTCGTCCAGCCCACACTCGGGACACTCAAAGCGTCCCTGCGTCGCTCGGACGCCCTCGCAGGCACAGCGGTTGCACGTCTGCGACGTGTCGTACTCATCGACCAACTGTACGTCGATGCCTGCGTCGTGGGCTTTGTACTCAATGTAGTTGAGCAGGCGAGCGAACGGCATCTTGTGGGTCTTGTCGTTGACGTACCGTCCCTTGTCGTTGTCCTTGCGAATCCCGCCGAGGTCGCCCACGACGATGACCGCGTTCCGCTTCTCAGCATCCTCTACGATTTGCCGAGCAACCTTGTGGAGACGGTCGTCCACCTTCCGTGCCTCGGCATCACCGATGCGCTCGACCACTTGCTGTCCCTGTCGGGGCTTCGACTTCCCGATGGACTTCCGCAGTTGCTTGTAGTGTTCACGGATTCGGCGGACTTCCTCGCCGTAGAAGGTGGTTGTGCGGTCGGAGAGGAACGCACAAGTAGCGACCCACCGTGCGCCCATGTCGATAGCCAGTACGTCGTCGTACTCGTCTTGGACAGTCACAGACCGCTTGACGACGAGATGGACGTACCAGTCACCGTCACGGCGCACTAACTCGCTGTCCCGAACGTCGCCCTCACGGACGAGTTGTTCGTCCTTTTGTGGGACGTGTGCGGGACACCAGATGGAGTTGCCTCGTCCGCGCTTGGGATCGTAGACGGGGACTTTGACCCACCACGACGAGAGAACCATATCCTCGTCGTGGGCCACGTCGAACACGTCGTTGCGGAGAACGACAGGCTGTTCGGTGTCGGGGTTCGGGTCTTTCTGTCGTTGGACTTTCGACGCCTGCTGGTCGGTCGCAGAGTACAGGTCGGCGTCTCCGCCGTGAACCTCGGTCTGGAACGCCTCGTACTCACGGGCGAGCAGGGCAGCCTTCCTGTTGGTCAGCGAGTGGAGTTTGACCCGCACCGTGGTCGAGACGTTTCGTTGCATGACTACTCACCTGCTTGGGCGTCGATGTACTCCTCGATGACCTCGCTGGATACGTCGCCCGAACTTGAAACGAAGTACGAGCGCGTCCACAGCGATGGGAGGCCAAAATCGAACTCGTCCCGAAGTCGGCGCGAGGAGTAGCCCTTGACCTGTTGCATTATCTTGTTCGGGGCGAGCGTCGGGTCGCCCGTGATGAACAGGTGTACGTGGTCAGGGCGAATCGCCAACTCCAAGATTTCGAGGTTGAGTTCGTCGGCTTTCTCCTCGATGAGTTCTTCGAGACGGTCGCGTACCTCGCCCTCAAGCACCGATTTGCGGTACTTCGGACACCAGATGAAGTGGTACTGGAGTTTGTGGACGTTGGTACGTTCCCTGTCGAACCCACGAGGCATCGTCAGTATATAGAAACTACTCACCTAAAGATGTTACACAGGCATCCAACCCCAGCCGTG
>NZ_JBZYDM010000021.1:0-3378 GCF_058933345.1 Halomicrobium sp. HArcht3-1 | reverse complement strand
ACGACATGAAAAAAGCCCGCAGCCACCGTGGCTGCGGGCTTTAAAGTATGAATGGGCAGGCGGCGAATCGAGTTTCCCAGGGGTTCGCACACCCCAGTACTCACCGAAACGCAGGCAGGCTTATCTTCCGTGTTCGGGATGGGTACGGGAGTTTCCCTGCCGCTATGGCCGCCTTTACGCCGACTCGCGGAATCGAACCGCGATCATCCGGGCACAATACCCGAAACACCAGCGTCGGTCGGTCGAACTACCGCATGATACGTGCGATCCAGTTAACGCCTGGACTCGTGTGGTCCGAGTCACAGTGCAATGAGTGTGGCTTTGGCCGATTAGTGCTCGCGGGCTCAACGTCTCGTTGCCTCGACGCGTACACCCCGAGTCTATCGATCTCGTCTTCTACGAGTGGCCTCGGTGGAATCTCTTTTCCAGGTGGGTTTCGAGCTTAGATGCATTCAGCTCTTACCCCGTGTGACGTGGCTGCCCGGCACGTGCCTTCTCAGACAACCGGTACACCAGTGGTCACCAATCGTAGTTCCTCTCGTACTATACGATCGTTCCCGTCAGATTCCGTAACACCCCCAATAGATAGCAGCCGACCTGTCTCACGACGGTCTAAACCCAGCTCACGACCTCCTTTAATAGGCGAACAACCTCACCCTTGCCCGCTGCTGCACGGGCAGGATGGAGGGAACCGACATCGAGGTAGCAAGCCACCGGGTCGATATGTGCTCTTGCCGGTGACGACTCTGTTATCCCTAGGGTAGCTTTTCTGTCGTAGATCGGCCCGCATCAAGCAGGCGCATCCGTTCGCTAGACCACGCTTTCGCGTCAGCGTCACCGTGTTGGTAGTGACACTGTCAAGCTATCTTTTGCTCTTGCGCTCTTCGCCGCGTCTCTGTCACGGCTGAGATAGCCTTAGGGCGCGCTCGATATTCTTTCGAGCGCGTACCGCCCCAGTCAAACTGCCCGGCTATTGGTGTCCTCCGCCAGGAGTGAGGGTCACAGTCACTAACGGGTAGTATTTCACTGATGGCTCGGTGGTCCGCTAGCGCGGATACCTGTGTAATGCCTCCTACCTATGCTGCACATTAGCGACCATGTCCCAGCAACAGCCTGCAGTAAAGCTCCATAGGGTCTTCGCTTCCCCTTGGGGGTCTCCAGACTCCGCACTGGAACGTACAGTTCACCGGGCCCAACGTTGGGACAGTGACGCTCTCGTTCATCCATTCATGCAAGCCGCTACTGAAGCGGCAAGGTACTACGCTACCTTAAGAGGGTCATAGTTACCCCCGCCGTTGACGGGTCCTTCGTCTCATTGTACTGAGTGTTCAGATACCCGCACTGGGCAGGATTCAGTGACCGTACGAGTCCTTGCGGATTTGCGGTCACCTATGTTGTTACTAGACAGTCGGAGCGTCCGAGTCACTGCGGCCTGCCTCTTTCCGAGGCAGGCATCCCTTATTCCGAAGGTACGGGACTAACTTGCCGAATTCCCTAACGTCGGTTGTTCCCGACAGGCCGTAGCTTTCGCCGCTATGAGCACCTGTGTCGGATCTCGGTACGGACATCATACTCCCTTTTCACGGGCCCCAGGTTGAACCATCTTGCGCTATCTTGCCGTTCGTCCGCTTCCTGCCATTACGGCTTCCACGGATTTGGACAATTCGACTGGGCGAAGGCCCAGCATGGTCGACCCCGAGGCGTCGGTTTCACTGTATGATGGCACGGGAATATTAACCCGTTTCCCATGTTGTCCCCTTCGAATTACGGGGGGACTTAGGACCGGCTAACCCTCAGTTGACGAACAGTGCTGAGGAACCCTTGCTCATTAGGCCGTCGGAATTCTCACCCGACTATCGCTGCTACTATGGCCAGAATTGTCGTAACCACTCGGTCCACAGGAGTTCTCACCCCTGCTTCCATCCAAATGGATCGCCAACCTACTCGATCTCCACTATGGGTGGAGCGGCCAGGTCTCGGTGGTGGATTTGAGTCCCGATCATTTTCAGCGCCTCAAACCTCGGCCGGTAAGCTGTTACGCTATTCTTAGAGGGTAGCTGCTTCTAAGCTCACCTCCCGGCTGTCTAGGGCTTGAGACCACTTTCGATCACACTTAATCCACACTTGGGGACCTTAACCCGGCTCTGGGTTGTCTCCCTCCTGGTGCACAGGCTTACCCCGCACACCGGACTCCCAGCGTCAAAAGCGTTCGTAGGTTCGGAGTTTGACAGGGGAGTTCACTTCTCTCGAAGTGAAGCACCCCAATCGGTCGCTCTACCCCACGAACTACCTCGGCTGAGGTCATGCTTCGACATGTTTCGGTTGGAACCAGCTGTTTCCGGGTTCGATGGGCCTTTCACCCCTACACGTAGGTCACGGGAGGGTATTGTAGGACACCATCCCTAACGGGCCTCCACGTGCCTTTCGGCACGCTTCACCCTGCCCACGCGTAGATCACCCGGTTTCGGGTCGTGCCCGTTTGACTCCCCGCCCTTGAAGACGGCGGCCCTTGTGCAAAGCACTGCGGCCATGTCGGTTTCCCTATGCCTTCCCTGATGATCAGGTTAGACTCGCCAAACAGGCACACTCTCTGGCTCGTTTTTCAAAACGCACGACAGTACATCGGCTTCCTGAAGTTCCTACTGCCGGTTCGCACCGGTGTCGTTTTCTTCAGGACCTTGTATGCACTGTCGCTCGATCGCCACCTGATTTCAAGCCCTATTGCAACCCCCGTCTGAGGGTGCTTTTCAGCGTTCGCTCACGCTACTTGTTCACTATCGGTCTCGGAGAGTATGTAGCCTTGGCAGTCGATGCCTGCCGTGTTGACGAGGGATTTCCAACCCCCGCTACTCTGGAGCTACCGCACAGCGTACTGATCTTCATTACGGGACTGTCACCCTGTTTCGTGCTTCGTTCCAGAAGACTTCATGAAGATGGTCGGCCGATGAAAGGTAGTCCAAACACCACATTGCCCGTGAGGGCTTCGGTTTGGGCTGTGTCGCGTTCACTCGCGGTTAGTAACGACATCGCATTGCGCTTTCTGTTCCTCTCGATACTAAGATGTTTCAATTCTCGAGGTTCCCCATTGCGCGGAGCAATTGTAAAGGGATTCCCATTCGGAGATCCATGGTTCTTTGCCTCCGTGCGGCTCCCCATGGCTTTTCGCAGCTTGGCGCGTCCGTCATCGGCTTCCGAGCCGAGCTATCCACCAGGCGGCACAGTAGCCAATTCACGATTGGTTGTGACTCGATAAACTACACGAGTCCAGTGGACGCCTGGATCGCACGTACATACGGTGTCATGCACACAGCCGGTGCGAACCGGTCTGCATGTCGACCCTTCCTACTCGCGCTTGCACGGAGTAGTGCACTGGTCTTC
>NZ_JBZYDM010000020.1:0-6288 GCF_058933345.1 Halomicrobium sp. HArcht3-1 | reverse complement strand
GGGTGCGCTCGTTCTCCCAAACGTCTTGGCTGTCCTCGTCTAACGTTTCTCTGAGGAGGTCTGCGAGTTGCATGAGCACTTCTCGCTACGGCCTCCTCATTCCTCAATCCCTCAACTAGACAGTGCCACGCTTGCCGAACTTTCAAAGAAGTGAGTAAAGTGACACGAAAAAACACTCCACAAAACCACGGCGACGAAACGACAGCGATTGACTCCGAGGAGACTGCGACGTTGGCAGACCCCGACGCGGTCTTTCACGCGCTCGCGACGACGATCCGTCGGCGAACACTCTGGTACGTGCTCGAAGACCCCGAGACGACTGTCGATGAACTCGCCGACGTACTGGCAGGCTGGCGGTCGACGGCCGACGGGGTGGTCGGACCGAGCGAGCGCGACGAGATACAGATCGTACTGCACCACGTTCACCTTCCAGTGCTCGCGGCGACCGATCTGATCGAGTACGACAGCGAGACTGGCGTAGTCGATCTGGGAGACGTTCCCCAGCCAGTCCGGGAGATGGTTCGCTTTGCCTGTCGAGAGGAACTCGAACACAGCGAGTGAGAGAGCACCGATGTCACTCGCCTCGATCATCGACACGGCCACCCGCCGACGGAAGACGATCGAGTACTACGGGTCGCCAGCGACGGACCTCGCCACACAGTTTGCCAGCCGCAACGTCACTGTCGACTCCCATCCGTTCTCACCGGACGGCCCACCACCGTTCATCGTGATCAAAGACAGCGACGGCTTCCTCGGCGCGGTCAGTGAGGACGACTTCCAGTCATTGCTCGCGCCATCGATCAGCCCACCGTGGCGAATGGACGAAGCCGCCGACGAGTATCGCGCGCTCTACGCGCTCCTCGACGACACCGTGTTCGCTTCACTCGATCGCCGTCAGTTACTGGCCGCCAGCCGCGAGATCGAAGACCGCGCGTACCGGGTCGGGAACGGACAGCTCTCGGTCGGCTTTCAATCACTGGCCGCCTTCGAGGCCCAGCGATCGCTCTACGCGCGACTGGCGCGCGAGACAGCCCTCGATATCCACGCCTACGTCGTCGACGAGACCCCGAACGACGACATCCCGGGAGTCACAGTCCACGTCGAACCGACCCCGGAAATCGGCCGCTACTGGTTCATGGCCTTCGACGGCGGCGACGAGCCGTCGCAGCAGTGTGCACTCGTCGCCGAACAGGACGGAGACACGTACGAAGGCGTCTGGACCTACGATTCTCGCCTCGTCAAGCGGGTGTTTGCCGCACTCGACGACTGATCCCGTCTCGGAACGGGACTCAGCGAGCACTATTCCGTACACCCGCGGGACTCGTCCGTTCGGTTCTTGTCGTCTACTGCGAAAAGCTCGCTTCGCTCACTTTTCGAAACACCGAGAGAGCAAAGCTCTCCCGAGCAGATGACGACGAATAGTCCTCGTCGTCCTCTTCAGAAAGCTCGCAAAGCTCGCTTTCTGAAACACCGATAGACTCACTGCGTTCGTCTTCCGAGCCGACGACTCGGACTCGGCCTTTCAGTCCTCGTCTTCCGAGCCGACGACGAAGACTCGTCTTTTCAGTCCTCGTCCTCGTCCACTTCGAGAAGTTCGCTTCGCTCACTTCTCGAAACACCGAGAGAGCAAAGCTCTCCCGAGCAGATGACGACGAATAGTCATCGTCGTCCTCTTCAGAAAGCTCGCAAAGCTCGCTTTCTGAAACACCGATAGACTCACTGCGTTCGTCTATCGAGCCGACGACTCGGACTCGTCCTTTCAGTCCTCGTCCTCGTCGTCGACGTCTTCGAAGTCTGCGTCGACGTACTCCTCGCCCTGGCCGGCCGCGCCGCCAGCGCCCGCTGCACCGCCGGGACCAGCGCCGCCCATACCGCCCATGCCGCCGGCACCGGCAGCGCCACCAGCACCAGCAGCGCCTTCGGCGGCCTGCTCTTGATACATCTGCTTGCCGATCTCCTGCAGTTCCTCGCTCAGTGCTTCGGTGGCTTCCTCGTAGTCCTCACGGTCGGCGTCCTCGTCTTCCAGCACTGCCTCGACGTTCTCGATTTCGGCTTCGATGGTCTCGATCAGGTCGTCGTCGACCTCCTCCTCGTTCTCGTCGATGAGGGTCTCTGCGCGCTGGACCGCGGACTCGGCCTCGTTGCGGGCCTCGATCGTCTTCCGGCGTTCCTCGTCTTCCTCGGCGTGTTCTTCGGCTTCCTGCTGCATCTGCTCGATCTGCTCGTCGGAGAGCCCAGCGCCACCTTCGATGGTGATGTCTTCCTTGTTGCCCGATCCCTTGTCCTCTGCTTCGACGTTGACGATCCCGTTCTCGTCGATGTTAAAGGAGACCTCGATCTGGGGCGTACCGGCGGGTGCCGGCGGGATGCCGGTCAGTGCGAACTCGCCGAGCAGTTCGTTCTCGTTGGCGATTTCACGCTCACCCTGGAAGACGCGGATCTGGACCTGCGTCTGGTTGTCCGCGGCAGTGGTGAAGATCTTGGATTCTTCGGTCGGGATGGTCGTGTTCTTCTCGATGAGTCGCTCGAACAGGCCGCCCTTGACCTCGACACCGAGCGAGAGGGGCGTCACGTCCAGCAGGACGATGTCGTCTACGTCGCCGCTCAAGACGCCGCCCTGAATCGCCGCGCCCAGTGCGACGGCCTCGTCGGGGTTGACGTTCTTCTTTGGCTCTTGGCCGGTCATCTCGTCGACCTTGTCCTGGACCTGTGGCATCCGCGTCGACCCGCCGACGAGGATGACCTCGTCGATGTCGCCCTTGTCGTAGCCTGCGTCTTCGAGGGCCTGTTCCGTCGGCCCGACGGTGCGCTCGATGAGGTCCTCGGTCAGGGATTCGAACTTCGCGCGCGTGATCTTCTCCTCCAGATCGAGGGGGCCGTCGTCAGTCGTCGTGATGAAGGGAAGGCTGATCCGGGTCTCCTTGCGCGAGGAGAGTTCGATCTTGGCCTCTTCGGCGGCCTCGGTCAGGCGCTGGAGCGCCTGCCGGTCGTCGCGGAGGTCGATGCCGTGTTCGGCCTCGAACTCGTCGGCCAGATAGTCGATGATGGCATGGTCCCAGTCGTCGCCACCGAGGTCGTTGTCACCGTTCGTGGCGACGACCTCGTAGACGCCCCCGCCAAGGTCGAGGATGGAGACGTCGAAGGTGCCGCCACCGAGGTCGTAGACGAGGACGGTCTGGTCGGAGTCGTCGTCCAGTCCGTAGGCCATCGCCGCGGCCGTCGGCTCGTTGACGATGCGCTCGACCTCGAAGCCGGCGATCTCGCCGGCGTCCTTGGTCGCCTGACGCTGGCGGTCGTTGAAGTACGCCGGCACCGTAATGACGGCTTTCTCCACGTCGTCACCCAGATACTCCTCGGCGTCCCGTTTGATCTTCTGAAGGATCATCGCCGAGACCTGCTCGGGGGTGTACTCTTCGCCGTCGAGTTCGACCGAATAGTCGTCCTCGCCCATGTGGCGCTTGATCGACTGGATCGTCTCGTCAGGGTTCTTGACGGCCTGATTCTTGGCCGGCTTGCCGACGAGGCGCTCGCTGTCGTCGAACGCGACGACCGACGGTGTCGTTCGTTCGCCTTCGCTGTTGACGATAATCTCGGGGTCGCCCCCCTCCATAACCGCGAACGCGCTGTTCGTGGTACCGAGGTCGATTCCGAGAATCTTGTTGCTCGCCATCTTACCAGTCATTACCTGATTGGAGCGGTTAAAAGTTGCTAGATACACCTGTGCCGAACCGAGAGAAGGGGCCGCAAGCCGTTGATTTTCCGGGCACCGACCGCGCCGGACCGGAGAATATAAACCCAACCGCAATACCACCGTTCAGAGCCGATCTCGCGCCGGTTCGGACAGGCTTACTCGCCGTCGCTCACGGTGACCTGTGCCTCTCGCAGCACCTTCTCGGCCATGACGTAGCCCGGACGATGCACGTCGTCGATCGTGCCCTCGGGCTGGTCGGAGTCGACGCGAGCGAGCACCTGATGCAGGCGCGGGTCGACCTCGGCACCCGAATCGGGATCGACAATGTCGACGTTCTCGGCGTCGAGTACGTCGTCTAGCTGGCGCGCCGTCGACTCGACCCCGTCACGGATGTCCACGTCCTCGTCCTGATCGAGCGCGCGCTGGAGGTTGTCGCGTACGTCGAGCACCTTCGAGACGAGGTCTTCGGTCGCGCGCTGTTGCTCTTCCTCGCGGCGCTTTTCCATTCGTTTCTTGTAGTTCTGGAAGTCGGCCTGCTTGCGCTTGAGCTTCGATTCCAGTTCCTCGATCTCGTCCTCGTAGGCGTCGAGTTGGCCTTCCATCCCCTCGACGCGAGTCCGCAACGAGGCGATCTCCTTGGCGATCGTCGCAGGCTCCGAGTCGTCCACGCGGTCGATCAGATCCTGATCGACTTCCTCGTCGAGGACCACGTCGTCGCCGTCTCCCCGTCTCTCGGCCTCTGCAGGCTGGGTGTCGGCGTCGTCCGCCGGGGCCGCTGCGTTCTCGGCGGTGCCATCCGTGTCTGCTGCGTCCTGCTCGGTCATACCCGAGCAACGGGCGCGAACGAATAAAAGAATTCAGAAATCCGAGTTCGACGCAGGCACATCGTCGCCGGGCGAGACCAGTCAGTGCGCCCCCGCCAACGTTTTGCGCGTGACCCGCCAACCGCAGGGCGATGGGACGACTGTCGTTCGAGGAGGGGACGATCCGGCTGTCTGGCGATCCCCCGATGGACCTGCCGGGCGTCGAGTACGACGAGCGCAGCGAGACGGGACGAGCGTCGGCCTATCGATACGTCGACATCCGTGAAGCGCTCGACGAGCGCGGCGTCGCCTACGAAGACGACGTACTCGACCTGCCGACACCGACGCTCGAATCGACGTATCAGCTTCGGGAGTATCAGCAGTCGGCACTCGACGCGTGGCGCGCCAACGGCGACCGGGGCGTGCTCGAACTACCCACCGGCAGCGGCAAGACCGTCATCGGTCTCGCGGCGATGGAAGCACTGAACGTGCCGTCGCTGGTCGTCGTGCCGACGATCGACCTCCTCGAACAGTGGCAGCGCGAACTCGACCACGAGTTCGACCGCGAGATCGGTCGCCTCGGGGGAGGCGAGCAGCGAGTCGCGGACGTGACTGTCGCGACCTACGACTCGGCGTATCTGCGGGCCGACGAACTGGGCGACCGGTTCGGTCTCGTCGTCTTCGACGAGGTCCACCACCTCGGCGGCGAAGGGTATCGCGACATCGCACGCCTGCTGGCTGCGCCCGCCCGACTGGGGCTGACTGCGACGTTCGAGCGCCCGGACGGTGCCCACGAGACAGTCGCAGACCTGCTCGGCGAACTGGTGTACCGGCTCGACGTGGACGACCTCGCCGGCGAGCACCTCGCGGAGTACGATATCAAGCGCATCGAGGTCGATTTGACTCCCGAGGAGCGAACGGTGTACGAGCGCCATCAGGAGACCTTCACCGACTACCTGAAGCGCTCCTCGATCACGATGCGCTCTGGCAGCGACTATCAGGAACTGGTCAAGCGCTCGGGCACCGACCCGGCGGCCCGCGAAGCCCTGCTCGCCAAGCAGCGGGCACGCGAGGTGATGATGAACGCCGACCGGAAAGTCGAACGCCTCGCGGAGATTCTGGATCGCCACCGCGAGGACCGCGTGATCGTCTTTACCGCCCACACCGACCTCGTCTATCGCCTCTCGGAGCGCTTTCTCCTGCCAGCGATCACCCACGAAACCGGCGCGAGCGAACGCCGCGAGATCCTCGAACGCTTCCGCGAAGGCAAGTACTCGCGGATCGTCACGGCGAACGTCTTGGACGAGGGGGTCGACGTGCCCGATGCCAACGTCGCGGTCATCCTCTCCGGCAGTGGCTCCGAACGCGAGTTCACGCAGCGTCTCGGGCGCATCCTGCGGCCGACGGCCGACGGCTCGCGGGCGCTGCTGTACGAACTCGTCAGCGAGGAGACGGCCGAAGAACGGGTCGCTCGGCGGCGGCGTTAACGTGGTCTTTGCTGGTCCGAGGACATCACTCTGAGGACAGGCAAATAGCGTCGACTAGAGTTGTGTACCTGAACTGGTCACCGGCTCTATCTGTCGTCGGGGCTGCCGGTGTTCGCATGCGCGAATGTCAAACCACACCAGACTTGGTAAAGTTCATATTTGTGTCACAATAGAACATAGGGCACTGTCTAGTTCTGGACCTCCTGAGCCGGCGTTCGTCCGTCGAGCGCTTGATTGGGTCGTTCGTGGTTGTAATGGTGTTTGAAGCGTTGTAACCACCGTCTGGCGCTGGATTGACTGCCCCGCC
>NZ_JBZYDM010000019.1:0-18519 GCF_058933345.1 Halomicrobium sp. HArcht3-1 | reverse complement strand
GTGCGGACATCGTCGAGGACAACGCGGTCGCCTTCGCCGATACCTTCGACATTCCGAGCGACGGCGTCTTCACCGACTACGAGGAGATGCTGGCGGCGCTTGAGCCGGATATCGTCAGTATCTGCACCCCACCGGCGACCCACGCCGATCTGGTGATCGGCACCGCCGAGACCGGCGTCGTCGACGCGATTCACTGCGAGAAGCCGATGTCGCTCACCTGGGGCGGCAGCCGTCGAATGGCCGAGGTGTGCGACCGAGAGGGCGTACAACTGACGTTCAACCACATGCGCCGCTTCGGCGACCTCTTCAGGGACGCCAAGGAGCGACTCGACGCCGGCGCCATCGGCGACCTCAAGCGGATCGAATATAGCTGGGGGAACTTCTACGACAACGGCACCCACGCCGTCGACATGTGTAACTACTTCAACGACGAGCACGCCGCCGAGTGGGTCCTCGCCCAGCTCGATTATCAGGAAGAGGACATCCGCTTTGGCACCCACAACGAGAATCAGGTGCTGGCCTGCTGGCAGTACGAGAACGGCGTCTACGGCATGGCCGCGACCGGGCCGGCCGAAGACGTTGCCGACGGCGACTGGCGGCTCATCGGCACCGAGGGCTTCATCGACGTGTACCTCACCGACCGACTCGCCGTCGATGTCTTCACCACCGATCCCGAGACCTGCGAGCAACTGTCCTACGAGGAGCTAACGCCCGGGACCAACCCGATCGCCCTCGCGATCGCCGACATCGTCGCAGCGCTCGACGAGGGACGCAAGTCGGAACTCGACGCGTCGAACGCGCTGAATGCGACGGAGATCATCTTCGCCGGCTACGAGTCCGCGCGCCGGCGTGGCCGGGTCGACCTCCCGCTCGAAATCGAAGACAACCCCCTCGAAGCCATGGTCGAAGCAGGGCAACTGTCGCCCATCGAATCGAGTACCGACTGATACGGATTCTCGTCGATGCGTACCGGCGACCGTCGGTACATCGATCCAGGAATTCGTCTGCGAATACCGGCAGTACGAACAGATCGTACCCGCACGGGATCACTGTGCTGTGAACAACGATTCGGGGACGTTCGTGATTCCCACGGAGACCGATCCTGCGGTCGTGTGCCCGACGCGCTCGACGTTGCTACCGACGAACGCCGCGTCGATGCGCGTCTCGACCGGTGCCGTCTGTTGCCACAGCGTTCCCCCGACGTTCGCGCCATAGAGCATCCCGAACCGATTGATCTGACTGTCCTCGCCGGCGATCCTGACCCCGTCCGCACAGGCCTCGATATTGAGCCACTCGACGACGTTTGCCATCGAGTAGCCGCGGAAATCCAGCGACAGGCCCCGTCGGCTGTTCACTGATCCCGTCAGCCCGCCGAACTGGAACTGCCGGAGTTCGAGCGCCGTCCCGCCGACGCTGTTGTGAACGCCGAAGTGTCGGGAATTGAGGACGTGATTGAGCCGACACGCGGCGGTGGCGTCTGGTGCGCCGTTGTTCGTGCTGAATCTGAACGTACAGCTGTTGTACGCGTCGGTACAGGCGTCGTTGCCGAGTCTGACGAGGACGCCGTCACGGTGGCCCTCGAACCCGACGCCCGTGATCTCGATGTAGAAGTAGTCTCCCCCATCAGAGTCGACGAGGGCGAACCCGTCGCCTGCCCCAGTTCCGAAATCGAGGACGCTCGTCCCCATTCCGCCACCACGGATCGAGAAATCGTCACCCAGTGATTCGTAGGCCGCGAGATCGATCGTCGTGGGATCACAGTCGTGCGTTCCCGGCGGTATCCAGAGGACGCCGCTGCCCCGCTCGTCGAGTCGCCGGAACGCGTCGGTCAGATCGCCGTCCCTGAGCGTCACCACACCGCTGCGGTCGTGCATACCCACGGCTCCCCGCGCGAGGGTATGACTATACGGCGCTTATCCGGGCCTCTGGGACCCGAAGGGTCGACGTACGGCTGAACGTTAGGGCACTGGAGTCCCAACGGACGACAGTATGCACGTAGCAATCACCGGCGCTGCTGGCACGGTCGGGCGTGTCGCCGCAGACGCCTTCGATGCCGAGGAACTGACGCTGTTGACCCACAACGAACACGACGACCTGGACAGCGAACTGCTCGACGCGACGGACCGTGAGGCCGTCGTCGAGGCGACCGACGGCGTCGACGTATTGGTCCACCTCGCGTGGATGACTGGCGACCAGAGCGACTGGGACGGGAGCGACGAATCGAACCTCCGGATGACGAGCAACGCGCTGGCGGCCGCCCGAGCGAACGACCTCGACCGCGTCGTCGTGGCGAGTTCCGCCCACGTCCACGGTATGTACAACCGCGACGACCCATCGCAGTTCGAGGCCGTCGTCGAGCACCCGACAACGGTCGTCGATCCCGAGACCCCTCCGCGACCGGATTCGTACTACGGGGTCGCCAAAGTGGCCGTCGAGGCGCTCTGTACCCACGCTGCCGACCGCGACGATCTGGACATCGTCGTGGTCCGTATCGGGTGGCTCATGTCGCGCAGTGAACTCCGCGACATGACGTTCGAAGCCGACGAACGGGAGCGGTTCGCCCGCGCCATGTGGCTCAGTCACCGCGACTGTCGGGCGCTACTGCGCGCCGGTGGGACCGCCCCGATCGAGCACTCCCCGGTCGTCGCACACGGTATTTCGGCCAACAGCGACCGGTATCTGACGCTGACGGAGACGATGCAGCGACTGGACTATCGCCCACAGGACGATTCGGCGGCCGTGCTGGACTGACGGAACGTGAGCCAGCGAGACTCCGAGTAAGCACGATCCCAGCACGGTCGCGGACTTCGAGGACGACACCCTGGCGCCATCGACGCGCTCTACTCCCGCTGTATCCGACCGTCCGTCGTCAGGTACCACCCGCCGGATCGGCGTCACAGTGATCGGGGAAGTCTCGTTTCGAGAGCCGTTCTGCGCCACATCGGATGCATCGATAGTACGATTCGAGATAGCTGTGCTGGCCGTCCCAGCCGCGGTGTGGTTCCGGGTCCGTTCCGGGAACCCACTCGGTCCTGTCGACGAGGAGATGCTGGCCGAACGGCTCGGCATCCGGGAACGACGGTGCTGTCGAACGTCTGTTGGTGTGGGTGCTCATAGTTCTCGATCCCACGTGGTCCGGTACTCCCGGCTGTCACCGCGACCACTCGGGAAGTGCCGTCCCGCTCACTCGTTGCACGCGGACGATAATA
Organism: Halomicrobium sp. HArcht3-1; assembly: GCF_058933345.1. NCBI lineage: Archaea > Methanobacteriati > Methanobacteriota > Halobacteria > Halobacteriales > Haloarculaceae > Halomicrobium > Halomicrobium sp. HArcht3-1. Next base: position 15,310 of record NZ_JBZYDM010000019.1, on the reverse strand, counting down.
AGTGGCGCTCCCGTCATCGTGTAGACACGACGGTGCCGGTCAGCCGTCGTCGTTCGTCGCGTCTTCCGCCACGTCGGCGCTGGTCTGCTCGGCGGCTTCTGTCGCCGCCTCAGTCTCGGTGGGCGTCGCGCCGCCTCGGTCGGAGTAGTTCGTCCGTCCCTCGCTCTCGCTTGGCATCTGGGACAGGAGCATCTGGCGGATGCCATCGGGTGAGTCGAAGGTGTCGTCGCCCATCTCGTCGAACAGCGCCGCGATGGATATCGGATCGGCGTTCGTCCGTTCGAGTTCCCGGTCGCCGTACCGCTCGACGAACTCGTCGGCGGTGATCGGATACGAGAGATCATCGAGCACCGGATTGATCGAACTGAAGACGACACCCTGTACCTCGTCTGGACTGTCGTCGGCCATGTTCGCGGTTCGACACCGACGTGTAAATGACTTGTCCACAGCTATGGCAAATACCGCTCGGAAACAGCTCTGCAACGGCGCAGCATCTACCACGGAAAGTCGGGTAGTGCGCTCCGGCCGTGTCTGTCAGCGCTGTACAGTGTTTATCTCGTTCGCGTCCCGACCCACGAGCCAAGCGTCGTGCCGTAGACGGCGTGGCCGACGTGGAACGCGAATCGGTCGTCGGGGTCGATGTCGAGCACCATGCCGAGGACGACGCGCTCGCCGAAAACCGAGAGTGCCATGCCGTACAGGAGACCGTACAGCGTCGCCGACGGCTGACCCGCGGGTGAGGGTGGCCCGGGCGGCGCGCGCTCGCCGGTCACCGAGGCTCTCGACGGGAGCAACGCCGCGTAGACGATGCCACCGGCGACGCCGTAGACCAGATGTACCACGAGCGCCGCGATGGGGTGGTCCGCTGGCCGACCACCGCTGACGTAGCGGGCGTAAAACTCGGCTGTCGGGGGCAGCGAGCGAGTCACCGGCAGTCGGTACGCCGTCATCACGACCGTCGCGAGCAAACCGCCGCCGATCCCTCGTCGTACTCGGCCCGATAGACCGGCGTCGACGGGTGGCTCCGTCGGCGTCGCATCGGCTTCGCGTCGCTCCGCTGTGTTGTCGAACATCGTTCCCCATCGACGTTCACGGGCGAGCGGTATAGTTTGGCGATCCGTTTCGTCCGTCTCTGCCCGTGGGTCGTGCGGTAACCACGTGACAACGACACACACCGAAATCGTTCACGCAACTCTCGGTCTCGATTCGGTCGGAACGCTCGGAACTGACGGCCGTGCGAGCGGCTGAACGGTGAAACCGCCCGAGTAATACACTGTTGCCTGTAGTAATCGTGACGTTTTCACCTGAACTGTCGCAATGGGTTTATCCACAACAGTCGATTCCCGTCGTGGGATCAGCGTTCAGGTCCCGACACGGTGGCTTCCCGATCACGTAACGGGCGAGATACGTCTCGGCCCACGATCAGGAGCCACACGATCAACAGCGACACACCATGAGTTACCAAGGAAATCAGCCGTACGGTCAGCAGCAGAGCCAGCAAGGACACCAGCAGGCAACACCCCAGCAGAGCGTCCCCACCCAGCAGGGTAGCGGTGCAACACAGGGCGTGCAGGACCGCCGCCAGACAGAAGCGTTCCCCGAGGACAAAGCTATTCAGGAGTCGCCCCAGCACGTCCCACAGCCCGAACAACAGGAGCGACAGAGCCACCAGCAGACCGGGCTGGCACAGCAACAGCCGACACAGGCAGGCCCACAGGGCGCACCGGGTGTGCCTCCCCAGCAGACTTCGAGTCAACTGCAGCCGACCCACGGCCAGCCCCCACAGGCCAACCAGATACCCCAGCGAGACCCACAGTCCGGTCAGTTCGCCTCACAGGGACAGCAGGGCCAGACGAGTCCCCAGACGGGACAGCAGATCCAGCAACAGCCCCAGCAGCAACTGGGCCAGCAGCGTAGCCAGCAACCCCGACAGCAGCCTGGACAGCAGGGCCAGATCGGACAGCAGCCCCAGCCCCAGTCCCAGATGAGCCAACAGCCCCAGGCCCAGGCCCAGATGAGCCAACAGCCCCAGGCCCAGGCCCAGGCCCAGCCCCAGCAGCAACTGGGTCAGCAGAGTAGCCAGCTCGGCCAGCAGCCCGGACAGCAAGGGCAGCAGTCCGGCCAGCTCGGCCAGCAGCCTGAACAGCTGGGTCAGCAGAGCCAGCAGCCCGGCCAGCTCGGCCAGCAGCCCGGACAGCAAGGGCAGCAGCCCGGCCAGCTCGGCCAGCAGCCTGAACAGCTGGGTCAGCAGAGCCAGCAGCCCGGCCAGCAGAGCCAGCAGGGCGGTCTCCAGCTCCAGCAGCGCCCACAGGAGCAACAGCAAACGGACCAGTCCCAGCAGTACTGATCGCCGATAGATCGCTGGTCCCGTCTGTCTGACGGGCCAGCCCACGACGACGCCCCCAGCGTTTCCTCCCCCGTCGAGGTCGGCGCTCGGCCTCGAATTGCGCTTCCACGACACTTCGCCCGTGCAGCGTCCGTGGTAGTGAGGTTCCGTCAGTGATTCTGGCGTCGGTGGTCGTCGAGTACAGAGCAGTCCCGCTGTTCGAGGTCGGCGGTAGCTGGCGTGTCGAGGACGGTCCCGTCGATGTCGAACCGCGATCCGTGACAGGGACAGTCCCACGACGCCTCACCGTCGTTCCACGTGACCAGACACCCCATGTGCGGGCAGACCGCCGAGACGGCGTGGACATCCCCGGATTCGTCCCGATAGGCGGCGATGGGGTCGCCGTCCACGTCGAAGACGGTCGCCTCGCCCCGCGGGAGTGTCGTGCGAGACGGCGATGGGCGCTCCTCGAACCGGTCCGTCAGGAAGTGCTCGATAGCGTGTCGGTTGTGTGCGAGCCAGTCACGCTTCGAGCCGCCGAGCGTGAACCGCGTCGGACGGAAGACCTCTGACCACGGGTTTTCGCGACCGAGGATGAGGTCGGACAGAATACGGCCCGCGGCGGTGCCGTTCGTCATTCCCCAGCCGCCGAAGCCGGTCGCGACGTAGACGTTCGACGTCTGGGGTGCCGCCGGTCCGACGAACGGGATGCGGTCCATCGAGACGTAATCCTGTGTGGCCCAGCAGTACTCGATGGACGCCACGTCGAACCGTTCGCGGACCTGTCGTTGTAACTTTCGATAGCGGTCGGTCGTGCCGTCACCGTGGCCGGTTCGGTGATTCTGCCCGCCGAACAGGACGAGCGAGTCGTCGCCCGCGTGGGGACGGATCGAGAAGTACGGTTCGTTGGGATCGTAGTACATCCCGCCGGGCGTCTCACCGCGACACTTCGCGGCGACGACGTACGAGCGCTTGGGATACATCCGGGCGAAGTACAGCGCGTCGTCCGTGACCGGGAAGTGCGAGGCGATGACGACGGTGTCGGCAGTCACCGTCGCCCGTTCGGTCGAAACGGTACAGGGACTCCCCCCGTGGACGTTCTCGACGGTGGTCTGTTCGAAGACGTGACTGTCACCACCGTCGAGGTCGGCCGCCAGTTCAAGCAGGTACTCGCGCGGGTGGAAGTACGCCTGCTCGTCGAATCGCACGGCCCCGTGGACCTCGTACGGAAGCGTCGTCTCCTCGACGTAGGACGCCGGCAGGTCGAGACGGCGCGCGGCCTCGACCTCTCGTCGGACCGCACGGTGGTCGTCGCCGGGTTCGACGTACGTGTACGCGGGCGCTCGGCCGAATCCACAGTCGATAGCACGACGGTCGACCGTCGCCGCGATGTCCTCGATCGCGGCCTGATTCGCGTCGGCATATTGGCGCGCACGCTCGATCCCGACGGTATCGATCAGGCGGTCGTACACGAGTCCGTGCAGCGCTGTCACCTTCGCCGTCGTCCGACCCGTGACGCCGTTCAGTACCCGGTCACGTTCGAGGAGAGCGACCGACTGACCCGCGTCCGAAAGCTTCGTGGCTGTCGTGATGCCTGCGATCCCACCGCCGACGACGGCTGTATCGACGCGCAGATGATCGTCGAGCCTGTCGAACGCTGTCTGGGGCGAGGTTGCGAGCCACAGCGACTCGTGCGTGCAAGCGTTCGTCTCTGACGTGTTCCTGTCCGGGGTCATCTGGAGGCCTCCGGTGAGAGACAGCGTAGTGTCGTCCGGCCCTCGGTTCAGCGTTGTGCCGGCACCAGCCAGCACGGTCCGGGCCGATCGACAGTCGGCCGCTCCTCGACGGTTCACTCCCGAGAGTCGCGACACCCGTAGTTTCACACTCATGTCGGTGTGAGGGGGGAACCAACGCGACCATCGGTCGCATGCGACGCGAACGGCACGTCGACGCTGTACGAACAACGGCGGTCTCTGACGTGAGCCGACCGCGGCGGTTCGGGACCTCACCCGCGGCGAGAGGTGTCGTGGGACCGCTGGCCCCGGCGTGGATGCTCGCGCTGGCTTCGGCGTTGCTGGTCGTTCTCGCTGGTGTGCTGGCGCTGCTGGTGGTGTCGACTGCCGGCCTGCTGGGACCGGCTGCCGTACTCTCGCCGCTCCTGCCCGTATCCCTGTTGCTGACCGTACCGTCGCTCCTGTTGGTAGTGCTGGTCCTGCTGGCCCGACTGGTGTTGCTGATGGTGCCCCTGCTGGTGCTGCTGCTGCTCTTGGTGCTGGTGGTGCCCCTGCTGGTGCTGCTGCTGCTCTTGGTGCTGGTGGGGATGTTGCTCCTGCAGGTGTTGCTGGGGGTGCTGGAACTGCTGTCCGCCCTGCATGTGGCTCTGCTGAGCGGTGCGGCTGCGATCCGTCCGCAGTTGCCGGTACTGGCCGCGCGATGGTGGCTGGCGACGCAACTGATCCTCGTCCGGCGGCGCTGACGACCGTTGTGAACGATCCTGACCGCGATTCTGGTGCTGATTCATGGGTGGAAGACGGGCACCTGCGGTCCTCGATTTCCTGTCAGCGTGCCCGTCCTCGTACTACGTCAGTCACGAGTATAGGCTGTCGGCTTGCACGAACCAGCGGGCGGTGGGTGCCCCCGCATCGCCGCCTCCACGTCGCGTTCCCGAGGGCCGAGTGATGGCTGCACCGGGGCCGCAGCGCTATCAGACGCTCGTCGAGGCATCCTCACGGAGACGGACCGTCCCCGCCTCCGGATCGAACTCGATCACGCCGTCGTCACGCAGCGCCGGAAGCAGCCCGTGATGAAACCACGTCTCGACGCGTTTCACCACGTCCGGCGACACCTCGGGTGGCGGCGTGTCGGTGATTTCGGCGATGACGCGTCGTGTCGCCACCGCGACCGAAACGTCGCCCTCCGTCTGGTGAAGGTAGGCCAGCAGGTATCGACAGTGCGGGTCTGAGCGGGGGTCCGATCGACCGTCGCGACTGACGCTGGTCCGGTCTCGCTCGGGGAACCGGTGTGCCATGTGTGTCGCTCACACTGTTGTCGGGCGGCCCGTATGAGTGCCGCGGCTAAAGAGATAGGTTCGGCGATCCGAGCGACGAGGAGCAGGGAGCGCGGCTCGAAGAGGCGGCGCGAACCCACATCGACGAGTACAGACGGGAGTAGGCACAGGACTGGCAGTAGCGGTCTCTGTTCCACGCTTCGCCGTAACGAGTGTTATCGGGCGCTCCACGCCTCGACTAATCTGTCGTTTCCTGAGGGAAACCTCACACTTGTTGCTCTGGGGCACCGTATACCTAATAGCGTGGCACCCGAGCGACGAAGGACCGATGAGTACCATCCTCAAGGCGAGTATTCCGACCGAGCAGTTCGCACTGGCGGAGACGTTTCGAGCAATCCCCGACGCCGAGTTCGATGTTGCCCGCTTCGTCCCGCTGCACAGCGAGACGGTGCTCACGCTGCTCTGGTCGACCAACGCCGAGACCGACCGCGTCCACGCGGCCCTAACCGACGATTCGAGTGTGACGGACGCACGCCTCGTTTCCGAGCGAAGCGACAGTTCGCTGTTCCAGTTCCGCTGGACCGACAGCGTGCGGTTCGTCACGTACGTCCTCCACGAAGAGGACGCGGCGATTCTGGGCGCCCGTGGAACGTCGACTCAGTGGACCTTTCGCGTTCTCTTCCCGGATCGTGGCTCGCTCTCGGCGACCTACGAGGCCTGTGACGAGTACGACATCGACATCCGGCAGATCTACCCGCTGGAAGACGAACCGTCGGTCGACACGGTCCAGCTTACCGACGAACAGTTCGCGACCGTCAGGACCGCTCTCGACAACGGCTACTACACGGTCCCACAGGAGACGAACCTGAAGGAACTGGCGACGGAGCTGGGTGTCTCTCACCAGACGCTCTCCGAACGGCTACGCCGCGGCCACCGATCACTCATCGAGACGGTCATCGAGCCGTGACAGCGGCCGGGACCTCGGAATTGCATCGATTCCCATCGACCAAAGCGACCGTCCACCCGCGATGATCGGTCCATCTCGACTGGCGACGGGCCGTTGGATCGATACGAATGCTTATATAACGACACTTGCTATGAGAGGATGTCACAAGCAATGTATCGGAACGAAACAAGCGCCGAGCAGCGCCCTGCACAGGAGCGCCGGGTTCAGGAGACACAGACGTATTATGCCAAACACGATTTCGACGGGGCTGCTGATCTGACGACGACGCTCGCACACGCTCTCGCGGACGTCAGTGGTTCGGACGTGACCGACGCCGGGTTTACGTTGTATGACTACGTCGACCCAGAGGCACTGGACCGACTGTTCGAACCGAAGGACGACGGAACGCCGCGGATGAGTGGAACGCTGACGCTGACGATCATCGGGTATCAGGTGACGGTGTACAGCGACGGCCAGATCGCAATCGTTCCGCCCCAGCAGCCACTCCCCACGCGGGGCACACGGAACTGAGCGCCCCACGTCCACTTTACGCACCGCGGCACCGCTAGTCTTCAGTCCAGTACATCAGGTACTCGCGTGGCGCTGCGCAACCGGGACACGATTCCGGGATGTCCTCGTCGAGTTCGCCCATCTCACCGCAGGTCGTACATCGCCACATGAGTTCGGCTTCCCCGAAAGTGTGGCCCGAGCGTGCGTGTTCGATACTCAGCGACTCGATGCCCTCGCGCGTGGTCAGGAACACGCCCCTCTCTTCCATCCCCCGCACCGTCCCGACTGGATCCCCCTGCTCGTCGTAGAGGACCTGTCCGAACGAGAGTGCCATCGCTGCTTCGGTCGCTTCCTCGTTTACACCGTCTGCTGGAGTTTCACCGTGACCGCTCATGGTCTCCTTTCGGTCTCGGGGTGCAAAACTCTGTTTATCCAACAGGTAAGGGGGCGTCACCCGGAAACGACGGCGCTGGGGCTATGCTGACCGGAACGGCGGCAGTACATCTCACTCGTGGCAGTCGGCGAACGCCGACCGGTCGGGACCGTTCACGATCGTACCCGTGGCCGGGGCCGACCGTGAGCTACGGCTGCCCGGCGACTGGCTGCTGGACCTCACTCGACTGTGGAGTGGGGTCCGACTGGCCGGTCTGGAGGTGCGATTCGATGAACCACTGGGCCTTGCTGACCTCTCGGGACACTTCGTTGAGGAGGTCGGCCGTGTCGAGGTCACCCTGTTGGCTGGCGATCTCGATCTGCTGGGTGAGCTTCGCGTCGAGGATCGACAGCCGGTAGGCGAGTTCGTCGAGGACTGCCGGCCCATCCACGACCTGATGGGACAGCGGTGGGATCGTCGAGTACTGGACGACGTCGTGGGCCGTGCCGAGGGCCTGTCCACCGAGCGCGGTGGCCCGTTCGGCGATCATATCGATCTGCTCGTCGAACACTGCGACGAGGTCGTCGAAGAATTCGTGGAGCTGATAGAAGTCCGGTCCCTTGACGTTCCAGTGTGCGCCCTTCAATTGCATGGTGATCCCCGTCAGATCCGCGAGCGACTGATTGAGCATGCTGATCGACGACGAGCGGACCGACTCGGAGAGATAGCTCCGCGTGGGGAATCGCTGGCCGGTCGCTGCCGTGAGTGTCTCCGACTGCTGACCGACCTGAGCGTTCGAAGCCGCCGACTGGCCGGCGCTCGCCGCCTGTCCGGTTTGCTGGTGCTGTGGCGATACCTGCTGCTGGGGCTGGTGGAACTGCTGTTGACTCATGGGACGTGTCTCCCGGCCGGGAGTACGTCCGGCCACCTCTTGAAAGTTCGTGACCGTTGATATTTCTGTCGACCACCAGTGGCCGCTCAACGCGGATCGTCCCGCGTCTGCCATGGACTCGATTCCTGGCGCTGTGTCGGCTGCTCTGGCCGTGTCGGTGGTGTCGTGGGCTGCTGGGACGTCGGTTGCTGGGGCTGATACGACCCGAGTGACTGAAACTCCTGTCTCGGGTGTCCCTGCCGGGAACCGGCCGGGGAGTGGAGCCGCTGTGGTTGTGGCTGTTGCTGGTGCTGTGGCTGGTGCTGGTGCTGTAACTGTTGCAGAGAGAGGGGCTGTCCTTGCTGCTGGTGCTGTCGCTGTTGCTGGTGCTGTGGCTGTTGCTGAGAGAGAGGCTGTCCTTGCTGCTGGGACTGTGGCTGCTGTGGTCGAGGCTGGGCCTGTTGCTGAAACTGCTGTGGAGCGTGGCTCTGTTGGGTCCCGTACTGGTGCTGGCCCGGCTGTGAAGCCGGGAACTGGGTCGGCTCTGGCGCTGGTCGCTGTGTCTGGTGCGGTTGTGGCGACGCCGACCCGTCGATCCGTCCGGGGGTGGACTGTGAGTGTGTGCCCTGTCGCTGGGACTGCTCTGGCACAGTCCGACTCCGTTGGGGTTCCTGTCGGTCCAGCGGTGCCGACGGCTGGACACCGGGCTGGGACGACGGTTGGTCCCCGTGGTGCTGTGGCGACTGTTCGGCTGTACCGAACTGCTGTGACGGGTGCTGTGGAGTCGGCTGGACGGATTGCTGGGGCCGTGGCTGTCGGGAAGCACCCTGCCATCCCGACGACTGCTGGCGAGTGCCGGGCTGGGACGGTCTCTGTGGCTGCTCGCCGGGCTGTGACGGCCCAGCCAACTGTCCGCCGTGCCGAGATCCTTCGGGTGGTCCCGGGGGTTCGGTGGATCGATGCTGTGGGGGCCGCCCGACAGACTGGTTCCGCCCACGTCGATCCGTTCCCCGACTGGACTGTCCGGGGTCCGTTTCTGTGGTCGCTGCGTCGTCAATCGACAGCGCGTCCGCGCCGCGCTGGTCTGGCTGTTGCTCGTCGCTCACCGTGTCGACAGCCTCGTCTTTCGCGTTCGCAATGCCGTCGTCGCTACCGTCTTTCGGGAGGAACTGTCCCGTCTCCGGGTCTCTCCGCTGTTCAGTCGTCGTCGTATCTGTACTGTTTTCGTCGGCTTCGTCGCCGTTCGCCGACCCGTCTGTCTCGCTATCGTGTGGAGTCATGAGACTAATACCCGCGGTACTACGACGTTCCCCAGCACAACGCATAAATGTGACTGGTATTACAACTGCTTCGTTCACCGGACATCGAAATAATGGGGCCTTTCGCCGTTCTCGGGGAGACTCGACGGCGTTTTCCGGGAATCGTCTCGCTGCTGACGCCACCGGCGGCGTGTTCACGGCCCGCAGTCGATGCTGCCTCGGTCAGCGATTGGCTATGGTGAGGACGACGACCGCCCCCAGCAGGAAGCCGGCGATCGACTGGGGCAGCGAATGAGCGTCCAGGTACACCCGGTTCGGGATCATCACGACCGGGATCGCGAGCAGCGGCCAGAACTGACGGTCGAGCAACGCCAGATACAGCGTCGGCACCAGCGCGAACAGCACGTGCCCCGAAATGTTCCAGACGACCGAGATCAGCGAGTACGGGACGGTCGCGACGACGAGCGTCAGCATCTCGTTCGGGACGACGGATCCCCACTCGAAGCGCATCCAGAGAAACCACGTCGTGCCTGCGGCGATCAGGACGCCGCTGCTGACGACGGCATCGACGTGCCACGTCGTCTCTTGCATCGTTTCCAGTGGCGCACGACCGGTGGTGAACAGGTAGAGTACCGTCGGCACGAGCGAGAGGAGTCCGGCAGCGAGGAACGCGGCGATCCGGTGGACGACAGTCGAACGGTCGACGCCCTGTTTGTTCCCCTCGAAGCGGATGACGAGCGGGACGCCCACGCCGAGGAGCGTGATGGGATGGAACACCAGCGGGTAGTACCGCATGACCCATTCGAGGAGGTCCATGGATGTTCACGTTCGGTCCTGCGAGTGAAGCACCTTGTGACGGCTTACGCCGGCCCTCGCCCGTCGACCGCCATCTGAGAGACAGTGATCGTAGAAGGGGCTGCATTTGCCAGCCGACCGCTTTCCCGGGCGGCCACCGACTGCCCTCCATGGCCAGTTCACCCGATGTCACCGCAGTCGAACCCGGCGACGAATACCTCCACGTCCGGTTCGAAGACCCGGACCAGTTCGACACGATTCGGACGCCCGACTGGGCCCAGGAGGTCGCAGAATCCGTAGTCACGGGAAGTGAGGTCAGGACCGGGCGAAACAGCGGCACGGACGACTGGAGCGTCCAGAGCGTCCTGATTCCCAAGGGCGTCGACGAGGAGACGGCAGTGGCGCAAGCGAGGAGCATCGTCGAGAAGATTCGGGACTAACGCCAGCGTCGGCAGTACTTGGCACTGTCAGAGGTAGGCGTCGTCCCACTCGTCGGCGAGGTGGCGGTTCCCGCAGTTGTTACACTCGACCCGGTCGAGTCCATCGACCGAAACGTCCGTGTCACCACACTGCGAACAGACGTAGCCGTTCTGCTCGTCGTTGGTGTACAGGCGGAAGAACGGAGCCTCGTGTCCCGGAATCGGGTCCTCGCGGTCGACGGACCGCTCCTGTCCATCGACCGTCATCGTCGACGGGATGTCGACCGTCGGTTCGTTCGGTTCCACCGGCGCGCCGGTGTCCGAGAAGACCGCCAGATGGAACTCCTCGCCGTCGATATCGAGCCAGTCGTTGTCGCTCCGTTCGAGACCGAACTGCGTGCAGAACTCACCGCCCTCCACGGCGTCTTCGAGGACGTGTGCCCGCAGCCCTTCAGCGTCGTCGGTCAGGTCCGTGCGCACTCGCTCGAACAGCGCGGTCCCGAGGCCGTCGCCTCTCGCGTCCGGGCGGACGTGGAGCCACTGGATGGTCGCTCCCGCACCGCCCGTCGCCTCGACGAACCCGTTGACGTCCGTCTCACCCTCGACTGTCGACGTCGCGACGAACAGGTACCGGTCCGGATCGTCGAGGCGCGCTGTCAACCGTTCCGCCGCGAACTCCCCTTCCAGAATCGTCTCGATTTGCTGGGGACTGAGCGCGTACGAGGACCGAAGGGATTCACTTGCGACGGCGCTGATCGCTGCTCGGTCGTCTCGTTCGGCGGGTCGAACGTCCATGTCATTCTTTCTCGCCCCGGACTGAAAAGTCACTGTGCTGTCTCGAATGCGGTTCCCGGCCACCGCCGAGTCGTCGCGGTGCTCGACGACTGTCCGGGCGACCGATCCGGCCGCTCAGTCTGCGATCGCCGAGTCACGAATCTCGTCGACGTCGACTCTTCGGTGAGCGTCGCGAGTCGTTCGAGCGTCTGTTTCTCTTCTTCGAGGATTTCGTCGAAGATGTCGCTCGCGTCGTCCATCCCCAGTCGTCGACCGTGATCGTCTGGTTTCCGTAGGCTGCGATCTCGTAGTGTTCGGTCTTCTGAGCCGCGATGAGGGTGTGAAGGTTCAGTACATGCTGGTCGGGATCTTGCCGGACGAATGCCTCGTGTCCGAGACGAGTCCCCCGATGCCCTCACACTGCGTTCCCTCCGCACGCTCGTCGAGCATCTCGAACACCTTTTCAGTCGGTCGATGTAGCCCTGTGTCTCTGTTCGATGCCGGCAGAATGGTTCTGCGAACTCGTCGTTGTCTGTCTGGTCCGCGAGAGTCGAAGTGCCACGAGGAGCGTCGTTTCGGCGTCGTAGATGTCTTTCAGGTCGTGGACGAAGACCTCTTTGAGGTTGGATACTGCCATGGATTGCTCCGGAGTGCCGTTGGCCGCCACCGAAAGCCGGATGCGTTGCAACACAAGCAGCGCCAGACACCGGATCACCGGCACACTCATTCACGAATCCATGTCGATACGGCGACGCGGGGATTCTCGGTCCCCGGCGGACAGACGATGGTCCCCTCGCGATGCCCGCTGGCAGGGACGTGCTCGAAGGTAATCGTGGGCGGTGGCTGGTCGCACTGGACGACCACCGTGGCCTCCACGAGACCCACGTCGTTCCGGTTCCTGAGTTCGACGATGTAGACGACGCCGTCGGCCGTGGTTCGGGAGTCGACGACGGCGACGGTCGGTTCGGCGACTTCACCGCCACCGAGTGCCTGGAGAATCGCGAAGCTAAACAGAACCACGGTGAACAGCGCACTGACGATCATGACGACCTTCTCGCCCGTCGAAACCTCGACCGAGTCGCCGTCGTTCTCATCGTCCTCGCCTGAAGCATCGCCGTGAGTCCCCCGGTCTGATTGGTCGGCACTCATAGAACCACCTCACCTGCGCTCGCGCCCGTCGCCGCGAGAAACGACAGCACGATGGTCTCTTGTACCCACACTGTTGCCGGCGTCATGGCGAAGTGGCCGAAGACAGCGAGCAGCGCCACCGAGACGACGACGGCGACGAGGTAAACGATGAACGCGGTCCCGGCCTGTGCGGGCAGGGACCGTTCTTCGATGCGGCTACTCTGTCCCCGAAACTCCAGTTCGTGCAACACGAGGTGGACGACGACTACCGAGAGGACGACGAGGCCGGCCAGCCGCCACCAGTCGGCATAGACCGCGAGGACTTCGATCTCCCGGGTCGGTGCGACGGGGAACGCGAAGAAGGCTGCACCGAGCGCGAACGTGGGGAGGTTCTGCGGGAAGTCAGACTCCTGAATGTCGCCGCTGGACTCGGACAGCAGACGGTTCGAGATCGCCGCCCCGAACGCGAGTGGGACGACCTGCATCAGCCCCAGTCTGGCGACACTGATCAGTGAGTCGTCAAGGTCGACGATGCCGAGGACGAACAGGACGACGTAGGCGGTGAGGAAGCTCTGCAACACCAGTTCCGCGAAATCGGTCGCAATCCGCACCGCATCGTGGAGCGTCTCGCCTTCGCTCTCCCTCCGAAATCCGACTGTTCGCGTGAGCAACAGGACGACGGCGAGGCCGACCGCCGCGTACGCGACGAGGTACCAGATCGGTAATCGCCACCCCAACCACCACGTTTCGCTCGTGTACAGCATCGCGGGACCGACGAGGAGTAACGCGCCGGTGATACCGCGCAGTTGGTCGCGAAGGACGGGGACGGACGAGTTCTCGCTCACGGTCCTCTGGCTGTCTTATCCTCGCTGGACTGTCCACGGGTGCTCGACCGCGATGTCCACGTACCCGGCGATACCGTGAAGCGCGACTCCGAGTGCCAGCAGCCCAGAGTTCCACCACGGGGAGTTGTACCAGATGAGGTCGACCGACCACGGTTTGTCGAACAGCGGCCAGAACGGTTCGAGCGGGGCCGCAATGTCCGGGGCCGACAGCATGTCGGCGAACAGGTGGCTGTAGCCACCGATGAGCAGGCCCCCGAAGACGAACAGGAACAGCGCACCGCTTGGCACCGTGTACCCGCGCTGTTTCAGCCACTGGCGCTCCAGCCGCGACTTCAGGCCGTACTCCACCAGCGCACCGGCGACGACGGCGACGGCGGTCACGAACACGACCGTGTGCGTGATCCCGTGGTGCTGGATCGGGAGCACCGTCTTGAGGACGAGGTCCACGTCCGGGAGCATCGCCGTCGACAGCGTGAAGCCGATGAACAGGAGGCTGAGACGGCCGTCCCAGAGAAACCACGCCGGCAACGCCCAGAGCAACGCCATCGCGAGGTGGCCCATCACGTCAACCATCGCTATCACACTCGATTGCGGTCACACGGGAGCAAGCGCGGCTGTCTGGATAACCCTTGGGGCGACATATGCAGGCCGAGCGCGGTGGTTCGCTCGCGAAACGAGATCAGATGAACACCAGGAGGGCGCTGTAGACCACGAGACCGGCGACGAAGGCCCAGAAACTGCTCTGCCGTTCGGTCGGGAGTTCCTCCTTGATCACGTTGAGGATGATTGCCCCGGAGAGAAACGAGAAGAGCATCGCCAGCGACCACTCGCTGATCGGTCTGAGATACCCGACGACCAGCCCCGCAACGACGGCGACCGCGAGGAGCCAGCGGCCATAAACCCGGTACAACTGTCCGTGGTGATCTCGCAGGCCGTAGTCGTTGACCAGAAAGTGCAGCGCCATCGCCACGAAGAACGCGGTGAGGGTGACGAGACCCGACTCTTCGCGGTGGAGCAACAGATAGCCGATAATGACGTTGTAGACCCCGAACGACGCGACATGCGTCCAGAACAGCCCCGGTGGGGTCGTCGGCACCGCTCCCGTCTCGTCCGTCTGGCCCTCCATCTCGGCCGTCCCCTCGGACTCGCGTTCGTCGGTGCCGTCGCCGCGTTGTGACTCGCCCCGAACTGCCTGTTCGAGACCGTAGAAGGTCACGAACCCCGAGAGCATGACGACGAAGACGGCACGCTCGAACCCTGCCAGTCCGATCCGCTGCCCGGTGATCGTCTCGCTCGCTTCCTGAATCTCCGGCAGGACGTGAACGAAGACGTACGAAACCGCGACACCGCCCGATACCGAGAGCCAGCGGTTGCGTGGCACCCGATCCAGCGACCGCAACGAGCCAGCGAACACGTGGACAGCCGCAAGCCCGGCGGTAAAGACCGGTGGAAGGACGAGCGCAAGGCTCACACCGAACACGGACGGCGCTGTCGCGCCCGCCGAGGCAATCGCTGGTGGGACCACGGCTCCGGGCACCGTCACGGCGAACGTGGGCCTGCTAGCTCTGCGTACTCGTACTCCGACACGGCTATCCAGTCCACGCGCCACGGACAACAGCCCGATGCCTTCCATTGCAGGCCGGATCGAGAGCGCGAGACGGCGACCACCCACTGGTGTGGTGCGAAGGTTTATCCGATAAAATCACTTTCGTTCACATATGTGTTCGACGGGACGTGCACTCCCGCTTCGACCGCCCCGCGGACAGCCTGTCGGCCCGAGTGACACGTACACTGCCGTCCCCCGACAGGACGGAGGTGGCCGCCGACTGTGACGACGTACGACGTTGCTTTCATCGGCACCGGTGCCAACCCGGAGAATCCATCGAAGAGT
Organism: Halomicrobium sp. HArcht3-1; assembly: GCF_058933345.1. Lineage (NCBI taxonomy): Archaea > Methanobacteriati > Methanobacteriota > Halobacteria > Halobacteriales > Haloarculaceae > Halomicrobium > Halomicrobium sp. HArcht3-1. The sequence continues at coordinate 166 of NZ_JBZYDM010000019.1, read as the reverse complement.
GGCTTCGCCATGGCCTACCAGCACGCCCGTGCCTACAGAGCACTGGACAACTGCCGGCTCGTGGGCTGTGCGGACATCGTCGAGGACAACGCGGTCGCCTTCGCCGATACCTTCGACATTCCGAGCGACGGCGTCTTCACCGACTACGAGGAGATGCTGGCGGCGC
>NZ_JBZYDM010000018.1:0-27346 GCF_058933345.1 Halomicrobium sp. HArcht3-1 | reverse complement strand
AAACTACACGAGTCCAGTGGACGCCTGGATCGCACGTACATACGGTGTCATGCACACAGCCGGTGCGAACCGGTCTGCATGTCGACCCTTCCTACTCGCGCTTGCACGGAGTAGTGCACTGGTCTTCGTATCACGTTCGAGCGCCGTCCCACACTTAAGGGGCACGGTTCGAGCGTGACACGAAATACGGACCCGCTGGGAGTTGCACCCAGCCTCCCCGAAGGGAGATCCGCCTCGGATAGGTCTTGTGAGCCCATCGGGCCCAACACTGCTTCCGACTTGCTGTTCGTTGTAGCCGTCGAGCCGAGAGGCTCTAATCGATACAACGAACAGCAACTGCAAAGGTGGGTCAGGCGCGTCGGCCTGATCCCGATCGTTAGGAGGTGATCCAGCCGCAGATTCCTCTACGGCTACCTTGTTACGACTTAAGCCCCCTTGCGAAGCCCAGATTTGACCATCGCATGATGGCCTCATCCGGACCTCACTCGGGTGCTTTGACGGGCGGTGTGTGCAAGGAGCAGGGACGTATTCACCGCGCGCTTATGACACGCGATTACTACCGAATCCAGCTTCATGAGGGCGAGTTTCAGCCCTCAATCCGAACTACGATCGAGTTTGGGAGATTAGCTCCACCTCTCGGTGTCGCGACCCATTGTCTCGACCATTGTAGCCCGCGTGTTGCCCGGTCCATTCGGGGCATACTGACCTACCGTTGCCCGTTCCTTCCTCCGACTTAGCGTCGGCGGTCTCTGTAGTGTACCCGACTACCGCAGGGTATCGCTGGCAACTACAGATGCGGGTCTCGCTCGTTACCTGACTTAACAGGATGCCTCACGGTACGAGCTGACGGCGGCCATGCACCTCCTCTCAGTAGCTCGGGTAAAGTCGTCAACCTGACCGTCGTTACTACTGTCGGGACCGGTGAGATGTCCGGCGTTGAGTCCAATTAAACCGCAGGCTCCTCCGGTTGTGGTGCTCCCCCGCCAATTCCTTTAAGTTTCATCCTTGCGGACGTACTTCCCAGGCGGCTCGTTTATCGTCTTCACTTCGGCTCACCGTGCACTCGTAGTGCACGGCAGACCTAACGAGCATCGTTTACAGCCAGGACTACCCGGGTATCTAATCCGGTTCGAGACCCTGGCTTTCGTCCCTCACTGTCGGGTCCGGCTTCTCAGCGTGCTTTCGCCATTGGTGGTCCGTCCAGGATTACAGGATTTCACTCCTACCCCGGACGTACCCGCTGAGTCTTCCGGCCCCAAGCCGAACAGTTTCCACCGGAAGCCGACGTGTTGAGCACGTCGATTTCCCGATAGACTTGCACGGCAAGCTACGGACGCTTTAGGCCCAATAATAGCGGCCATCACTCGGACTGCCGGTATTACCGCGGCGGCTGGCACCGGTCTTGCCCAGTCCTTATTCTTCGACCACCTTACGGTCGAGAAAAGCGAGGGCTATATGCCCTCGCACTCGGAGTCCCCCTATCGCACTGTCGTGCAGTGTAAAGGTTTCGCGCCTGCTGCGCCCCGTAGGGCCCGGTATCTTGTCTCAGATACCGTCTCCGGGCTCTGGCTGTCACCACCCGTACCGATTACTGGCACGGTGGGCCGTTACCCCACCGTCTACCTAATCGGCCGCAGCCACATCCTATAGCGCCTGAGCGTTTCTTGCATTCGGCATTCAAGCGTGAATGCAATATCCACGATTAGCCTCAGTTTCCCGAGGTTATCATGGTCTATAGGGTAGTTCGGCCACGTGTTACTGAGCTATACGCCACGAGTCTGAACTCGTGCGACTAGCATGGCTAAATCGGACTCCGATAGCAATGGCCTCCGGCAGGATCAACCGGAATGTGCTGATATACATCAGCGGCGGAAGTGGTTGCACTCCATTGGAAGCTAAAATGCTGAGGTATCCAACCCCAGCAACATCGTGTTGGGTCCGTGGGCTCACATCAGATCCCATCTTGACGGCGGACCGCAGGGGTGGGATCCTCATACTGGTGGACACCAGATCACTGCGATATGGTGTCCAAGTCGCCCCGGGCGACCCGGCGCGACCTTCGTATTACACCCGATGGGAGGGGTACATATAAATCGCACGTCTCAGAGGCGCCCTGTGATGGCAGCACACGCCTCGTGTACGGTGGTATTCCATCACACGACCACATGCAGGGGTACATAAGAAAGAGGCATCACGGGGGCCACCGCCGACCGGCGACTGTCACCCATGGAGAGAACGGTGGCGTGTACAGTGGTCAGGAGTCGATCGAGCGAGCGACACCACTCTGATCCCTCGTGGTAGGCCAGTAGCTGAGGAACACCGGGACGAGTGCGAAGGGGCAGTCGAGATTAAATCAGCCGTTTTAGTCCTACTCAAGGCTATCTAAATCCAGAGTTTAGTTACTGCACCCGACAAAACAGAAGAGAGGCGTATTCTCCCCAACTTTAGTGATATAAGACCTCCAAAATAGAACAAATTGTTTAATATAGTTCTATGTTCAAAACACCACTCTATAGAGAGGAATAGAGGCTACATCGAGGGCGAGAACGTTGGACATGGTGTGGTTTTTGAGTCGTGCGTGAGCGCGCTTCACGTGCGCGCGATAGAAAACCGTAGCAACTCGGGCATGTGCCAACCTACATTACCCCTGGCGTTCAGAATTGGAATATGAACAAACAACGCCGAAGCAAGGTCGAACGGCTGCTTGAGGAGTACGGCCTCGAAGGACTCGGCGACGAACTGGTGGCAAGCTGGACTGCCGATGGAGACGAACGAAAGAGTCTTCGACAGCTTGCGACCGAGTTTAACGTCGCGCTCGTCGACGCCAGTCTGGAGAGTGAGGGAGTGAGCCACTTCGATACGGACGGGAGCGCCATCTACGAAGCACTCGCAGACGACGAGTCAGATCGGGATCGGTCGACCGTCGAGACCCGTCTAGAGCGGGCCGGCGTCGATGTGGACGCGCTCGAACGTGACTTCGTCACCTATCAGGCGATCAGGTCCTACGTCAAGGACGTACGAGACGCCGAGTACGAGACGGCGAGCGACGAGGAGCACATCGAGAAGCAGAAGAACACGATCCAGCGGCTGGTGAGTCGAGCAACATCCGTGACAGAAGAGAAACTGACGCGCCTGCGAGACACCGACCGGATCACGCTCGGAGACTTCCGTCTGATCGTCGACTTTCAGGTGTACTGTCGCGACTGTGAGACCCAAAAGACGGTCTCGACGCTGTTGAGTGACCGTGGCTGTGAGTGCGAAAACGAAGCCTGATCGTTACTGACCGATGTCGGTGATGCGATGGTGGTCGATCTCTAAGGCGTCGGCGTCCTCGGGCAGGAGCGCGACGATGAGGTAATCGACGTACGACTCGAAGTACTCGATCAGGGCGGCGATCCGTTCGGAGTCGATCGGTTCGAGCGCGTCCATAATCATCACGGGAACCTCTTCGTGGACGTCGTGGACCAGATAGCCGGCCAGCGCGAACACGAGACCGGTTACTTCCCGTTCCGAGTCACTGAGGTGATCGACGGAGTCTTCGTAAGCGACACCGCTCTCGCTTGAGCGGATCACGTGGAGTTCGAAGGTCCGTTCGGTGGTCTTGCGTCGCCCCTTTCGGACCTCGTTCTCGACGATCTCGATCCAGATGCGCTCGATGTTGTCGTAGTCGAGGATCGTGAGAATCTGTTCCATGTGTTCGTTGAACTGCTCGACAGCGTCGGCTTCGATCTGATCGATCCGGGTCCGGAGGTCGGCGAGTTCCTCCTTGAGCTGGTCGCGCTGGTCCCGGAGGTCGCTTTCCTCGCCGACGCGGGATTCGATCTCGGAGATCTCGCTTTCGACCTCGTCGCGCTCGGTTTCGAGGCGGCCGAGTTCGTACTCGATGTCGTTGGCGGTGCGGTGGAGTTCGAGCACGTCTTCGTAGCTCTCGGATTCGAGGGCTTCGACGGTGTCTTCGAGTTGTTCGACCTCGTCGGTCAGGTCATCCTTGCGTTCGGTCAGCCGTTCGAGCGAGCGTTCGGTCGATTCGATGTCGTTCTCGACGCGGGCCAGTCGTCGCTGGGCCTGTTCGCGCTCACGTTGCTGTGATTCGTACCGCTTTTTCTCGCGCTTGTACTCGTCGAGTTCCGACTCGATGTCGTCGATCGTATCGAGTTTCTGGCGACGGAGATCACGGAGGTTCGAGACCGTGTCCTCGATCTGGTCGATCTCGACTTCCGAGCCACAGGTCCAGCAAACGGTCTGTTGGCTCTCGTCGAGCAACTGGTCGGTGACGGTCGCACCGTCACCGCCGTCGGCCGCGATGTCGACGGCAGGGTGGCTCCCGCTCGTCGCCTCGTCGATCATCTTCTCGTTGAACTGGATCGTCTTCTGGAGTTCGCTGATCTCGGCGTCGAGTTGCTGCTTCTGTGAACGCAAGTCGTCGACGTGGTGCTCGATGTTGTCGAGTTCCCCCTCTGGAACGGCGTCCAGATCGTCGATCTCGGCGTCGAGTTCGTTGCGCTCGGTCTGGAGGGAGTCGAGGCGTTTTCGTTTGGCTTCGATCTCGTAGCGAACGTCTTCGAGCGTGGAGCGAACGTCACGCAGTTCCGCGAGTGCGTCTTCGAGTTCCTCGCGCTCCTCGCGCTGATTTTCTACGGAGGCGTCGGCGTCTTCGATCTCGGCTTCGAGTTCCTGGAGTTCGGCTCGTTTGTCCTCGACTTGGGACTGGAGGTCCTGTTTCCGTTCTTCGAGTGTCGGCAGGCGCTGTTTGAGTGAGTCGATCTCGTCGAGATCCTCGTCGATGCGGTCACGTTCGCGCTGGCACCGTTCGATCTCGGACTGAATCTCGTCGGTGTCGACCGGTCGCATGATGAGGTCGCGGAGGTCCACGGTCGACTGGACGGCACGACGTGCTTCGTTTGATTTCAGCAGAAACGCAAATAGATCCGCGATTTCGGGATCGTCGAGGTACGGTTCCCCTTCGGAACTGACGCCGGCACCGGTTCGTGTGAGTGTCCGTTCGTACACGCTCTCGTCGAGTTCGAGACTGACGAACCCTTCGTCGGCATCGCCCTTGATCGAGACCTGATCGCTTCCCAGCGCAGCCATTACGGATCGAAGAAACGAGGTCTTGTTCGAGGCGTTCGGACTCGCCAGAACCGTCACACCGGGTGGTATATCTGCCGTCGTTCGTTCGATACCGCCAATATTCTCAACGGTCAAAGTTCCGGGCACCATACTCTGTGGGAAGATGTCGAATCTACATGTAGATTCTGGTTTCGAAAAAAGGGATTGTCCAGCAGACGCCGGAGAGACGTGGCCGAGCACGAAAAGGGATAACAATCGTACCAGCGATATTTGAGAGGTGATCGATCAGTAGAGACCGCAAGCGGGCGCGGGTATCGAAGCCTGAGGAAGCGATACTCGACCGCGAGGAAAGTCGAGGAGCCGCCAGCAGCCCGATAAAATGTAATCTATATATACCTTCTCTGGGTAGACAATGCTGAACGCTTAGTCAGCTATACCGAAAGCCTCGTTATATTATATTCTATCAGAAATACCTTCATTGCTTATATATTATTTTGTAGATTTTCGTCGAGCGCGGAGATGGTCCGAGCGCCTGGATACACCCGATTTTGCGGCTGAACAGCCACGAACATCAGTAGTGTCGTCGATCGATAGTGATACCGCCGATATCACAGGCCCGTTCGTTGCGAGGGTGCTTCGACAGGTGTAAACGACGGGAGAACAGTCGGTGTCACAGTCGAACGATGATCCCGGAGGCACCTCACAGCCGATGTTACGGGTGGGCAGACATCTATTATCCGTTATATGGATTATCTCCAGTTGAAGTCGGTTTTTCGACACACGCCCCCAATTAAGTATCACGCTGTGAGTCGAGAAATAAATCTGTGCTGTCGATCGTTCTGTCATCTCAAGCAGAGAAAGGAACCGCGACAGAGTGGGCCACACCGACGGGCCTACTGATCCGTATCCGGGAGGAGCGAGCGGAGTCTCGGGCCGACGGGTGCAGGAAGAACACCGGTGAGCCGCCGAAGTTCGCCGACGGTGAGAGCACCGAAAGCGACCGCGAGACTGGTGTAGACGAGTCCACCAATGATCGGCACGACGAGCAGGGAGAGGTAGTCGTTGCCGATGACGGCGTCGACGAGGTAAATGACGGGGGCGGCGACGGCCACGGTCCCGACGAGCGATCGAAGACGGAGGTCGTTCAGTGGACGGTAGCCGAGATAGCGGGCACAGCCAACGTGGAAAACGAACATCGAGGCGTAGCCGACACTCGTCGCCGCGGCGGCACCGATCATTCCGTAGGTCGGGATCAAGAGTGCGTTGAGGACGACGTTGATCCCGGCGGCGCTCGCGGTCGCGACGATCGGGACTTTGAGACGACCGCTCCCCTGATTGATCGCGTAGAGGGGACGAGCGAGCGCGAAGCCGAGCGTTCCCGGCAACAGGACGAGCAGCGGGGCGACAGTCCCGGAAAACTCGGAGCCAAAGTACAGCGGAATCGCCTCGTCGGCGAGGACGAGCAGGCCGATGCCCATCAGCGAGACCAGCAGCCAGACGTACCGGGTGACACGCGAGGCGAGGCTGGTGATCCGGTCGAACTGCCGCTCGGCCCAGAGCTGTGAAGTCGAGTGGAGCAAGAGCGTCTGCAGCGACAGCGGGACGAACCAGACGTACTCGGCGATAGCGAGAGCTGCTTTGTACTGGCCGGTCTGGCCGCCGTCGGTGAGCAAGCGCATCATCACCACGTCGACGTGAAACAGCGACAGCAACATGAGTACGAGGACGATGTTGAGACCGTTGAACGACAGCAGTTCCCTGGTAGGGAAATCATCGGGGGGACCGCGGAGGATGGCCGAGACGGAGAGGGTCCGGCCGACGAGGGCAAGCCCGACGACGGCGAGCACTGCCGCACCGACGATGTTCGAGATGAGGAAGGCGTCGACGCCGAGACCGACGGCAGCCAGTGCGAGTCCCAGCGTGATCCATGTGAGTTTCGTCAGAACACGCAGTGGCTCGGAGTAGCGTTCGAGACCGAGACCCATGAGCGTGCGGCGGGTGAACGCTCGCAACTGGGCCGCGACGACGAAGACTGCGAGCAACGCGAAGTACCAGGAAAACGGTTCGCCGAGGAGTCGGCTCGGCAGACCGGTGAGAGTCGCGACGCCGAGGACGACGGCGCCGATCGCGCCCAGCAGGAGCGTCAGCCGGAGGTAAAAGCCCACGACGTGTTCGCGCCAGTGGTCGCCGTCGCGGGTCTCGGCGACGAACTTCTGGACACCCTCGGTGACCCCGGAGCTGACGAGGATCATGTAGAGGCTAAACGTCGAGATGAGGAAGGCGTAGTTCCCGTAGCCGGTCGTCCCGAGTTCGCGCACGACGATCGGTAAGGAGACGATACTGATGATCGAGGTCGCCAGTTTCGCGCTAAACAGTGCACTGAACGCCTCGGTCAGCGATCGGTCCACGGTGATACACCTCCTGTCAGCCGGGGACTGCTCATCGAGCACCTCCAGTGTCTACCCGAGAGCGGCGGGGGACACGCTGGATCAGTTCGACATCGTCGACGGGATACTGCTCGGCCGGCGGGTGTGATCCGACGAATCCCACGAGCGCGCCCGCAACGACGGGGAGGAACGAGATGCTCTTGCGGACGAGCCAGCCTTTCCCCCTCGTCGCGAGCGAGAGGACCAGCAGCGCGACGGTCGCGACACACCAGCAAAGCAGTCCCGTCAGTCCGGCCGCTACCGTCGCGACCGGGGCCAGGGCCAGCCAGCCACCGAGAGTGGCGTAGAGCCGGGAGTAGTGGGCCGTTCGTGCGAGCATCGCTGGCGAACGAAGCCACTTCCGAAGCACCTGTCCACGTCCGAAGTAGTAGCCCGACGCCCACCGTCGGCGCACTTCCGCGACGCCGTCGCCGAACGGATGTGCGGCGGCGACCGACGGTAGACGGACGAGTCGGGCGTCGGACTCGGCAAAGCGAAATCCGAGTTCGATGTCTTCGAGCGCGCGCAAGAACGGATCGAAGCCACCGACGGCCGACAGCGCGGCCCGGTCGTAGAGCGCGACGCCGCGAAGTGCGTCCACATCGACCGGCTCCGTGGCATCGCTTTCGTTGAGATGTCCGTCGACACCGGCGACACTCGGATCGCGGTCGAGAACCGTCGTCGCGGCGTCGAGCCACGGTGCTTCGAGTAGCATATCACCGTCGACGAACAGGATTCGGTCGCCACTCGTCACCTGCATTCCGACGTACCGACCCCCACCGGGCGTCCGCTCGACCGAGGGTGGGAGTCGATAGATATCGACGGGATACTCCCGGGCGATATCGACGGTTTCGTCGGTCGATCTGGAGTCGACGAGGACGATTTCGTGATCGTATCCCCGACAGCACTCGACGAGGGCGTCGAGGCAGGCATCGATCCGGTCGGCCTCGTTGTACGTGACGACGACGACGGACAGTGCGCGTGTTTGCTCCCGATCGCGCCACCCCGAACGCCGTACTCGATCGCTCACCAGCCGATCACCATTGGTCGTCTCGAAGGCACCGCTGGTCGACCCATAGTTATGGTCGCACTACCGGTCTCCGGCCCGTGTGAGAGGTGGATGCCAGCCTGCTGTCGAAACGTGTATCGACCCCATCCACACTGAGAGAACTCCCGTTAGAGACGGGAGTAAGGGTAACGAACCGAAGCGGGAATCCTCGACAGGGAACGTGTGAGGAGCGACTGGCCGATGGCCGCGAGAGTCACGAACCGGCGAGGAAATGCACACCTATCGTTCACAGCGGCTGACTATCAGATCGTGATTTCGGTGAACGGACGCACCCCATTATTACTGCAGCTACGGAGGGGCTATCTACGACACGATGACAGAGAGTTCATACACAGCGTGGTGGCGAGACCACCGGGATCGGGTCGAAGCGAGCGACGACGTTCGAGTGGACGTGTTCGTTCGCTCACTGGGGGCACCGACAGCGTCCCAGTCGACACAGGCGGCCGTCCTCGAGCGACTGGACACACTCGAGGAGATGGACCGCATCGACCGATTCACCGTGCAGGTCTGGGGAGAGCGACTCTACCCCGACGAACGATGCGCACAGTCCGCAGTCGGGCGTTTTCTCCGCAACAAGGTCAGTGAGTTCGAGCGCTGGGCAGATTCGATGGCGGGCGTCGAACTCACGTTCGAATCGAAAGTATGTGACCCGTTCGTCGCCGAGAAGGAGTTTCACTGTATCGTCCTGCCGCGGATCTGTCTGGCGACCTACGTGGACGGTGAACTCGATGGCGTCGTTCCGTGCAGATTCGGTGACGAGGACGTGGCGGTCCGGGATTACCTGACCGCTCTGAGCGAACTCACGAACGACCCGGTTGGTGCCCAGAAACAGGAGGGGGCAACGGCCGCGCCACGGGGTATGTAGGCAGTCTCGAACCGCACGGCTGACCGAGCGACGAGTGGCAAACGTCGCATAACAAAGGTGTGAGCGGGGAACCCGGCGAGTATGCGAGCAAGGTCTCCGCGAGAACGCGCTACGGAAAACGAGCCGACGACACTGTCCGACGAGGCGGATCGCTGATGTGTGGAATCACCGCCTGTGTCGGTCAGGAACGAACGGTTTCGACACTGCTCTCGGGGCTGGACAATCTCGAATACCGCGGCTACGACTCGGCTGGGATCGCCGTTCCAAGCAATGGGTCCCTCGATGTCGTCAAACGGTCGGGCGAGGTCGCCGACCTCGTCGAGTCGGTCGGGCGGCGACGGCCGAGCGGGTCGGTCGGGATCGGGCACACCCGGTGGAGCACGCACGGCCCACCGACCGACGAGAACGCCCACCCCCACACCGACTGCACCGAGACGGTCGCTATCGTCCACAACGGCATCATCGAGAACTACGCGAGCCTTCGGGACCGCCTTCGAGCCGCCGGCCACGAGCTACAGAGCGAGACCGACACCGAAGTGATCCCGCATCTCGTCGAGGAACGCCGGGCAGACGGGATGACACCCGCAGCAGCGCTTCAGGCCGTCCTCGACGATATCGAAGGGAGCTACGCTATCGCTATGGTCGTCGCCGGGAGTGACGTGGTGTACGCCGCGCGCAACGGCTCGCCGCTCGTGATCGGACTGGGCGAGGAAGCGAACTATCTCGCCAGTGACGTGCCCGCCTTCATCGAACACACGGATTCGGTCGTCTACCTCGAAGACGGAGACATCGCCGAGATCGGTCCCGACGAGTACCACGTCACCGACTGGGACGGCCGGCGGCGAGATCGACCGGTCAGGACCGTCGGCTGGACGGCCGAGGACGCCGAGAAAGGGCGACACGACCACTACATGCACAAAGAGATACACGAACAGCCGCGTGCGTTGACCCAGACGCTACAGGGACGACTCGACGATGGCGGCGTCACCATCGCGGACGTGCCTGCCGGGACGTTCGCGGACGTCGAGCGCGTCCAGTTCGTCGCCTGTGGGACCTCCTATCACGCAGCACTGTACGGGACCCACCTTCTCAGGGCACGGTCCGTCCCAGCCAGCGCGACGCTCGCGAGCGAGTTCGTCACCGGACCACCGCCCGCGACCGACGGGACGCTCGTCGTCGGGGTCACCCAGAGCGGCGAGACGGCCGACACGCTCGAAGCCCTGCGCGAAGCACAGTCTCGGGGCCAGCAGACGCTGGCGGTGACCAACACCGTCGGCTCGACGGCCGCCCGCGAGTGTGACGACGCGCTCTTTATCAGGGCTGGCCCGGAGATCGGCGTCGCCGCCACCAAGACGTTCTCCTCGCAGATCGCGACGCTCGGACTACTGGCCGAGCGGCTGAGAACGGAGACAGCGTCCGACGACGAAGCGTTCACGACGGCGCTCGCGGCCTTGCCGGACGCCGTCGAGTCGGTCGTCGACGCCGATGATGCCCGGTCGGTCGCACGACAGTGCCGTGACAGCGACGCCTACTTCTTCGTCGGCCGTGGCACCGGCTATCCGGTCGCTCTCGAAGGGGCGTTGAAGCTCAAAGAGATCTCCTACGAACACGCGGAGGGGTTCGCGGCCGGCGAACTCAAACACGGACCGCTGGCGCTGGTCACCGACAGCACGCCGGTGTTCGCGATCGACACGGGTCGCAACACCGAGAAGCTCGCCAGCAACGCCGAGGAGGTCAAATCTCGCGGCGGACCGGTCGTGGCGGTCGGACCGACCGACTCGCCGATCGTCGATCTGGCCGACGCCGTCCTGCCGGTCCCGGACACCCACCCGGCACTGACCGGCGTCCTCGCCAACGTTCAGCTCCAGCTCCTCGCCTACCACGTGGCCGCGGCGCTCGACCGACCGATCGACAAGCCGCGCAACCTCGCCAAGAGCGTCACCGTCGAGTAACGTCGAACGGCGACCGGCTACAGTTTCGTCCCGAGATCACAGCAGGCCTCGGGTTCGGCGACGATGAACGCCTCGTCTTTCAGCATCGACTCTTCGATCGGCAGGAACACCTGCTTGTCGTCACAGGAGTTCGGGACGACCTCCCAGTTGACCAGTTCGTAGTCCAGATCACTGTGGAGATCGGGATCGACCGGCCGATCCGCCCACTCGGTGCCGTCGAGCGTTTGCTCGTCGGCCGGGAGGGGTTCGCTGTCCGTATCGTTCGTTTCGCGGGTCATCGTCCAGCCCTCCAGCGATGGCGGGCGACCGCATCGCCCCCAGTGCGTCGGGCCGGAACAGGGTGTGTCGGCGACATCAACAATCGGTAATTCATACATACCACAAAAACGGTTCCGTCGACCTACCGCGAATTGCGTACCAGTCGGTGACGGGGTTGTTGCCAGTTCCGACGAGTGAAAGTAGGATTCAGTTACCGGCAAATAGCCGGTGTAGGCCTTAGTTATCGACGGTCGTCGCGCGGTCGGCGTTCAACGAACGGTCGAGTGCAACGGCACCGAGAAACACGATCACGGCGAGCAGAAAACTCCCGGACGACGCGGTGAGTAAGGCCATCTTACCGGTCACGATACCGCCGAGAACGCCAAGCACCGATGCGAGGGCGGCCGCGACAGCGCCGGCGTACGTGACCGGGACGGCGTAGCTCACCGCACCGAAGTAGTGCCGGAGCCGCCAGCCGAAGTTCCGAGCCAGCATCCACGAGACGCGCGGGACGTACGATTTGAGGTCGATGTGGCTCGTCTCGTCGCCGTACTCGGCGGGCATCGGCACGTCCGCGACGCGACAGTCGGCGACGTTGAGCTTGACGAGCAAGTCGTTGCAGTAGCCGTAAAACTCGTACATCCCCTCGACGCCACTGCGTTCGAGGGCGGACGCAGAGATCGCAGTGTAGCCGTTCTGCGGGTCACCGATCGCCCAGTAGCCCGACGCGAGGCGGGTCAGGGAGGACAGCAAGAAGTTACCGAACTGTCTGAACCGCGGCATCGAGGCGCGGTCGACCGAGGAAAGCAGTCGGTTCCCCTTGGCGTAGGCAGCCGTTCCCTCCGCGACCGGGTCGACGATGTCGGGGAGCAGGTCGGGATCCATCTGGCCGTCACCACCCATCACGGCGACGATGTCGGCGTCGTCCTCGATGGCGGCCAGATAGCCTGTCTTGATCGCACCACCGACGCCTCTGTTTTCCTCGTGGCGGATCGGAACGATCGATCGAGCCGCCGCACCACCGTCGGTCAGCGCCCGCGAGCGCGACCGGTCGCGGTCCGGTACGTGCTCCTGAATGACCGACCACGTATCGTCCGTCGAACAGTCGTCGACGACGTAGGCGCGGTCGACGCAGTCGGGGAGCGTCTCGATGACTTCGCCAACGTGGTCTTCCTCGTTGTAGGCCGGTACGACGACGCTGAGAGAGTGTCCCTTGAACATGTCTCCAGTCCCTGAAAGCGAACTGTACGAGGCAGTACCCCGCAGTGTGGGTTTGTTATAGAGCTTCTACGACGAACGCGAGAGTCGCACAGGATCGTCCGTCTGAAGGAGCCGACGGAGTCCCGACTCCAGCGTGGTCGTGGGTTCGTATCCGAGGTGCTCGCGAGCGCGGGCGAGGTCGGCCTCGCTGTGGTCGATGTCGCCGGCCCGTCCCTCGGTGTGTGTGATGACGGACTCGGCGTCGGCGGCCTCGCGAATCAGCTCTGCCAGTTCACGGATCGAGACTGACTGGCCGGTCCCGACGTTGTACGACTGGCCGACGGCGTCGGTCGTCGCGGCGAGGATGTTGGCCCTGACCACGTCGTCGACGTGGACGAAGTCCCGGGTCTGGGTGCCGTCACCGTGGACCGTGATCGGCTTCCCGGCCCGGGCCTGCTCGACGAAGGTGTCGACGACGGCACTGTAGGGGTTCGGCCCGGTACGAGGCCCGTAGACGTTGAAGTACCGGAGTGGGACGATCGGGAGGTCGTAGCGATCGGCGAAGACGCGGGCGTAGTGATCGACGGCGAGTTTGTCGACGCCGTAGGGCGAGGTCGGTTCGAGTGGGGCGTCCTCGGTAATCGGCGTCGATTCGGGGTGGCCGTAGACGGCCGCACTGGAGGCGAGGACGACGCGTGTGTCGTACCGTCGAGCGTAGTCGAGCAACTGGACGGTCGCGCCGGTGTTGACGTGGTTGCTGCGTGGTGGTGCGTCGAGTGAGGCTTCGACGCCGACGACGCCGGCCTGATGGAAGACCACGTCGGCGTCTCTGACACCCTGTTTGAGTTTGCGCTGATCGCGGACATCGCCGTGGACGAAGGTCGCCTCGTCGGGGACACGGCCGCGCTGGCCGGTCGAGAGGTCGTCGAGGACGGTCACGTCGTTGTTCGGCGCGAGTCGTCGCGTCAGCTGGCCGCCGACGAACCCCGCTCCACCGGTCACGAACAACTGCTTACCACTGAGTGCTACATCCGACATGGACGTGTCATCCGCTGGTGTCGGGTTTGTTATACTGCACCTACAGAATGCTGGCCGACGAGGGCAGCGACACTAATCCGACGGCCGTGTCGTCGGTGACGGAGTCGATCCCTGCTCGTCGTGGACGCGCCGTGCAACCTCGCCCATGGTCTCGATGCGGACCTGCTCCCGACGGCTGTCGAGATACTCGAAGATCGCCCGCATGCGAGCGATCTCCGGCCGGCCGACGAGATTGTTGGGATGGAGCCACATGTGGAAGACACCATCACAGCGGGCTGCCGCGTCGATCCCGCGGCGAGCGTGTGCGACGATCGGATCGTCGAACAGCGTCGTCACGAGTCGTCGCGGTCGTCCCTCGAACGAGAACAGGTACAGCGACGCCGGCACGTCGACCAGCCCATGCTCGTCGACCGCTGGCGTGACGAGCAACGGATCGGGCGTGCCGACCGTGGCGGCGGTGAGCTTGCCGATCGAGGACTGTTCGCCGGGTGCAGCCCCCCGGTAGCACTGGAAGCCGTACTCGGCCAGCACGTCGCGGTGGCCGACGCTGTTGCGCGGGAAGACGAACGACTGCAACGAGAGGTCCGTGCTCTGTGTCGCGGCCAGACAGGCCTCGATCTCGGCGCGTGCGGTGTCGGCCGTCGTCCCGTCTCTACCGAAGAGGACGTGCGAGAACGTGTGACACCCGATCTCGTGGCCGACCGGGTCGCTCGCCACGTCTGCAACGAGGTTGGGACCGTATCGGAGACTGGGGCGATCGGCCCACGCGTCGCGCTCGCAACGAAACCAGTCCGGCCCGCGTGGGTGGTCGACGTGGCGGCCGTCGCAGTCTCGCAGGAGGAGGTGGCCGACGACCGCCCAGGTCGCCGGGATGTCGTACTCGGAACAGAGTCCGGCCAGTCGCTTCCAGCCGACGCGGGCCGCTTCGAGTCGGTCGGCCGGCGGGTCCAGATCGTGGAATCCCCAGCCCAGTTCCGCGTCGACGGAGATCACGACGGAGCCCATACGTCCACCCCAGCGTATCGCAGTCCTCGCATGCCCGAACCGTCACTGTAGCCAGACATTGTTATGTGACCGGTACTGTCGGTTAGCGACGGTGTGGCGGCGTCGTCTCGGGGTCGACGGACACCTGTTCGTCCACGTCACAGACGAGGTCGAGCGCTCGAAGGCCGTCCCGGCCCGAGACGACTGGCTCGCTCCCGGTGACGACCGCCTCGACGAACGAGTCGAGTTCGTGGACGAGTGGCTCCCCGTTGGCGACGGTCGGCTGTTCGATGACGCTCTCGTGACGGTAGCGCACGTCGCCGTCGTTCTCGACGTATGCCGGGACCGAGTGGCGGTGGATCCGAACGTCCTGATCGGCGTAATCGACGGTGATCCGTGCCTCGTGGGTCGTCACGGAGAGCTGTCTGACTTTCTGCTGGGTGACGCGACTGGCACAGAACTGGCCGATCGTGTCGTCGTCGAAGGAGACCTGTGCGGTGACGTGCTGACCGCCACAGGTGCCCGCCGCCGAGACGGACGCGACCTCGCTGTCGAGCAACGAGAGGGCCACGTCGAGGTCGTGAACCATCAGGTCCTGGGCGACACTATCGGTAGTGTCCCGGTCGACCGGCGGGCCGAGCCGCTGGGCCTCGATGGCGATCACCTCGTGATCCGCGAGGACGTCCTGTAGCGTCCGGATCGCGGGATTGAACCGCTCGATGTGGCCCACCTGCAAGACGAGATCCCGTGACGCGGCCAGTTCGACGAGTGCCTCGCCCGCTGCTGGCTCCTTCACGAAGGGCTTCTCGACGAGGACGTGGACGCCAGCGTGCAGCGCCTGTTCGGTCAGGTCGCGGTGATACCGCGTCGGGACGGCGATAGTGACCGCGTCGGCCTGTTCGAGCAGATCGTCGGTGTCTAACACCGTCGTGTCGTAGTCGTCCGCGACCTCGCTGGCGGTCTCCTCGTCAGCGTCTGCGACGCCGACCAGCGAGACGGCGCGGTTCTGTGCGTACACTCGTGCGTGGTGGCGTCCCATCGACCCGACGCCGATGACGCCCGTCTTGAGACTCCCGTTTTCACTCATCGTAGATCGTGTTGATCGCAGTCGCGACTGCTTCGACCGATTCGGTGTCGAGCGACGGATGGACCGGCAGCGAGAGGACCTCGTCGCTCAGTTCCTCGGCGACCGGATACTGGTCGTCGACACCGTCGTAGGCGGGCTGTTCGTGGATCGGCGTCGGATAGTAGACGCCGCTGTCGATCCCGGCACGCGAGAGGGTCGCTGCCAGCGCGTCGCGGTCGGGCACTCGGATCGTGTACTGGTGATATGAATGGCGCTTGTACGCCGCCTCGGTCGGGGTCGAGACTGGATCGGCGTCGATGCCGTCGGTGAGGATCCGAGCGTGCTCGCGGCGTGCCTCGACGAACTCGGGCAGCCGTTCGAGCTGTGTGCGACCGATCGCCGCCGCGAGATCCGTCATACGGAAGTTGTGACCGACGAGCTGATGGGTCGATCCGTCGTCGGGGGCACGACCGTGGTTGATGAAGGACCGGAGTCGGCGGGCCACGTCGTCGCGGTCGGTGACGACCATCCCGCCCTCGCCGGTCGTCATGTTCTTGGTCGGATAGAAGGAGAAGCAGCCGGCATCGCTCAGCGACCCGACCGGCTCGCCGCGGTAGGTCGCGCCGTGGGCCTGCGCGGCGTCCTCGATCAGGGTGGCGTCGTAGCGCTCGGCGAGTTCCCGGAATCGATCCATCGCTGCCGGCAGCCCGTAGAGGTGGACCGGCATGATGGCGTCGATGTCGCCGTCGAGCGCGTCGATCCGGCGCTGTGCGGCGTCGGGATCGAGATTGAACGTGCGTGGGTCCACGTCGGCAAAGACCGGCGTCGCGCCGACCAGCCGGATGGCGTTGGCCGTCGCGACGAAGGACAGCGGCGTCGTCAGGACACGGTCTCCCTCGCCGATGTTCAGGGCCGCGAGAGCAGCGTGCAGCGCGGTGGTCCCGTTGCTGGTGGCGACCGCGTGCTCGGTCCCACAGTAATCGGCGAAGGCGTCCTCGAAGGCTGAGACCTCGCTGCCCGCCGCGAGCTGGCCGCTTTCGAGGACTGCACGGACGCGGCGGAACTCCGGCTCTTCGATCACTGGTGCGGCGAGGGAGACGTCCTCGACGCTGGTCTGTGGGATCATGCGATCTGGTTCCCCCGCTGGAGTGGCTCCGGGAGCTGCTCGTGGTGACCCGCACCGACGACGAGCGTCTCCGGTGGTACGTCGTTGGTCACGACCGCACCGGCCGCGACGAACGAGCCTTCACCGATAGTGACCCCGGGCAACACCGTCGCGTTGGCACCGATCGAGACGTGATCCTCGACGGTGGCACCGTCGAGTTCACTCGCCGGTCGGATCGGATAGTTGTCGTTCGTGATCACGGCGTGTGGCCCGAGGAAGACTTCGTCACCGAGCGTCGTCTCGGGCGGGACGTACGCGCCCGTCTGGAGACTCACGTGAGAGCCGATCGTCGCCTCGCCGTCGACGATGGCGTTCGTCCCGACGAGTACGTCATCACCCATCACCGTCCCGGACCGAACGACGGCATTGTGTCCGGTCGTGAAGTCGTCACCGACGACGACATCGGCGTAGATGATCGTTCCCGACCGGACCGTGGCGTTCTGTCCGAGCGTCGCGACCGTGTCGTCGCTGCCGGCAGAACGACCGACGACGGCCTCCGGTGCTACGTAACTGCCATCACCGATTCTCGCATTTGTCATAGTATCCACACTGGAGAGCAGTGTTCGTCCGGGGACTCACCGACTGAACCCTTTGTTATGGAGCGCCTTTCGGTGATTGCGGCTCCGTTGTCAAGTGACTACCAGTCCGGCCCAGTTCCGTGCCTACCGCGCATCGGTTAGCGAGTCGCGTGGACCGATTGTGACGGGCATCGGAGAAAGAGAGGAGGATCGACCGCGATGTCGCTACTCGCTGGACTGCTGGAGGAATGCAAAGCGCAGGTACGGCAGGGCGGCGGCCGTCTCGTCGGTCTCGGCGATCCGCTGGCGGCGTTCGTCGAACTCGATCAGACCAGTGTCTTCGAGTTTCGGGAGCGATGCGTGGAGCAGTCGCGAGTCGATCTGACCACGATACTCGCGTTCGGAAAGTCCGTCGGGCGAGTCGGTCTGTTCGATGATGTACTCGACGAGTTCGTGGGCGTAGATCGGCTCGTCCGCCTGTAACAGATACGTCAGGACGTACCTGTTGGCGGGACGGGCCAGCACGTCGAAGAGGTCGTCGACGCTGACAGCGGTGTCCCGCATCGACGCCGACGCGCCATCGTCGTCGAAATCGACATCGAAGGTTCCCGCTGATAGTGTGTCGTCGTGCTCGAATACCATGTCAGACACTCCCTCCCGAGCGTCCTTGTGGGTTGTTTCGATCTGGACACCGCCTCGAACCGCTATTGTGGCGAGGCACGCAGCAGATGAATCCCATTACTCGCCCCCCGGCAACAGCGGATGACCGTCCCAGAGCCAGGCCAGCACTGCCCCACCGATCAAGAGCAGTTCGAGGACCACGTAGAGCCGTCCGGTCGGTGTCCCGAGGAGGTCGAGAAACTGGACGAACAGTCCCCAGACGTGCCCGGTGATCGAGACCGGCGCGGACGCCGGGGTCTCCACCAGCGGCCACAGCAGGAACGACAGGCGTGGCTCCCCGCCCAGTGCCATCGGGTAGACGATGTCCCCGGGCAGGTGCGCGAGATAGCCGACTGCGAAGGCCCATCCGGCACGGTTCGCGCCCGCACGTCGCGAGAGAACGACAGCGGCCACCGACACGGGCACGGCAAAGAGAAGCGAATGGGCCAGCGAGATGCCGGAGGGAAGCACCGACGTTCCCCAGCCCAGCGGCTTGTCGATCAGGTCCGGAAACTGCGTGCCGAGTACGAGCGCCGTCGCTTCCGTCCCCGTTGGCCTGTCGCCACCCAGCACCCGGTTCGCCAGCGAGTACAGGAGATAGCCGCTGGCGAGATGCTCCCACGGCCACATCAGGCAGCGACACACACCTCCCCGGGGGTGGCCTGTAAGGAGCGAACGGTGCGACGACCGACGAGGACGCGACAGACGGTGACACTGGTGAAACTCACACCGCATGATCGGAAACGGAGTGGTATTGTTATGAAGGTCATATGGGGCAGTGCTGTATGGGCGACCGACCACTGGATATGGAGTGCTTGTGGAGAGTCGGTGGACGAGCGGGCGCGAGAAAGACCCGCTTACTGAGCGCGAACGATATTAACCACCAACTGTCTTTATGTCCAACTCGACTCGCTTATACCGACAGTGATACTCTACAGTGTACTCCGACCCGAGGGCAGCCCCGCTTCGTCTCACAGGGCGCATGCGAGACACGAGGAGGGAGCGCGATGACTGACCCCGACTGGGACGACGTGAGCTTCGTCATCAGCTCCCGCTACAGAGTGGCGGCCATGCGCCGCCTCGACGAGGGACCGTCAACACCGTCGAACATCGCCGACGACGCGAGTGTCGGTCTCGCGCATGTCTCTCGCGCGCTTCAGGAGCTACGTGACAACGGACTGGTCGACCTGCTCGTCTCGGACGACCGCAAGAAAGGACGCGTCTACGGTCTCACCGAGGAGGGCGACCGCGTCTGGAAGACGATCGAAGCCGAGAACATGGTGTAGTCGACCCTGCGAGCGTGCCGACCAGCGGTCGCACTCGTCCGACAGCGTGGCTAACGGAGATACGACGGCGGTACCGGTGGTCACGGGCACCGCCCGAATCGTTCGACGCGTGGTGAGCGGGCGCCACCGGCGGGGAGGACCGATCAATTCGCCAATAAAAACAGCACAGTTGCTTCGTAAAAACTGGTAACGATGAGCTTCTCGCTGCCGTCGTGAGCTACGGACTCAATTACTATACCACCGTAGCTCCCAGACACTGCCGATGGTGGAGCACATCTCGGAGCGCGAAATGGAACGGATCGCAGAGTTCGCAGAGACACCTGTTTACGAACGGACACCGGAACAGTTGATGCCGGACGCCGGCAACGACGACTGACGACCCCCTCATTCTCATACCGTATTCGATCACCGACGAGCCGCCCGGCTCGTCAGTCGCGGTCACGGCTCTCAGTGAGAACTGTCGGGATCACGTCGCAGCCTGACCGTAGCGTGAGAACACCGGTGTGAGGTCGACGATTTCAGGCACGTCGCTGCCACTGGATCAGGAACTGGGCCGCCGCCAGAACGACGAAGACGAGAACGAGCAACTGTCCCAGAACCGCCGCGGAGAGCGCCTGAATCAGATCGAACGAGATCGCGAGAAAGAGGAGTCCGCCAACGATCGCCACCAGGAGATAGTAGCGATGCCACGTCAGTGATTGCTCTGGATTCTGGAGGTACGGTTCGATCGAGCTGGCCTTGGACGTGAGCTGGACCTCCCCCGAATCAGTGTCGTGCTCGACGATACCGACGTCGACTAGCTTTGGCACGTGCGTCTGGTACAGCGAGACGTAGACGCGTTTACGATCCTGTGAGGACAGCGCCTCGACCGTCGTATTGTTCTCGCGTGCGGCGACGATCTCGGCCAACGTCGTGAGTTCGATCGGCGTCTCCTCCTCGCGCAGGATCGCGATCGTCTCCCGCCGCCGGGCGCTGCTAAGTACGTCGAACACCGTGTCTTGTGAGAGTTCTTCGTTGTTGCTGAACATCGAACGATCTCAGTTGGTCCCAGTGGGAGCGTCCGGCATATACAACCGATACAGCACATATGACCCCCGCCCATAGTTTAGTAACAGTGAGATTACTCCGATGTACACGGTGTCAGCCCCACGTTACGGGGGCGTTCAAATCGCTTACCGGCAGGTACGTGGTGACCCGACTGCACCCAGTTCAGTCCAGTGACTGCCGAGAAGAGAGACCGTCACACACGCACTAAATCGCTCGACTCGGGGATCACGACGACCGTTGTGAGAGACTGCGCGAGGTTGTCTCGATGATCGCTCTAACACCACATTACCGCCAGAAATGCTGTTCGTAACAATGCCACTCTCGGCGGACTGCCCATCCAGATGGTTACGACAGTCACGAACCAGACGAGCGAATGGGGAGAGAGCCGATGAGCGGAACGATCGACCACCTCTACGAGAGCGACGCGTCGGCCGACGAGCAACGTGGGGCCTTCGCCGACGGATCGGTGCCGGTCGCGGTCTACGGACTCGGAAAGATGGGGCTGCCACTGGCTGTGACCTTTGCAGCCAGATCGCGCAACGTCGTCGGCGTCGACCTCGACCCCGCCGTCGTCGACGCCGTCAACGATGGTCGCTCACCTGTCGAGGGCGAACCGGGACTCGACGACGCCGTCGCGGCGACTGTCGCGGACGGCGCGTTCAGTGCGACGACCGACGGCACGCAGGCCGCCCGGGACGCCGCAATCCACGTCGTGATCGTGCCGACGCTGCTCGACGACGACGACCGACCGGACCTCTCGGCCATCGAGTCGGTCCTCGACGACATCGCCGCGGGTCTCGCACCCGGCGATACGGTGTTCCTCGAATCGACCTTACCGCCACGCACGTGCGTCGATATCGTCCGGCCCCACCTCGTCGCGGAGAGTGGTCTCGACGCCGACGCGTTCGGTCTCGCCTTCTGTCCCGAACGGACCGCAAGCGGCCGCGCGCTCGAAGACATCACCGGAAGCTATCCGAAGATCGTCGGCGGGATCGACGAGGAGAGCACGCGCGTGGCCGAACTCGTCTACGGCCAGCTCACGAGCAACGACGTGATTCCCGTCAGTGATCCCACGACCGCCGAGTGTGTGAAGCTATTCGAAGGGCTGTACCGTGATGTCAACATCGCGCTGGCGAACGAACTGGGACGACTGGCCGACGAGCTATCGATCGACGTGCGCGAGGCGATCGAAGCGGCCAACACCCAGCCCTTCTGTGAGATCCACGACCCCGGCGCGGGCGTCGGCGGCCACTGTATCCCCTACTATCCACACTTCGTCATCCAGCGCTGTGAGACCGAGACGCCGCTGCTGGAGACGGCACGAGCAGTCAACGAACGGATGGAGGAGTTCACCGTCAGGAAGACGATCGAAGAACTCGAACGCACGGGCGTTCCCATCGACGAGGCGACCGTCGCAGTCCTCGGCGTGACCTATCGCCCGGGTATCGACGAGACGCGCGCGTCGCCCGCGTGGACGATCACGTCCTCGCTGTCGGCCGCGGGTGCCGAGGTCTACACCATCGACCCGGTGTGTAGCGACCTCGAAGCGTTCGCCGGTCGTCCCGCGACGCTGTCGGACCTCCCATCGATCGATCCCGACGGACTGGTGCTCGTGACCGCCCACGACGCGTTCGCGGACATCCCCTGGCGGCGACTCACCGATCCGACGGTGATCGACGGGCGCGACGCGCTGGACGTTGGATCGATCGACGGACAGGTCTACACCATCGGTAGCGGCCCGGTGACATCTGATTGAGACGACCGACGGTCGACCGGTGGACCCACACCTGCCGGGTCGACAAGTGTCCTCCGCGACGGTATGTCGGGCAGTCCGGGACGTGATCGAACGAACACGTATCCGTTCAGCATAGATTTCTCGGGTCGTAAGCCGAGCGGTCCAGAGCGCCAGAGAGGGGCGCTCGAACTATTTCACGCCCCAGTAACAACCACCTGCAAACGATAATAGTCGTCCTGAGTGAAGGTACAATAACGCTAACATTCAGGACGTAAGTTAAGTATAGGAAACAATTAAAACCCTGCCGCTGGTGGAAGCATATGTCCACCTGCTCCGATGGTTCCATCTCCCATGGGTGGTGCCAACGGACCACCGGTATGGGGTCACCAGGAAACACAGCCAGACACAAGCCGGTAATGGACGATCAACCGAGGTCAACTATGAATCAGCAAACACTGGGAGACTACTATGAGTGCAACGCGCGATGAGTCAACACAGACGACGGAGGGTGGTTCCGTCGCAGGAACGGACGAGACGACAGGGTCAACCCAGACAGAGGGGGAAGACGTCACCGAAGAACCGGCAGCGCTGCCGGTAGATCGAGTGTTCGAACTGCTGAAAAATCAACGGCGACGAGAAGTCCTTCGCTACCTCGAGACAGCGTCGGAATCGACGGTGTCACTGAGCGACCTCGCCGAACACATCGCTGCGATCGAGAACGACACGACGGTGCAAGCGATCTCTTCGAGCGAGCGCAAGCGGGTCTACGTCGGTCTGTATCAGTGTCACCTCCCCAAGATGGACGACATGAACGTCGTCGAGTTCGACCAGAACCGCGGAACGATCAGTCTGGGTCCCAACGCCGACCAGCTCGAAGAGTTCCTCGACATCGAGGACGACGGCGAACGACCCTGGTCGCGGTACTACGCCGGACTGGCAGCCGGTGGGGTCGGTCTCTACGGCCTCGCACTGGTGCTCCCGGTTCTCAGTGTCGGGATGGTCGTTCCGGTCATCGTTCTGGCGTTCACACTCTGTGCGGTCGCCAACGAGTACGCCCAACGGGACGCTGACGACAGCACCGACGTGTAACACTCGCGACGACGATTCCTTTTTCGAAGACGACACTGTCGAAGCAGTCGCTCAGCGACAGTCGGCGACAGAGAAACGTTACGGAGATCGAGGAGAAAGCCTCGCGCTTCAGCGCGGGGAGGATCTCAACGCATCAGCGCCAGCGCCACGTACGAATCGTCGTGGGCCGTAATCCAGGCAGTCGTACGTTCCGGTTCGGGCAGGTCGGACCGAAAGATCGTACACTGGTTCGGTCGCGTGTCGTAGCGCTCGACGATTGCCCTGTACTCCGCCCCTTCCATCATCCGGTCGGTCCCAGTCGGCATTGCTCTGTTGGGGCAAGCGTGAGGAGGGGTTTGGTTATTCTCTGCCTTCGCTCAGTAATCAGCGGTTCGTGACCCCCCGACTCACTCGCCGAGACCGAGCAGCGCCTCGATGAGGACGAGCAGATTGTTCGGCTCGTCCGCGCTCCAGAGTGCCAGCGGCTCGTCAACGTCGAGCGTCAGGAGCGAGTCCTCGCCGTCGGCGATGACGACCGTCGACACCGGAACTGTCGGGTCCCACGTTCGTGGCTCGTGATCGACGGCGGCTGTCGCCACGGCCAGTTCGTCTTCGATCTGTGAGGGAACGCCGGCCGTCGTCAGGGTGACGTTCCGGTCGGCGGCGGCGACGAGAGCTGTGGCGATAGGATCGGAGAGCGCAGCCGATGTCGTCGCGAAGAACAGCGTCTCCTCGGCATCGTCGATGAACCGTTCGATGCGGTCTTCGATCGCCGTCTGCTCTGTCAACAACCAGAGATTGTCACGCTGGATCGTCGATTGGCCCCCGCTGATCGTTTCGAGGTTCGCGATGACATCGTCGATCCGGTCCGTGTACGTCGTACTGAGGACGAGGACGGCACGCTCGATCGAGACCGCCCGGAATCGACGTGGGGTCGACGATTCGACGGTCACCAGACCGAACTCCGAGAGTTCCGCTCCGGCGTCGTAGACCCGCGTGCGAGGAACGTCCGCGTGTTCACTGATCTCCTTTGCGGTCCCGCTTTCGAGTGTCAGTAATGCGACGAACGTCCGAGACGCGTAGGCACTGAGACCGAGGGCTTCGAGTTGCTCGATCGCTCGTTGTCGTGCGTCGTCGTTAGTGTTCGATGTCATCCTGCTCACCACCATGTCCCGAGCGGATACGACGAGATGTTCCCCGCGTGAAAGATAGCCTGTAACGGCCATCGGACCCCGTCGTGTACGGAACGGAGGTACCCGGCGGTTGCGTAAGTACTCTTCGTGATTTTGCGAGTGACAGACCCGCCTACGCCCCGATAGCGCCGAAAACGGCCGCGAGGGAAGCGTCGTCACACCGGTTCGGAAATCGTGAGGCGACCGTGACTGAACAGTGTCACGTCGAATCCTTCGTACTCGAAGGAGAGGTGGGCCGGTGTTCGGGTCTCGTCCTCGGTCTGGTCGAAGATCGCGTCGAGTGCGTCGGGGT
The DNA here is from genome assembly GCF_058933345.1 of Halomicrobium sp. HArcht3-1. Classification (NCBI taxonomy): domain Archaea; kingdom Methanobacteriati; phylum Methanobacteriota; class Halobacteria; order Halobacteriales; family Haloarculaceae; genus Halomicrobium; species Halomicrobium sp. HArcht3-1. The sequence goes on along the minus strand of NZ_JBZYDM010000018.1, from coordinate 2,454 downwards.
CGATGACTTCGCCCAGTGGCGTCAGTTCCGTCGGATCGGTCTCCGAGATACTCGAAACGGTGTAGACGATCACTTCGCTGGCCGAACGGGTACGCTCGTCACCGAACTCGACGATGTGACGGTCGTACTCCTCGTCGTATTCGATCGGTACGTCGGACCTCATCGGGGTGAACCCACCACCAACGAGCGACGGCATGGAAGTCTGGTCGGGCGTTCCCACATCTGTTCTCTGAGTCTCCTAGTTCCATCCGCCGGTGGGAGTGTTAAAATTGCATCCATTTTCGCTCGCGGGCCGAACGCTCCGGCGGACCGGCTGATTGCACCACTGCATGGGGACCGGTGGCCCCGAGTCTGTTGCACCTTCGTCTCGGATGCGGTGGGCGGTACCCGCGCGCTCATCCTAGCAGAAGGTGGCGACGAAAAGATGTAACTCTTGTGGGAAAGTGGTCTCTTGGCACCATACTGACGGCTCACGGAATCGGCGACGAGATGGCTCAGATCCGGCTATCCTGTCATACGGGCGGTCGTCGATCGTTCCCAGATCGGCCCCGTTCCGGTCGGCTGCTCGCCCGCTGATGGTAGTCGCTGCATAACAATCCAGTGTTCGTTCCCCAGTGGCGGTATGATTCGGCCCGGACCACACGAGCAAGGACTGAGTTTCTCGCGGGAGGCGCATCGATGAGTCGCGACGACCGGACGGTCCTCGCAGGCGGACACATCGTCACGCCGTCGAAGACGGTCGAGGGAGGCACGCTCGTGATCGAGGGACAGCGCATCGCGGCCATCGAACAGGAGACGGACCAGTCGGCCGACGTGGACACGAGTGGTCGGCTCGTACTGCCGGGATTCGTCGACCTCCACGGCGACGACATCGAGCGGCACCTGTTTCCCCGGGCCGACGACCGCGTGCCCGTCCGGCGAGCCATACAGATCTGCGATCAGGCCAACGTCGCGGCCGGCGTGACGACGAAGTGTCACGCACTCGCGTTCGAGAACGCACCCGACGACAACAGATCGCTGGCGCTCTCGAAGACGGTCGCCGAGACGGTCGCGGACTTCGATGCCAGCGACCGGGCGCTGACCGACCACGGGCTGCACCTTCGCTGTGAGCTCACCAGTCCCGAGTCGATCGGTGCGGTCTGTGATCGGCTCGACGAGGACGCGGTCGCTCTCGTCTCGCTCGTGACCCACGTTCCCGGAGAAGGCCAGTTCGATTCGGCCGAAGCGTACGCGTCGCGCTACGCGGACGGCGGTTCGGTGTCCGACGAGCGCGCGATGGAGCTGGTCCGGCAGCGTCGTGCCGTCCCGGCGCGGACCCTGCAGGCACGTGCGACCAGAGTCATCGAGCAGGCGTCCGAACACGGGGTTCCCGTCGCGGCCCACGACAGTGCCGACCCCGAAACGATCGAGCGACGGAGCGAAGCGGGCGTCGACATCTGTGAGTTCCCGGTGAATCTGGCTGCGGCCCGCACCGCGAGCGCCGCCGGACTGACGACGGCGATGGGCGCGCCGAACCTCGTGCGAGGCGAGAGTATCTGGGACAATCTCTCGACCCAGCGAGCGATCCGGTCGGGCACGGTCGACGTGCTGTGTAGCGACTTCAGACCACACGCGCTCCTCAAGAGTGTCTTCGTCGAAACTGGCGAACCACTGGCCGATCGGGTCAGACGGGTCAGCGCCGCGCCGGCGTCCGCGATCGGACTCGACGACCGGGGCCGGCTGGAACCGGGTGCTCGTGGCGACGTGCTGGTCGTCGATCCCACGCCCGAGCCACGCGTCGAGCGTGCGTTCGTCGACGGTCGAACGGTCTATCGGGCACAGCCCGGAGCGGAGCGACACGACGGCTGATTCTGTCGGCTGTGTGGACACGCGCGTTCGGTCACCCGTCGAGAAGTGACAGGACCGATTCGACCGTCTCGTGGCCCAGATAGTCGACGACGTGATCGTCCGTGTCGTACTGGACGACGCCAGCGCTGTCGAGCGCGGGGAGGTGAGAATGGTGTAGTTGCTGGCGGATTCGATCCGGTTGCTGGAGGGACACCCCGTCACAGTTCGACAGTGTCTCGGCGAGGGAGTCCAGTGACGCCTGCGGATCGGTCTGTAACGTTCGCAGTGCCGCCCGTCTCGTCTCCGAGGCGAGCAGCCGCATGAGTGTGTCGTCTGCCAGTTGTCCCGCTGGATCGCACGGGTCCGTTCCAGTATCGTCCATCGTCTACGGATGGCCGGGGGATACAGAATGTTATGCCCCATCTTCGATCCACACAGATGCGTTTACACACGTTCAGCCGTTCCTACGCCGAGTAGCCACCCCGGTCCCGGCCGGCGGTCCGGGGTACGAATCGACTAACAATACCACTGGCCCGATACCGGGTAGTTGGGGAGCGATCCCCACACAGTGGCTGTCTCCGTCCCCCGACTCGTCGCCACTTGCCCACCCCCCACCCCCACCCCCCA
>NZ_JBZYDM010000017.1:0-38235 GCF_058933345.1 Halomicrobium sp. HArcht3-1 | reverse complement strand
GGGTGCGCTCGTTCTCCCAAACGTCTTGGCTGTCCTCGTCTAACGTTTCTCTGAGGAGGTCTGCGAGTTGCATGAGCACTTCTCGCTACGGCCTCCTCATTCCTCAATCCCTCAACTAGACAGTGCCGAACATAGTGACATTTGAAAATATTTAACACGCATTATAATGTATCGAATTTTATGCCTGAAAAAAGTAATATACTGGCCAGTGTCCGGGCACGGGTCACGGAGATCGGTGCCGTCGAGTCACTGTTCGACCGGATCGAGTCTGTCGAACACTGGGAACTCCTGACTCTCATGGTCTTGACCGGTGCATCGATACTCTCCCTCTACACCCTCGCAATGTTATTTATTCGGCCGCTGTTCGCCGGAATGGGCCTCGGATTGTATCTCCTACTTGGTTTCACCGTCGCGGGCGTCATCACGGCCGTCCAGTATCTAGGTTCCCTGTCTTATTATGGAAACGTTGGTCATGAACTCCCGAGGAGTGAATTTTCGTGGTTACACGACGCAAACGAGGAGATCGCAACGGAGATGGGCATCGATCCGCCCGAACTCCGACTCATCGAGGAGACGACACCCAACGCTTTTGCAGTCGGTGGACACTCTTCAGGGATTGTTTTTTTCAACACTGGACTCTTCGACGTAATGTCAGAGGAGGAAATCCAGGCCATCCTGGCTCACGAGTGTGGCCATATTCGAAATCGAGACTCGATCATTACGATGCTCGCTGGAACGATCCAGAACCTTGTCAGTCGGGGTGCGGCGCTGTTCGGTCGACTGATATCTGCCATGTTCATGACACTAATACTTGCCTTCCGTCGAACCGCCGAAACCGCTTGGGAGCGCCGTCAACGACTCCGGATTCAGCAGTCTATCGTTCTAATGGTTGCCGTGCCAGTCACATTGACGGTACTCTTCTTCAACCGCTTGCTTTCACGGTACCGTGAGTTCGTCGCAGACCTGACTGCCGCTCGGGCGCTTGACGACCCCGAACCGATGCAGAGTGCGCTCGCGTCGTTGGAGGATGTCAAGGAGTCTGGCCAAGAACTCACAGCCTCGAACAAAGCCGCGGCGTCGCTGTATATCGCAGGTGGTGCAACGGCACAGATCACATCACTGTTCGATACGCACCCCGACCTAGAACACCGTCGGAACGTGCTCGAAGATTCATTCACCGAGAGTGAAACGACCAGTGTTATGGAAACCGGCGCGATCCTCGGTGGTTTCACCAAATTTGGCCTTACAGGTGCGCCAGCGGTAATTCTTGCTGTTGGGGCCGTGGCGATCTGTATTATCGGTGCCGAAGCACTCTTCGGTGGTGTGTACGCGGTGTTCGACAATGGATTCTGGGCACTTGTCGGGCTTGTTGCAGTGGTCGCTTTGCTTGCAAGTCTCCTTTCGTTCCCGTGGGCGATGACGTTCGCCGATGGTGGTGAACCAAAATTGGGTTTCGTAGCCGTCATTTTTTCGCTGCTCGTACTGTTCGGCAGTATGTTCTCCGGCGTTCCTCTTCTCGGATCGATCGACGCCATCGCGTACCTCGGGCTGATGGGAATTGCAGGTGTCCAGTTCCGAGCGGTCGTGAGAGAACTCCGAGAGTGACTAGTTCGTAGTGCTCTCACTCACTGGATCCGGTTCGGCGACGCTACGCTTTAGTCGGTCGCTGTCGGAACTGCCGGTGTGCTCACGAAGGACCTGTTGCGCGTCTCGCGGGCCGGTGGTGGCTACCACCCGCAGTTCGTCGGCGACGCAGCGCAATCACTGGCCGCCCGCGTGATCGGTATCTATCAGGGTCACGTCGGCGAGACCCGGGCGACGCTGCAAGAAGCGCTGACCGAACTGGAGCGTGAGGCCGACGACTTCAAACTGGTCCGTGGGCTGGCGAAACTGATCGAGCGCGAAGCGACCTTCGAGACGGAGTCTGCGGTGCCGCCCGAGCGGGCACGGCGCACGACCTTCCGAGCGGCCGAGGAGATCGGCGTCGTCAGCGACGCCGAGCGAACCACTGCCATCGAGCGGGCGGCCGACGGACTGGCCGTCGACCCCGACACGATCGAGCAGTCGCTGTACGCCGACCGTGAGAGCAGACAGATCCTGACCGACGTGACACTCCGGTGGGACCCCGCCGAACTGATCGAACAGTACAACCTCTCGCTGGCCCAGACGGCACTGTTCGACGCGACCGACGTCGAACTCCGGTCCAGCGATCCGAAGACCCTCGTCTCGGCGGTCAAGCGTCTGCGACTCATGTACGAGATCGAACGGACAGACGAGGGGCGCGTGGTCGTCGTCACCGGTCCCGACCGGCTCTTTCGCCGCACGCGCCGGTACGGCACCCGCTTTGCCCGCCTGCTGCGCACCGTCGCCAAGACCGCCGACGAGTGGTCGCTGATGGCGACGATCGACGACCGCGGCACCGAGCGCACGCTCCGCCTCTCCGAGGGCGACGTGTCGGTGCCCGGCGTCGACCCGGTGACCGAGGTCACCTACGACAGCGGCGTCGAGGCCGACTTCGCCGCCCGCTTCGAGGCGTTGGATCTCGACTGGGAACTGACCCGTGAGCCAGAACCGCTGGCTGCCGGTGCTAACGTCGTCATCCCGGACTTCGCGTTCGACTACAAGTACGGCGACCTCAGGGTGTTCTTCGAGATCATGGGCTTCTGGACGCCCGAGTACGTCACGAAGAAACTCGATCGGCTGGCAGACGTAGACGCCGTCGAGATGCTCGTCGCCGTCGACGAGAGCCTCGGGGTCGGGGAAGCGATCGAAGCCCGCGACCACCGCGCGATACCCTACACCGGGACAGTCCGGGTCAAAGACGTGCGGGATGCCCTTCGGCGCTACGAAGCCGACCTCGAAGCCGACAGTGCCGCTGCCCTCTCCCAGACGCTGCGACCGGACGCCGATGTGATCGACCTTGCGACGCTCGCCAGCGACTACGGTGTCAGCGAAGACGTGATCGAGGACCGTACGTTCCCGGACCACGACCGCGTCGGCCGGACGTTGATCCGTCCGTCGATCCTCTCGGCCATCGACAACCGGATCGAAGTCGGCCAGTCGCTGTCGACCGTCGAGACGCTACTCGACGAGTACGGCATCGACGACGCCAGCGCCACCCTGTCGGCGCTTGAGTACCGGGTCGAGTGGGACGGGCTAAGCGGGGGGACGATCCGCCACGCCGAGTGAGCAGGGACGACGGACCGGAGAGATGTGTTAGAGGCCGACAGACGTTACTGGGCGGAAGTGGCCGTCATATTAGTAGTACAACAGGACATGCACAGCCTCGTTGCAGTGCGGACTCGTATTGTGATAGATTCAATCGGGGACAAATTGTTCGTATGCAAAAGAGTTATGATGATTAAATACCGTGTTCCGCCAATGGACTTTGATAGCACGCGCGGGCTCTCGCGGCGCGATTTCGTCAAAGCCGCAGTGGCGATCGGAGGAACGAGCGCGTTGAGTGCATGTCAGCAGGTCGAAAGTTCTGACGAGGGCACGCAGACGCCGGCCGAACAACAGTTTCCCCACGGGGAGGGTGAGCCGTCGGACCTTCCAGATGGACAACACGTCTGGAACGAGTATCTCGTCCACAGTGCTCACGGGACGACGGTCCAGAGCCAGCATCAGCTACTCCTTGGACTGTCGTACGAGGGGTCGATGCCGCCGACCGAGGCAGAACAGGAGCAAGTCGAGTCGGCACTCCAGACACTCGAACGGGCCTACAAGTGGGGCCGCGGCCAAAAAATGAGCGGCAAGCTCCAGAACGGACTGCTGTTCATGCTTGGCTACGCGCCGAGTTACCTCTCGGCGGTCGGCTTCGAAACCGACAACGTCCAGTCGGCAGAGACGCTTCTCGAAGAGTTGGATCAGGACCCGGCGAAAGCCGACGACTTCGACGCCGTGCTATTGCTTGACAGTGACTTCGGTTCGATCATCCTCTCGGCCGAAGAAGCGCTGTTTGGCGACCGCGAACAGGTCAACGGCATCGACGTCGAATCGGACCTCAGCGGCGTCTTCGAGGTCCAGAGCCGCCGGTCGGGCTTCCTCGGTAAGGGAGTACCAGCCGAGAAACTCGACAACGACGACATCCCGGAGGAAGCACCGCTCTCGATGGGGTTCCGGTCCGGATTCAAGGACAGCCAAGCGCCCGAAGAGAACGTGACGATACAGGAGGGTCCCTTCGCCGGTGGGTCGACGTTTGCGACCTCTCGCCTGAAGACCCATCTGGACGAGTGGTACGACCAGCCCCACGAGGACCGTCGCAAGGAAATGTACTGCCCGGCACACTCCGAAGAGGACGTGGGCAAGACCGGCGATAAGCTCGGCGACCACAGCGAGATCACACACGAGAACGTCGAGAACATGGACGAACTCGCCGAGGAACACGGGATCGTCGGCCACTCCCAGAAGGTCGCGACGGCGCGTGACGAGGATTTCGTACCGGTGATCTTGCGCCGGTCCGAGGGTGTCGCCACCGACGAGACGGGCGGCAGCGCGTTCAATTTCTCGGCGGTCCAGCGAGATACGCAAGCGTTCGTCGAGACGCGCAAGGCGATGCACACCGACCAGTACGACGTGGACGTGCCCGACGAGCGCCACGGCATCGTCGACTACCTCGAAACGGTCGCTCGCGGGAGCTACCTCCTGCCACCGCGTGACCGCCGTGCGCTGCCGATCCCACAATGAACGCGAGACACGTCCTCGCGCTGTTGGGTGTGCTCGCGCTCGCAGCCATGGCTGGCTGTTCCGGGTCGGCACTTGGCTCGCCCGACACGTCGATCCAGTTCCAGAACGCGACCGCCGATGTCGGTGTCGACTACCAGACCGACGGCGGCGGGGCCGGCAACGGTGACGACGGCGTGTACGTCGCCGACTTCGACAACGACGGGTGGCAGGACTTCCTCGCTGTGGGTGGCGACGAGCCAGAACTCTACCGGAACACCGGCGGCCAGTTCGAGCGCTCGGACGCGTTACCCGCGCTCGACCGACCGTTCAAGAGCGCACTGTTCGTCGACTACGACGACGACGGCTGGGAGGATCTGGTGTTACTTCCCCGAGAGGCGAAGCCAGTCGTTCTACACAACGACGACGGCGAGTTCGAGCGAACTGAGATGGATCTTGGCGTTCTGAACCATCCACTGGGCGCGACTGCGGCGGACTACGACAACGACGGCGACACGGATCTGCTGGTCTACCAGGCGGGCGATTGGACGGACGGCAAGCCAGCGGGCTATTTCAGTAAGCATGGGATGGTCGACAACGACAATGGGAATCCCAACGTCCTCTACGAGAACACCGGCGGTCAGTTCGAGCGTGCGACTGAGACCGGTATCACTGGTAGCCGATGGTCGCTGGCAGCGAGCTTCGTCGACCTCAACGGTGATGGAGACCCCGATATCCACGTCGCCAACGACTTCAACAACGACACGGTGTACATCAACCGCGGCGACGGGAGCTTCGAGCAACGATTGCTGGGTGGGTCGACGGACCGCAACGGGATGTCCTCGGAGGTAGACGACATCAACGGCGACGGTCACCCGGACATCTACGTGACGAACATCGAGTTACCGATCAAAGAGGGGATGACCGAAGAGCGCTACAAGCGGATCACGCAACTGTTGTCGTATCAGGTCCACTCGACGAGAACCGACGGGAACACGCTGTTGATCAACGACGGGACCGGGAACTTCACCGATCAGGCACCGGCCTACGACGCACGGGTCGGTGGCTGGGGATGGGCAGCCTCACACACCGACTTCGACAACGACGGTGACGAGGATCTCATCCACACGACGCAGTTCATCATCCGCATCGACCAACAGGACCCGCACTTCACCTACCCGATGGTGTTCGAGCGGACGGGCGAGAACTTCACGAACCGCGACGCCTCCGATCTGGGCTTCAACGAGAGCGACGGACGCGGTCTCGCGACGCTCGACTACGACCGTGACGGCGACCGAGACATCCTGCTGGCTGCACACAAGGGACCACTGCGGGTCTACGAGAACGTCGGTGCCGACGCCAACAGCCTCCAGTTCCGTGCCGTCGACGAGAACGGCGGGACCGCCTATGGCGCGACCATCCGCGTCTCGACCGGCGAGTACGAGACGACCGTCCAGCAGACGAGCGACTCGGACTTCCTCTCACAGGAGAGTCGCGTCAACCACGTCGGTCTCGGAACGGCCGAGACGGTCGATCTCGAAGTGACGTGGCCCGACGGCAGCGTCCAGACCTTCGAGGACGTGGCCGTCAATCAACACGTCCGGCTGACCAGAGATGGGATCGAGACGGTCACGACGACGGGTGAGTGAACGGTCAGACGACCTGTTTTCGTAGCGTCGTCGGTCTTGACGACGAGTCGAGAGATCCGTCGTGGACTACTCGCCGCTACCGAGATCGCGCTGGCGGCCCTTCGCGATCTGTGACTTGAGCTCGCCGTAGGTGTACAGTCCCACGCCAAGCGGTTCGCGCTCGCCGGCGATGTCGTGGGTGACGATCAGGAAGCCCCAGTCGCCGTCCCACTCGATGTCGAGGGTCTCCCCGTCGACGAACGCCGCCGCCTGCTCGTCGTCGAGGTGAACGACGTTCTTCGTGGCGTGGTGACCGAAGCGCTGGACGGCGTCGGTCGTGGGCTTCCAGAACTCCTGTCGGGTCCGCAAGAACGTCATGCCGAGGCCCTGAATCGGGACGGTGTCCGGTGCGTCACCGCGGAACAGCCAGAGTTTCCCTTTCCCGCGTTCCCACATCGTGTACGGTTCGAACGTCTCGCGGGGAATCCCGAAGCGGTCGGCCCAGTAGTCGATGATCTCCGCGCGCGTCGCCGCCTCCGGGTCCTCGCGATCCGCGTCGTCCGCGGGCACGCGGTCGAAGGTGACGTTGCCGTGTGTCATGCTGTACCCTCCTGTCCCCAATCGACAGCGATCATTCCGCCATCACCTCCAGTTTCGCACAGAAGAACCCGCCCGTGTCGTTGTGGTGGGGGTAGATCCGGTGGGCCTTGGTGACGCTTTCGTCGAACCGCTCGCCCTCCCACTCGGTGACGCCACTCGTCGATTCCAGCGGGAGATCGAAGTCCACGAGTCTGCACGCTTCCTCGGTGAGTGCGTGATCGAGGACGGCTTCGTTCTCCTCGGGCGCGAACGTACACGTCGAGTAGACGACCGTCCCGCCGGGCTTGGTCGCCTGAATCGCCCGGCGGAGGACGCCTTTCTGGACCCCGGCGATCCCGTGGACGTGGTCCAGCGTCCACTCGTCGAGCGTGTCGGGGTTCTTGCGGATCGTGCCCTCACAGGAACAGGGGACGTCGACGAGTGCACGGTCGTACTCTTCGCCACCGAACGGCTTGAGCGAGTGATTCCGTGCGTCCTCGTGGGTGACCGCGACGCTCGTACAGCCGAGCTGTTCGGTGTTGGTCCGCAGCGCAGAGAGTCGTCCGAGGTTCGAGTCCGTCGCCACGACGACACCGTCGTCGTCCTGCAGGGCGGCGATCTGTGAGGTCTTGCTCCCCGGCGCTGCACAGGCGTCCCAGACCCGGTCGGCTGGCTGTGGATCGAGCACGAGCGCGGGCAGCGCGGACACTTCTTCTTGCCCGTAGATCCAGCCGTGGAAATACGGCCAGTTCGCCCCCGGCTGATCGTCCGGCAGGCGGAGGATATCGTCGTGCCAGTCCGTTTGCTCGACCGTGATTCCCTCGGCTTCGAGGGCGTCGATCGCCCGCTCGACTGTCGTCTTGATCGTGTTGACCCTGACGACGGCCGGGAGCGGACGCTCGCAGGCCGCGCGGAAGGCGGCCATGTCGTCGACGAGCGGCTCGTAGCGCTCCAGTACGTCCATTGTCGACTCCTATCTCGGCACGGCGTTTGTGGGTTTCGGAGTGGGGACACCGAATCGGGCGCGGATCTCCCGGACGGCACGCATTCGCCCCCGAGGATTAAGCCGCCGGAACCGAATACTGAACGTATGGCACACGTAGCTGTCCACCGCGACGACATCGCGCTGGACGAACCGATGCTCGTCGAGGGACTGCCGGGGGTCGGACTCGTCGGCAAGATCGCCGCCGACCACCTCGTCGACACGTTCGAGATGGACGAATACGCCTCGCTACACTGCGATGGGCTGCCGGAGATCGCAGTCTATCACGAAGGCAATCGGCAGGTCAAGCCACCGGTGCGGCTGTACGCCGACGAAGACCGGGACCTGCTCGTCCTCCAGAGCGACGCCCCGGTGTCTGCGAGCGCGGCCGACGAGTTCGCGACCTGCCTCACTGGCTGGCTGGCCGACAACGACGTGACACCGATCTATCTCAGTGGGATGGCGACCAAACGCGACGACGTGGCGTCGATGTACGGCATCGCGACCGGCGACGGCGGGACGCTGCTGGACGAGACCGACATCGACACACCGACCGGGGACGGCGCAGTCACCGGGCCGACGGGCGCACTCCTCCACACCGCGGGCCGGCAGGGACTCGACAGCGTGGGGCTGGTCGTCGAAGCCGACAAGCAGTTCCCCGATCCCGCGGCCGCACAGGTGCTGCTCCGAGACGGCGTCGGGACACTTGCCGACATCGATATCGACACCGGGGCGCTGGTCGAACGCGCCGAGGAGATCAGTGAGGCGAAAGCCGATCTGGCGGCCCGGATGCAGCAAGCGGACGACGAATCGACGAGCGCAAAGCCCCTCGGCATGTTCCAGTAAGTATGCCGGAGCGAACGCGAACGGTCAGTCGTCTCGCGGTCGTCGGCCTGACGGCACTCGTGATCGGTGTCTTCGCCGTCGCCGTCTTCTACTGGCTGCCAGCGACGCTGACCGACCTGCTGGGCATCCTGCTCGTGATCGCAGCCGTGATCGGCGCAGTTCGACTGGGTGGTTCCATCGCCAGTTCGATCATGCCGTCGTACAACGTCGCCGAAGTGGCCGTCGAGGGACCGATCACCCGCGATGGCGGTGGCGGGATCACCAGTCCACCTGTCGGCGCGAAAGCCGACGACATCGTCGACCAGATCGAGCGCGCCGACGCTGACGACGCCGTCGACGCACTACTGGTGAAGCTCAACACGCCGGGAGGTGAGATCGTTCCCAGCGAGGACATCCGCCTCGCGGCCGAGCGGTTCGACGGCCCGACCGTGGGCTACGCGACCGACGTGTGTGCCTCCGGTGGATACGATATCGCCGCCGGCTGTGACGAACTCTGGGCGCGCGAGGGGAGTATCGTCGGCTCCATCGGCGTCATCGGTTCGCGCGTCAACGCCGAAGAACTGGCCGACCAACTGGGGCTGTCCTACGAGCAGTTCACCGCAGGCGAGTACAAAGACGCCGGGACGCCCCTCAAGGAGATGGACGACGACGAGCGTGAGTACCTCCAGACCATCGTCGACGACTACTACGACCAGTTCGTAGACACCGTCGCCGACGGCCGCGACATGGACGAGACAGAGATCCGTGACACCGAAGCCCGGATCTACCTCGGCTCACAGGCCCACGAGATGGGGCTGGTCGACACACTCGGGACCCGCCGGGACGTGGAAGCGGCACTCGAAGACGAACTCGGCGAGGAAGTGACGGTCGAGGAGTTCGAGACAAGCCGCGGGCTGGCAGGGCGGTTGCGCGGCGGTGCCCAGTCGGTCGCCTTCGCCCTCGGGGCCGGCATCGCCGGGACGATCGATGGCGACCTCGACGGCCTCTCCTTTCGCCGGTAGCGAGGATTTTTATTCCGGCGACGTTTCTTGCCAGGTGTGACGACGCTGGTGGTCTGTATCGACCGCGGTGGGGCGTTTCCACCAGAGCTATCGCTCCCCATCGCGGGCTACGACGCCGTCGAGTCACTCGTGACGGAGGTCGGACTGACCGATCCCGAAGACAGTCGCGTCAACACGATGCTCGAAGGACTGCGCGTCGCCAACGATCTCGAAGCCGACGGTGACGACGCCATCGTCACGGTCGTCGGAGACCGCGGTGACGGCGTGAGTGCCGACCGCAGCATCGCCAGACAGGCCGACGAACTGGTCGCGGAGTACGATCCCGACTCGGCGATCGTCGTGGTCGACAGCGCCGAGGACGAACGGCTCGTTCCGATCATCGAGAGTCGACTGCGTGTCGACGCGGTGGATCGCGTGGTCGTTCGACAGGCCCGCGACATCGAATCGACGTACTACCTCCTCAAGCAGTTTCTCGCCGACGAGGAACTCAGAAAGACCGTCCTCGTCCCGCTCGGTATCGCGCTGATCGCGTTCCCGCTCCTGTTGCTGGTCACCGAGAACCCGGCGTTCGCGGTGGGCGCGATCGCGGCCGCCGTCGGTGCCTTCCTCATCTACAAGGGGCTGGGTATCGACGAGTACCTCTCGCGACTCCCCGGTGAGATTCAGGCGGCGCTTTACTCCGGGCAGGTGTCGCTGGTGACCTACGTCGTCGCCGGCGGTCTATCGCTTGTCGGCATCTTCGTCGGCGCGCTGGGCGTGGGGACTGTCGGCGATCAGAGTGCGTTCATCCACGCGATGCGCTTTGCCTTCGATGGGGTGCCGTGGTTCACCGCGGCAGCGCTTGCGGCGTCGACGGGCCGATTGATCGACGAACTCATGCAAGAAGAGTCCATTCGGTCGGCCTACGTGAACCTCCCGTTCGGTGCGATCGCCGTCGGACTCGTCATCCGTGGCTTCTCGGTCTACTTCCTCGAACGGGCCGGTGCAGCCAATGATTTCACGCTACAGCAGGTCGTATTCGGACCAGTCATGATCGAGTCCGTCACGCTCGGCCCGGGTCGTCGCCTCGCAGTGTACATTCTCGCCGGCATCCTCGTGAGTCTGATCGGCGTTCGCTTCGCGGCCTACTTCAGCCAGTCCAACGTCCAGGACGAACTCGTCGAGTGAGAAACCAGAACGATTTGTCACTGGTCACACTGTTGTGATACGGTCGGGAGTCCTCGGTTTCGATGAACGCGATAATTAAACCGAGACGACGGGGACCGACGCGGTCCGAACGACCGTCTCCGCGACACTGCCGAGCAAGACACGTTCTAGCCCCCGCTGTCCGGTCGTCCCGATGACGACCGCGTCCATCTCGTTTTTGTCGACGTAGTCTCGGATCGTCGACGGCGGCGAGCCACGTTCGACCGCCGTGACGACCGACTCGATTCCGCGCTCGGTCGCCATCGACGCTGCGCCATCGACGACCGACTGCGCGGCGTCCTCGGGATCGGACCCGGTGAGTGTCGATCCGAGTCCCAGCAACGATCGGTCGGCGACCGACAGGACGTGTGGTGTCGCATCGAGCATCGCCGCGAGGTCGAGACCGTGGGACACAGCGGCCGTCGCTGCGTCGCTCCCGTCGGTCGGGAGCAAGAGCCGATCGTAGGGGAACGTCATCCGCGTCGGTTCGCTCATGCGCACCGTCAGGACCGGGACCGGCGAGAGCCGTAACACTCGCTCGGTGACGCTGCCCAACAGGCGGCGAGAGAGACCCTGCTGGGCGTGGGTGGGCATCGCGATCAGGTCGAAGTCGTAGCGCGTGGCGTAATCGACGATGGTCTTTGCAGGACCACCTTGGACCACGTCCGTGTCGTAGTCGACGCCGGCGGCTGCGAGTGGCTGGGCCGCCTCCTCGACGATCTCCTCGCCGGTGTCGACCAGTGTATCGACGATCTGTCCGCCGATGCGGGTGACACTGTCTCGATTGGTGTCGGCCACGAAGCAGACGGTGACGGCGACATCCCACGTCTTCGCGATGTCGACGACGTGGGCGATCATCTCGGCGGCACCCTCACTCCCGTCGACAGGGAGTAAGATCCGATCGTACATACACGCACTTTTTCTGCCAGTGACAAAGGCGTTCCTGCGCGAATCCACACCGATATATTCGCCGCCCGGCAAGAGCGGGTATGACCGGTGCGTGGGTGAGCCTGTTCTCGGGCGGGAAAGACTCCTCGTGGGCGCTGTATCGTGCGATCGAAGACGGACTGAACGTGGAGCGACTCGTCACCGTCCACCCGTCGGGGGACTCCTACATGTATCACATCCCGGCGACATCGCTCGCGAGTCTGGCCGCCGAGAGTATCGGCATCGAGTTGATCGACGTGGAACCCGACGACTTCGAGGCCGAGAGCGCGACCGACAGCGGGCAACAGGGTGACGACGAACTCGAACCGCTCGAAACAGCCCTCCATGAGATAGAGGAGGGCCTCGACGGTGGCATCGCTGGCGTCACGGCGGGAGCCGTCGAGAGCGAGTTCCAGACCAGCCGAATCGAAGCGATGTGTGACCGCCTCGGCGCGGAACTGTACGCACCACTCTGGCAGGAAGATCCCCGGGCGCTCGCAGACGCGATGCTTTCGGCGGGCTTCGAGATCAGGATCATTCAGGTGGCCGCGTACGGTCTCGACGAGTCGTGGCTCGGTCGCACCATCGACGAGACCACACTCGCCGACCTCGAAGCACTCAACGAAGAGTACGGCGTCCACATCCTCGGCGAGGGCGGTGAGTTCGAGACGCTCGTCACCGACGGTCCCCACATGGACCGACCGATTCGGCTGGCGTACGAACCGGAGTGGGACGGGACCCGGGGGTCGATCCGAATCGAGGACGCGTGGCTCGGTGATGGGTCGTAAGCGTCGCTCGCTGGCGGAACGCTGATAGACTCTGCGATAGTACATTGCAAATAATGACACTATCGATCCTGCACGTCGACGACGACCCCGGACTCCGTGATCTCGTTTCGACGTATCTGGAGCGCGACGGGTCTGACCTCGACTGTACGGTCACGAGTGTGGCCGACGCACAGGCAGCCTTGGACCTGCTGGAGGACGAATCGACGACGTTCGACTGCGTCCTCAGCGACTACGACATGCCGGGCGCAAACGGAATCGAGTTCCTCAAGATGCTCCGCGAAGACTACCCGGAACTCCCCTTCCTGCTGTTCTCCGGCGAGGAAACGAACGAACTCGCTGCCGACGTGATCGAGGCCGGCGTCACGGACTACGTCCAGAAGGGACTCGGTACCGATCAGTACACGATGCTGATTCGACGGATCGAACATGCGGTCGACTCCGAGGGCCAGTTCGACCCGGACACAGACATTCAACTGGACAGCGTCGGCATCGTCGGACCGGACAAAACCTTCGAATCGGTCGACCAGACCTACGCCGACCTCTACGAGTACGATCCCGAGGAAGTCGAAGGCCGGTTCTGGGCCGATCTCCACCCCACAGCGGAGGTCGAACACATCGAAGAACACGTCTTGCCGGTCGTCGAATCGGGGGGCAAGTGGGCCGGTCGCAGCGAGGGCCTGCGATCGGACGGGACGACGTTCACCGAATCGAAGATGGTGACCGCACTCGACGACGGACGGCTACTGATCGCGGTCTCGGAATACGATGGCGGTGAGCAAGGCGATAGCGACGGGAGTAGACGGGACGACGGCGAAGACGACCCTGCTTGATTATTTCCCGTTCGTGATCGTGGTGTGGGCACCGATCAGTGCCCCTGCCAGATCCAGATCTTCGATGTGGGTCTCGCGGTCGATGATCGATTCGCGCACGTCTCCATCGCGGATCGTCGCGTTGGGGAAGACGACCGACCGGTCGAGACTGGTGTTGCTGATCTCGGCACCGCCGAGGACGTGGACGTTCTCACCGAGGGTCGCGTTCTCGACGGTCGCCGACTCGGCGATCATATTCTGGCCGTCGAGTTCCCAGGCCACGGCATCGAGATAGCTCTCGGGCGTTCCGATGTCGAACCACGCGCCGTCGAAGGTGAAGGTGTTGACGGTGGAACGCTCGACGAGCCACTGGACGTACCAGCCGGGTTCGTCGGGGTTGTTCCCACTCTCTAGGTACTCCTCGAATCTGACATCGTCTGCCGGGTACGCGTAGCAAGCGATCGAGACGAGCGTACTTTTGGGCTCGTCGGGCTTTTCCTGAAAGTCGACGATTTCGGTGCCGTCGACGTCGACCAGCCCGTACGATTTGGCCTTCTCACGGGAGCCAACGTCGTAGGCGGCGATCGTCGGCGTTCCTTTCTCCTCGAAGAAGTCGATGAAGTCGGCCACGTCGAAGCTGATGAGATTGTCACCTGCGATGACCAGTAGGTCCTCACCGGCGATCCCCTCGCGGTCGACGAGCTGGGCGAGCGCCCCGATGACGCCGAACTTCTCGTCTTCCGCCGCCGTCTCCTCGACGGTGAGCTGTGGCTTCTCGAACGGCGATTCGTCGAGATGGGCCTCGAAGTCGGCGGCGAAACGCTCGTTCGTGCTGACGAACACCTCCGAGATTCGATCGTCCGATTCGAGTTGCTCCAGGATACGATCGATGACGGTGGTTTCGCCGATCGGCAAGAACATCTTCGGCCGATGTTTCGTCACCGGCCAGAGTCGTGTCGCGTAGCCGCCAGCGAGGACGACAGCCTTCATATCAGCACGATTCCGGGGAGCGTGTAAGTCCTTTTTGTTCTCCTTGCCGTCAGAAAATGAAAGGCGGCTTGCAGGTCTATCCTCGATCGACTACCAGATGGCGACAGCTCTACGAAGACTGTGGCTTCGACCGCGACACGAAGACTGGGTTCCAGATCGACCTGCGTGAACCGTAGGACACTCCCCGACTCAGTGTTCGACGAACTCCAGTAACACGCCACCGGTCGACCGGGGATGGAGAAAGGCGACCTCGTGGCCCCACGCACCCGGACGGGGTTCGTCGTCGATCAGATCGACCCCGGTGGCACGGGCGGTGTCGAGTGCGGCCTCGATATCGTCGGTCGCGACGGCGAGATGGTGGATGCCGGGGCCGTGGCTGTCGAGATAGCGGGCGATAGCGCCGTCTGCGTCGGGCAGTGGTTCGAGCAACTCGAAGTATCCTCCATCGAGGTCGAGGAAGGTGACCGCAAGCCCGTCGAACGTCTCCTCGTGAACGATCGGTGCGTCGAGCAGGTCGCCGTACAGTGTCGCGAGTGTGTCGGCATCGTCGGTCGCGATACCGGCGTGGTCGAAGTGCATAGCTGCACAGAGACCGGGCAGCTACTAATCGCTGTGCCCGCTCACGCGGACTCGTTGAGCACCCAGAAGCGAGCGCCGCTCGTATCGCGATTGCGAACCGTCATGACCGTCTCGCCGTCGTGGACGACAGTGAGCGAATCGAACATCTCCGGGAGCGAGATGGCTGCCTGATAGTGACAACCGGGTTCGATACGCTCGGTCATGATCTGCAGTCGATAGTCGCTCTCGCCCGAGAGCGTCGCGTTGGCGACCGGCCCCTCGATGGTGCGATTCAGTAACACGGTCTGGTATCCCTGATTGGGCACCTGTGCGGCCCACCCGGTCGTATCTATCGGCTCACCGCAGCTACTGGTGACAGACATCGAAGGCACCGAGACACCGAGTCCGCGCTGGAACCCCAGTCCAACAGCCGTCGTGGCGGCGATCCCCACCAGGAGACCGATCAAAAAGACCGCGAGGAGTCGTCTCGTTTCGGCCATCTAGTTTGGCGATGTGCTCCCGGGTTAAATGGTTTGTCGCAATCGTCGGACGGTGACCGGTGCTCGAATTGACAGGAAAGGATCGGAGTCACATCGCAGCGCCGGGCTGGTACTCGCCAAACTCATCGCGCAACACGTCACAGATTTCGCCGGTCGTCGCGTAGGCCTTGACCGCGTCGATCATCGGCGGCAGAAGGTTCTCGTCGCCCCGGGCTGCCGATCTGAGGGCGTCGAGACGGTCGGCGACGAGGTCGTCGTCACGGTCGGCTTTGAGATCGTCGAGCCGTTCGTGCTGGCGCTGTTCGAGGGTCTCGTCGACCTCTTCGATGTCGACTGGCCCCTCCTCGTCGACGGTGTACTCGTTGACGCCGACGATGATCCGCTCGCCGTCCTCCTGTTCTTGCTGGCGTTCGTAGGCCACGTCCTGAATCTGGCGCTGGACCCACTGATCCTCGATGGCCTGTCGCATGCCGCCCCGTTCGTCGACGGTGTCGAGGATGTCGCGGGCCTCGGCTTCCAGTTCGTCGGTGAGTGACTCGACGTAGTAACTCCCGCCCAGCGGGTCGATAGTGTCTGCAGCCCCGGATTCGTGCGCGAGGATCTGCTGGGTCCGCAGGGCGGTGCGAACCGACTCCTCGGTCGGCAGCCCGACGGCTTCGTCCTTGCCGTTGGTATGCAAACTCTGGGTCCCCCCGAGAACGGCCGCGAGTGCCTGATAGGCGACCCTGACGACGTTGTTCTCGACTTGCTGGGCAGTCAGTGTCGACCCGGCGGTCTGGGTGTGGAACTTCAGTTGCTTGCTCGCTGGATCGTCGGGATCGAAGCGCTCGTCCATGATATCGGCCCACAACCGTCGAGCGGCCCGGAACTTCGCGACCTCCTCGAAGATGTTGTTGTACGATGCAAAGAAGAAAGACAGCTGTGGGGCAAAGTCGTCCACGTCCAGCCCAGCGTCGAGCGCTGTCTCGACGTACTCGATGCCGTCACCGAGCGTGAACGCGATCTCCTGTGCGGCCGTCGAGCCAGCCTCTCGGATGTGATAGCCCGAGATGGAGATGGTGTTGAAGTTTGGCACCGCATCGGCGCAGAACTCGAAGATGTCGGTGATGATCCGCATCGACGGCTCGGGCGGGTAGATGTAGGTGTTGCGGGCGATGTACTCCTTGAGCACGTCGTTCTGGATGGTCCCCCGCAACTGTTCTCGCGGGACGCCCTGCTGGTCGCCGATAGCGACGTACATCGCCAACAGGACGCTCGCAGGCGCGTTGATCGTCATCGACGTCGACACCTCGCCCAGATCGATGCCGTCGAAGACGACCTCCATGTCCCGCAGCGAGTCGATGGCGACGCCGGTCTTGCCGACCTCGCCCGCAGCCATCGCATCGTCGGAGTCGTAGCCCATCTGTGTCGGCAGGTCGAAGGCCATCGACAGTCCGGTCTGGCCCTGATCGAGAAGATACTGGAAACGCTCGTTCGTCTCGGCGGCAGTCCCCATGCCGGCGTACTGGCGCATCGTCCACAGCCGCCCGCGGTACATCGTCGAGTAGACCCCGCGCGTGTACGGTTCCTCGGCGGGATAGCCCAGATCCGCCTCGTAGTCCAGATCGGCCACGTCCGCTGGTGTGTACAGCCGATCGACCTCGTGGCCTGCCGTGTCCGTCGTGAAGTTCTCCTCGCGCTCGCCGAAGCGATCGAGGGTCGGCTGGACGGTCTCTTCGTGCCAGCGCTCCTTTTCGGCACGGATCTCGTCCAGCTCGTCGGGATCGAACATGGCCGATGGTTCGGTGCCCCCGACTAATAGTGTTGGCTGCCCGCGACTGTCAACGCCGGCACGCGATCAGGAGGGATGCTGGTGCTTGATCTTCTCGGCGTGGACGGCCGGGACCGGTGTCCGACAGTCGCGACAGAGCCACGTCACACGTCGACCGCCGTGTTCCTGAACCATGTCCTGCCGGTATCGCACGGTCGCCCCACAAACACAGTCGTAGGTCGCCGTCGTCATACTTGCTGTTGGATCGACAGTTCGATAAATCGATCGGCGGTGTATGCCGGTCGCTGGACTCTCACTGACGCTCTTCGATCAGGTACCGGAACGCGCGCAAGGTGTTCCGACCGGCGTCGGTCAGCTCGACGAGCTTCGAGCGGCCGCGTTCGGTCACGGTCACGTAACCGGTTTCGACCAGCGGCTTGAGGACGTGACTGTCGAGCAGGCGGTACTGGCTCTTGCGGTTGGCCGCGTCGTGCTCGGCGAGGAACGGCAGGCCCTCCGCTTCGCCGAAGTCGATAAGTGCGCGTTTGGTCGCACCGCCCTGTGCATCGAGGTGGTCCATGACGGCCACCTGCTGGCGGTCCGGGTGCTCCATCGGATACGTCGGCAGTTCCGTGACTTCGCGGATGCCCTCTGCCACGTCGCCGTCGGTCTCGGCGGCGTAGCGCTCGGCGCGGACGTAGTAGGGGGTCGCACCGGTCGCCATGCAGGCAATCATGCCGCCGATGGCGGTGACCTTGCTGCCAGTCGCGAGGTTGACGTACACGTCGTGGTCGGAGAACTCGGTCGCCAGTTCGGCGATGGTCCCCAGCGAGTCGTAGAAGTCGAAGATGTCGCAGTCGATCGTTTCGTGGGTGATCCCCGCATCGTCCAGTCGCTCGCGAATCGTCTCGCCGTAGGACGGGTGGGCCGTCTGATCGTCATCTTCGAGCAGCAGCACGCGGTCCGCGCTGAACCGCTGGGCCGAGAGGACGATCCGGTCGTTCTCGTACCCGACTGGCATCAGGTGCACGCGCTGGGCAACGTCCATGGTGACGGCGTCGACACCCCCGTACAAAAAGACTGTGTCGACAACACTGACAGTGTCAGCGATGCTGTTCGAACACGCCGCTGTCAACTGTGTCGACTGTCGTCTCTCTCTCGTCGTTCTAGTCACTGTCCTGACAGTACTTTTACCGAACGGGCCACATCGTTCGCCCATGCCGACAGACCTGATGGCAGTCGACGAGTCGCTCGCAGACGCGCTCTCAGCGGAACGATCACGCCAGCGAGGGACGCTGACACTGATCGCCAGCGAGAACCACGCCAGCGACGCCGTCCTGCAGGCCCAGGGGTCGGTGCTGACGAACAACTACGCCGAAGGCCGGCCGGGCAAGCGCTACTACGGCGGCTGTGCGCACGCCGACGAAGTCGAGCGACTGGCGAAGGAACGCGCAAAAGCGCTGTTCGACGCCCCTCACGCAAACGTCCAGCCACACTCTGGCACGCAGGCCAATCTCGCTGCCTACGAGGCCTTGCTGGAACCGGCCGACCGCATCCTTTCACTGGAACTCAGCAACGGCGGCCACCTCAGCCACGGCCACGGCGCGACGGCGGTGGCGACCCACTACGACGTAGAACACTACCACGTCGACCCCGAGACCGGCCGCCTCGACTACGATGCCATCGAGCGACGCGCTCGCGAAACAGACCCTGACCTGCTCGTCTCGGGCTACTCAGCGTATCCCCGACAAGTCGACTGGGAACGGATGCAATCCATCGCGGCGGCCGTCGACGCTCACCACGTCGCCGACATCGCCCACCTGACCGGTCTCGTCGCGGCCGGCGTCCACCCCTCGCCGGTCGGCGTCGCCGACGTAGTGACTTGTTCGACGCACAAGACGATCCGGGCCGGTCGCGGTGGTCTGATCATGGCAAGCGACGAGTACGCGAAGGCGGTCGACCGAGCGGTCTTCCCCGGCTCTCAGGGCGGTCCACTGATGCACAACGTCGCGGGCAAAGCGGCTGGCTTTCACGAGGCACTCCAGCCAGCATTCGAGGACTACGCGACCCAGATCGTCGAGAACGCGAGCGTGCTCGGTGAACGACTCCGCGAACGGGGCTTCGATCTGGTCTCGGGTGGCACGGACGTACACTTCGTCCTCGTGGACTTCCAGCGGAGCCATCCCGACCTCACGGGCCAGCGCGCCGAGACCGCCCTCGAAGACGCCGGCATCGTCTGCAACAAGTCCGCCGTCCCCGGCGACCGGCGCAAATCGACGGTCACCAGCGGCGTCCGTCTCGGTACGCCAGCGATCACGACGCGGGGGTTCGACGCCGAGGCGACTCAGCGGCTGGCCGACTGCATCGCGGACGTACTCGACGCACCCGACGAGGAGAGCGTTCGAGAGGATGCGCGGCGAACCGTCACCGATCTCTGTGATTCGTTTCCGCTGTACGAGTAGCGTGACCCGCAGGAGCCGAGTCTATCGACCAGTGTCGTACTTGTAGGTCGCCTCCTCCGGGTCTGGACCCGCAGGAGCCGAGTCTATCGACCAGTGTCGTACTTGTAGGTCGCCTCCTCCGGGTCGATCCCGAAGTCCTCCGGTCCCTCAGTCGGTTCCGGCTCGTCGGCCTCGGGCGACGCCTGCTTGAACGCGTCCCGGAGCCGACGGGGCATCTCGAAGCGCTCGACGGCAAGTCGCACCGGAACGGCGTCGGACTGGATGTTCTCCTGTTTGGTCGCCAGTCGGTCCCGGAGTTTCTCGGGTAACTGTGCCACGTCGATGCGCTCGAAGCCGAACTGTGCGAGATAGTCGGCTTCGTTCGTCAGTGCGTAGACCTCGTCGAAGCCTTGATCGCCGGCGTACTCGACGAGTCGTTCGATGACGTGGGCACCGACGCCCTGCCCGCGCCACTGCTCTACGACGCCGATGCTGGTGAGTTCACAGATGTCGGCATCGTCCGTCTTGTGGATACGGATGCGGCCGAAACCGGCCTTCTCGTTGTCGGCCTCGTCGATAGCGATAACGTAGTCGCGGGACCGGAAGGCAGTGTCGTCGAGTCCCATCGCCTCGATGTGATCCAGCAGCCAGACCTCTTCTCGGTTCTTTGCGTCCCGGACGTACATGTCCGTTACTTGGCTTTCCCCGGTGAAAAGCATACTGTCAGTAGCGGCGGCTTACCGCGACTGCTCGACGGACGAGACAGTGATGGGCTTGCAGGCCCGGTCGGCCTACATGAACTGGCCGAGACCGGTCTGTTCCTGCCCGGACTTGACCTCGTCCCACGAGATGCCCATCGCTTCGAGGATGCGTGCGATCGGTCCTTTCAGCGTCTTGTCCAGCATCTTCTCCCAGTCGACCTCGAACTCCTCGGGAATCTGGTCGGCGAACTCGAAACAGATCACGTCCGGGTCACGGCGGAACTCACCGTACAACGGATCTTCGGCGGGGTCGAGATCAGTCTCGGCTTCGATCCGCTGGAAGAAGTCGTCGTGGACCCGATCCAGATACAGCCGCTTGGGTTTCGATCCGCTCGCGAAATTCGTCCCCAGCAGCATGTTGGCGTACTTCGCGCCACGGACCTGTGCGGTGTCGGTGTCGTAGTTGTCGAGTTTCTTCCCGATTCCTCCGGGGATACCCACGTCCTCGGGATCGACGTTACCGGCCTGGAAGTCCTCGATCACGTCGTGGACGTAGGTCTTGATGTCTTCTGGGTCCTCGCCGTGGACGATCATGTCGATGACCTGCTTCTGGACGCGCTTGGTGATCGGCGCGATATCGGAGCGCTGGTACTCGAAGCCCGTGATGTCGATGTCGTCGACGTCTTTGCCCTCTTTCCAGACGATGTGGCCGGCGTAGCGCTTCTTCTTGCCCGCCTGGAAGAACCGCCGATACAGCTTCTCGAACTCGATCTGGAAGCGGTGGAACTGCGCGTTCAGGCGTTCGAGCGCGAAGTCGTCGTAGGACTCGTTGATCGTCTCTTCGAGTTCGAAGCCCTTCTGGATCGTCGCTGCGATGGTCTCCAGTTCTGCCTCGTCCATCTCAGGGTGTTTCGCTCGCATCTCGTCGGTAACCTCGACATCGCCGTCTACGTCGTCGGCAGAAATACCAACCAATTGTAACATAACCGAGTCGGTGTCCCCGTAGACGACTTCGTACCCCTCGTTCGCGACGACCTCGTCGGTGTAGTCGATCACTTCCCGACCCGTCGCCGTGACAGCCGCCCCCATTTCCTTGTCGTAGAGGCGGAACCGATCCCATCCGAGGACACCGTAGAGCGACTGACCGACGAACTGGAATTTCCCGTTCCGCCCGGCGAGCAGAGTGTGGTTGTCCTCAACCGTGACACAGTGAACGCCGTTCTCGGCCGTGCTTTCGCCGCCACTCCGGTGCATCCGGAGCGTGTTCTTGCTGTCTTCGGTGACGTAGATGCGGTACGTTCCACTGTCTTCATTGTAGCTGGCGGTGAGTCCGAGATGGGTACAGAGTCGCAAGACATCGTCGCGGAGCCGTTCACTCGCAGTGCTGTAGCGCCAACTGTTGGTCTGCCAGTCCCCGTCGCCAGCGATGAGCGTCTCAAGGAAGGCCCGTTTCTGTGCTTGGCTCGTTTCGAACACGAACTCGGGAATCCGCTTCTCGAAGCTGTCGCTGCCACAGAGCCGTTCGAAGAGATCACCAAGCAGTTTCGAAGTGAACTGGTACCCTTTCTCGTCGACGTACGCGTCGAACCCCATGCCGTCGAGGAGGCTGCCTATCCGTGTGTGGTCGTCACCAGATCCCCCGTCCGGGACCGCATCCTGTGCAATGTTCACCGTTGTTGAACTACCTCGGAAATGTTCACCAAACTGCTTGTCCGCAGATGTGTAGACGCTCCCTTCGGTGATGTACCACGCCAGCAGTTCGAGGAAGTCGTCACCGTCGTAAAACCGCGGAATCCACTTGCGACCGCGCTCAGAGTGGACGTAGAACCCTGAACAGCTCTCATCAAGATACGCACGGTGCTCCCGGAACGACTCGGCATCAAACACGTAGCCAGTCCCGTCTTCACCTTGCTTTTGCATCTTGTCCGGACGGTACCCCACCTCTGCGGCAAGAGTATGCCCGTGGTCGTCGTTGTCACACCACACCTCGAACGCACCGTCAAGGATGTCGACGAGATCCACCTCGTTGAGCCGCTCACCGTCGGGACCGTCCCAGTCGTGTGGCAGTTCGTAGTTCGTCGCTCGATCGAGGTTGCCCGCTTCGACGAACTGGTACTCGTCTTCGGTGATGCCGTTGGTCTCGTTCTTCCGAACGAGCATTCGGTGGTTCGGCGTCACCCGGAAGTCGATCTTGCTCGTCTCGATGTCGACGAGGTCGCCCCGATAGTCTGGGTAATCGTGGGTCTCGACGACCGGCTTGACCTCCAGGCGCATCGTCTCGGGATCAAGTGAATACACTTCGTCGCCGATTTCGAGGTCGGTGATGTCGCGCACGCCGTCGGGTGTGACGACCTCCGTATCCGGCGTGAAGCAGTTCATGATCACCTTCACTGCCGCTTGCTGGCGGTCGTAGCGCTCGTACGCCGCGTCTTCGGGATCGTTCTCGTTTCGGAGGGACTTCTTCTCTTCGCGCTCTGTCAGGAGTTCGTCGACCATCTCCCGGATCACGCCGTCCGGCTCTTTTCGGAAGTGGGTGCCGTTGGGTGCGCGGTAGGTGTCGCCGTCGTATTCCTCGGGATCGACCTTCGTCTCGGGACTCGCGTTGGTCGTGACCATGCACATCGGGTACAGCGACTTGAGGTCGAGCACCGTGACGTTCTCTTTGACGCCGGTGATCGGGTCGAAGACGGCCCCGCCTTCGTAGTCCTCGCTCTCCTGTTGGCCCTTCGAGGGGAGCGCGAACTCGCCGTGGAGTTTGTGCAGGACGTACATGTCGACGGCGTCGCCGGGCGTCGTGGCGTCTTCGAGCTTACAGCCGACGAAGGTGCGGACCTCGTCCCAGAACGGGATGATGTTCTGGTCGCGGTCGAGTTCGACACACAGCTCCACGTCACGGAGGTTGTACTCCAGCAGACGTTCGGGGTCGTCCTCCCAGAGGTCGCCGATGTCGCCAGGGTAGCGCTCCTTGCCGACGCCGAGTTCTGCCTCGCCGACGGCGTCCAGTCGATAGGAGTCGAGTTCGCTGAACTGGGTGCGCTGGTAGGCATACAGCAGGTCGAAGACGACCCGGCCCTTGATGTCCGGGCCGCCCCAGCCAGAGCGCCAGACCTCGTTTACACGCGAGAGGCGATCGATCGAAAGGTCGTAGTCGTGGTGTGGTCCCTGCAGTTCTTCGAGACGGTCGAGGAAGTACGGCGCGTCGAAGTCGTCGAAGTTCCACCCGCTGAGGATGTCGGGATCAGTGTCGTCGACATACGTGACGAAGGCGTCGAGCATCGCTTCTTCCCGTTCGAAGCGTCGCACGTCGACATCGAGACTCGCCTCGTCTTCGATCGGTTCGTAGTCGGTGAGTGCGTCGGGACCGGCGACGCCGTCGGGGGCTTCGTAGAGCCAGACGACGTACTCGTCGCGATAGGAGTCGTGGCTGGTCAGGCAGACGATCGGCTCCTCACCGTCTTCTGGGAACCCCGAGCGGTCGTCGACCTCGATGTCGAAGACGTTCACCCGCGGGCTCGCCTGTACGTCTGCCGGTCCGACTTCCGCGTGGTGCACACGGAGGCTGCCGTCGTCTTCCTCCCGGAGCGGGACCTCGATACCGCTCGTGAGTCCCTTGTCGATGAGGAATCGATTCGGGAACAGAATGTCGGCCTCGTAGTGGTCGAATTCGTCACGGATCTGGCCCACGTCGCGAGGTGTTCGGCCGAAGATTTTGACGAGGCGCTCGCCGCGAATCGACTCGTAGGCCTCGCCCTCGTCGTCGACTTCCTCCCAGCCAGTGATCGAGTCGTACTGGCGGAGGCGTTCGTCGGTGACGTTCGCTGCCGGCGCGTAGAAGTACGGTTCGAAGTCGTAGATGCGCGCGTGGACGGCGTTCTTCTCGGCCGTGCGGCCGAAGACGTGGATCACGGGGTACTCGTCGTCGCCCCGCCCCTCGATGGTGTAATCGACCTGCGTGACGGCCATCGAAACCGTGTCGTCGACAGCTGGAAAGAGATGGTCGCTCGCGTCGACGACATCCGCAGTCGAGGACTGCTGTCCGGCGACGGCGGCTGCTTCCTCAACGGCGGCGCGCTCGTCGTCTGGGGGCGCATCGTCTCCGATACCGAAGTCCCCAAGCTGGCCCTGCTCAGTCATGTTGTCCCGTCGTTCGGGATGCCCGATAAAAACAACGACGGTCCGGCGATCGACTGGCGAACCCGGGGGGTACCTGTTAGTGGAAATGCAAGACGAAAGTATCGTCACAGCCAGAAGGTATATGGTAACTCATGGCATACGTGCTGATGAGTCCCCATGTCGGACCAAGCAAGTGCAGACGAGCGGGACAGCACGGAGGAACTACGCTCCGAACCCGGAATGCCGTCGGCTATCGAGACGACCGAGACCTACGAGACCGAAGAGGGGACAGTATTCTACGACGCCGAGAACCCGCTGGCGTGGCTCCAGACGGACTCGGCAGTGACGCTGACCGAACAGGTGTAGGGCGAACCGCTTTTGAGACGTGCGTTCCAATTACAGACGTGAGTCGCGACGATCCAGACGAGAGCGGATCTGGGCCGACGGTGCCGGAGGCACCGTCTCCGAGTGGCCCGGACCCGGAACAGATCGGGCCAGAGATTCCACAGGCACCGGGTTCGGAGACCGACCCCGAACAGCTCGGCCCGGAGATTCCACAGGCACCGGAACTGAAGCCGAGCGACGCCGACTCCGAGGTCGTCGGTCTGTTCTGGAAGCTCGTGATCGTCTTCAACGTCGCGCTCCTGGGTCTCTCGGTCGGCCCGATGATCGGGTTCTTCGAAGGCGACTGGGACTTCGGGCTACAGGTGTTTGCCGTCGGTGCCATCGCCTTTGCCTACGGGCTGGTCCGGTATTACCAATTCATGAACGGTCGGGACAGCGACGACGAGGACGCGGCGGCGAGTGAGTGACGACGAGCACAACGTCTTAACGACGTGGCACCGTAGCAGGTACCGATGCGGACTGTCGAAGACGAGACCGGCACGCGCTACCTGCTCGTGAAACAGTCGAGCGAGTCGAGTCGCGTTCGTGATCCCGAAACTGGCGAGGAACATCACGTCCCGAACGACACCATCGAAACCGTCGACGGAGCCAGCACCCTGACGACGGCTGCGGCCGCCATCGACGATCCACTTCGACGGGTCCTGACAGCCTGTCACGACGAGCGGGCGCTCGGTCTCCTCCTCGAACTCGACGAGGCTGGACCGACCGACGTGCGCGTCCTGCTCGACCGATACGATCTCTGTGAGAGCGATCTCCACGGAATCGTCGCGGAGCTACGCGCTGCCGGACTCGTCGATGAAACCGCCGTTCCCGGCGGTCGTGGCTACGAGACGACGCCGAAGGCGAGCGACGCGCTGGCGACGTTGCGCGAGGATTAATCGGCAATCTCGGCGACGACACCACTGTCGACGCGTTCGACGCTCGACCGGTTCGTCGTCGAGTTCTTCTCGACTCTGACCAGCGCGTCGGCCGCACCCACGAGTTCCTCGTCGTGACTGACGACGACTATCTGTTCGACGCCCACGTCGTCACGCATGAACTCGATCAGGTCGAGCAGTTGTGAGACGTGGCCCGAATCGAGGAACACGGTCGGCTCGTCGAGGATCAGCGGCGGCATCGGCGCAGCCCCGTCGATCCCTTCGGCGAGCAAGCGGTAGATCGCACACCGCAGACTGAGGTTGAACAGCGCACGTTCGCCGCCCGACAGCTGCTCGGGATCGAGTGCCTCGCCGTCCTTCTGGTACACCGTCAGCTGGTACTCTCCGTCGAGTTCGATGTGGGAATAGGAGTCGTTCTGATACACCAGATCGAACGTCTCGTTGAGCATCCGTTCCAGCGTCTCGACGTTGCGCTGGCGCAGTTCCGCCCGAACGGTGCCGTACATCGATTCGAGGTCTTCGGCCTCCTCGTACAGCGTCGCGAGCTTTTCGACCGTCTCGGCCAACTCCTCGCGGCGCTCGCGAAGGGCTTCGAGTTCCTCGATTTCGTTCTCGACTGCACCAGCACTGGCTTGCAGGTCGTCGCGCTGTTCGCGCAGTTCGTCGAGTTTCGCGTCGGCCTGTTCGATGTACTCGATGGCACGTTCGCGCTCGCTTCGGGCCTCCTCGACGTTCGCGTCGTCGAACTCGGCTTCGAGCGCGTCCTTGCGCTCGCGCTTGTCGGCCAGTCGCTCGCGGCGCTCGTCGTTGATCTCGCCTTTCTGGACCCGTTGCTCGCGCAGGCGTTCGAGGTCATCCTCGATCGTCTCGACCTCGTCCAGCAGGTCGGCGATCCGTTCCAGTCGCTGGAGGTCCTGTTTCAGTTGCTGGCTCTCCTGATTGCACTCGGCGACGACGCTGCGACACTCCTCGACGTTCGCTTCGGCCTCGCTGGCGGCCGCTCGTTTCTCTTCGGCCTCGGCGTCGAGGTCCTCGGCGTCGGCACGGAGTTGTTCGATCCGCGCTTCGTCCTCGTCGAGACCGCCTTCGCGTTCTTCGATCAGTTGGCGGACGTTCTCGCGGTTGCTCTCCAGTTGGTCGAGTTCACTGGCAGTCTCGACGAGTGTCTCGGCGCGTTCGAGTCGCTCGGTGCGTTCTGCGACGGTCTCGCGAGCGTCGTCGAGTTCGGCTTCGAGCGCTTCGATACGGTCGCGCTGGTCCTCGATTCCTTCGACGTGAGGTGAGCCGTCCACGTCCTGTCCGCACTCGGGGCATTTCCCCGCCTCGCGGAGTCGCTGGGCCTCGTCGAGACTCTTCTGTTCGTTTTCGAGCGTCGTCTGTAGCTCCGTGACGCGCTGGCGAGCGTCGTCGAGTGCCGACGCGACGGTGTCGCGGTGCTCGCGCACGCTGTCACGGCTCGTCGGAGCGTCGTCGAACTCGGCTTCGAGTGTCTCGATCCGGTCGTCGATCTCCGTGAGGTTCTCGCGGCGCTGGGCGACGTTCTCGCGTGTCTGAGCCAGTTCCGATTCGAGCCGGTCGGCCTCCTCGCGTTTCTCTGCCGCCCGCGATTCGAGGTCGTCAGCCTGTTCGCGTAACGATTCGGCCTCGCTGCTGTGTTCCGAGGCCGCAACGCGCTGCTCCTCGATCCGGTCGCGAAGTTCGTCGTCGCGTGCTTCGAGTTCGTCGATCCGAGCCGAGACTGCGTCCGGGTCCGCCTCGTCGAGATCGCTCTCTGCGACGGCGTCGTCGAGATCGTCCGCCTGTTGTGCGAGCGTCTCGCGTCGCTCTCGTATCTGCTCGTCGAGCCGATCACGTTCCTGCTCGGTCTCGGCGATGGTCTCACGCAGGTCGGCGATCTCGTCGGCCAGTTCGTCGAGTTCGGCCTGTTTCTCCTCGTACTCGTCGATGATCGACTGGGCGTCATCCCTCGTTTTCATGGCGCGCTCGCGCTGTGCTTCGAGGTTCTCGATCTGGTCGGTCGTCTCCCCGATCCGGCTCTGGAGTTCGTTGAGCCGGTCGTGGAGCTCTTTCTGTTCTTTGGCTGCGATCTGGTCGTCGAGTTGGCCCAGTGCCCCCTGTTTGTCGTCGCGCACACGACCGATACCGACGCGGGCGTCGCTGGCCCGCTCGCGGTAGTCTTCGAGCTTGCCAAGCTGGAGGAGGTCGTCGAGCATGTCCTGACGTTCCGCCGGAGAGGCGTTGATCAGCTTGTTGACCTCGCCCTGCCGGACGTACGCACAGTTGACGAACGCGTCGCTGTCCATGCGCAGGAGTTCGGTCACTCTCGCGCGCACGTCTCGTGCCCCCTCGAAGCTCCCGTCCGGCGTCTCCAGGACGCACTTGGCGGTCTGTGCCCGGTCACCGGTCGCACGCACTCGGCGCTCGACGTGGAAGTCGCCGCCGCCGTGTGAGAACCACAGTTCGACGGTCGCATCTTCGGCACCAATCGAAACGATGTCGTCCAAGTTCTCGTCGAGTGCCTTCGTCCCGTACAGCGCGAAAAAGCAGGCTTCGAGCAGCGAGGACTTGCCGCTGCCGTTCAGGCCGTGGATCACGGTCACGCCGCGGTCGAGTCGCAGGTCGGCGTCGCCGTAGCACTTGAAGTTCTCCATGCGAACGCGTGCGATCCTCATAGATACTCACCCATCGTGGACTGGTCCTCGATGTCCTCGTCGGTCGCGTCCGTGCCATCGTCCGTCCCGGAATCGGTGCTCGCAGCCGTGGTCTGCTGTTTGCCGCCGTCGGCTTCGGCGGCTGTCGCATCGGTGTCGTCCGCCGTATCGAACACCGCCAGATCGCCGCTCTCGACCAGTTCAGTGACCCGATCCTCGACGGTGTCGGCGACGTTCGAATCAGGCACTTTCGAGGCGCGAATCGTCTCGTCGATGTCGCGTGCGGCCTCGCTCAGTCCGAGGTCGCGGATGCGCTCGCGGACCGCCTCGTCGGGGTCGGCGAAACTCACCTCGACCTCCCGTTCGTCGGCGAACTCCCGATGGTCGGTGACCCGAGCGACCAGCGCGCCCCGGTCGAGAGCGAACTCCTCGATGCCTGCCGGCGTGAACGGGTCGCCCTCGCCCTCGACGTGGACGATGACGACAGCGTCGTCGAGGTCGTGTTCACCGATCCGTTCGGTCACCCGGTCCAGCCCCTCGCCCTCGGTCAGTTCCACCTCGACGAAGACGAATTCACGGGTGTCGAGACCGCGGCGGGTGATCTGGACGTCGCCGTCGAAGGTGACGATGTTGTATCCCCGATCCTCGCGCTCGTCTGCGCTCGCGCGCTCGGTCGATCCACAGTAGGTGAGCCACGTCTCTTCGACCTGTTTCGTACCGGGTTTGTGCTCGTCACCGAGCAAGAGTGCCTCGAAGTCGACAGTCGACTCCTCGACGATCCGGGTCGCGTCCCACGTGCCGTAGTCGAACGGCTGGAACTGGCCGTGGCTGACCAGTGCGGCGTGATCGGCCTCGTGGGGAGCGAAGTCGTAATCGAGAGCGTCCCGCTGAGAGCGCGGAACGAAATCAAGCCCGTAGAAGGCTGTGTCACCGATCACGTGCGGTTCGTCGTCGAGTCGAATCGCGAGGCCGAGTGACTCGTAGAGGTCGAGCCACTGGGCGTCCCGCTTTGCCTCGTGGTTGCCCACGACGGCGAGAAACGGAACGTCTGCCTCGTCGAGTCGTTCCAGCACGGAGAGCGTGCCGAGCACGTCGGTCAGCGTCGGCCGTCGGTCGTGAAAGAGGTCGCCAGCGTGGACCACGGCGTCGGCGTCCTCGGCGATGGCGTCCTCGATCACCCGTTCGAACGCCGTCAGGAAGTCCGCCCGGCGCTCGGGGACGTGGTACTGCTGATACCCGATGTGGGTATCCCCGGTGTGTATCACCCGCGTCATCTGGGCGGGATTTTGTCACCGTCGCCTAAAGAGGTTCCGCGACTGGAGTGACACGGATCGCCAGCGACGGCAGCCTCCAATCGACGATACGCAGCCAGCGTCTCTCGACCCTGTGGCGCGCTGGTACTGACCGATCGTTCCGCGGCCTCTATCGCCCGTTCGAGGTCGGCGATCCCATCGTCTTCGAGGAACGTCGCGGCTGCGTCGAGGTCGTCGAGCGCCGCGGTCGCCCGGTCGATCGTCTGTCGGTACGCGGACTCCGACGACGGCGAGTCGGATGGCCCCTCGCCTTCGGTCCCAGCAGCTAGCTGCCGGAGTCTCTCCTTGACGAGATCTTCGTCGGTCACGGCGAGGGATGGCAGCGCGATCTGATATAAAGGGTTGGACTACTCGACGGTGAGAGTGTAGATCCGTTTGCGGGCGTCCGAGAACGAAAAGCGGGAGTCGACGGCACCCACGTCTTCGAGCCGATTGAGGGCGTACCGGACCGTCCGTGCCGGCAGCAGCGTCTCCTCTGAAAGCTGGCTCTGGGTCAGCGTGCCGTTGTACTCCAGCACCTTCGCGACCAGTTTCGCGCTCGGTGGGAGGTCCCGAACGGCGTCCCACTCGACTGCCTCGACCGCGTCACAATCCGTCCCTGCGAACTCGGAAGTGCTCATGCTACCAGCTCCTTTGCAATACAGTGTAATAATATTTTCTATCCCAAAATATGCTCATTAGTTATTGGCGAGAACAGATCCGTTGATTCGCCGAACCGTTCGGAGAGTGCCTGAGAGTGCCCATATCGCGGTGGAGTCAGAACCTGACCCGACCCGAAGCCTCATAACGGCTGACCCGCTAGCGAGTGGTAATGACCGACACCGTCGACGAGGTTGACCTGCCGTACGACGACGACGCGTCGCAGCAGGAGAAAATCGAGGCGTTGCAGGAACGCCTCGAGGTGTTGGAGGACCAAAACGAGGAGATGCGTGACAAGCTCCTCGATGCCAACGCCGAGAACAACAAGTACCAGCAAAAGCTCGAACGGCTCACCCACGAGAACAAGAAGCTCAAGCAGTCGCCGCTGTTCGTCGCCACCGTCCAGGAACTGACCGACGACGGCGTCGTGATCAAACAGCACGGGAACAATCAGGAGGCCCTCACTGAAGTCACAGAGGAGATGCGCGACGGGCTCGAACCCGACTCCCGTGTCGCTGTCAACAATTCGCTGTCGATCGTCAAGCGCCTCGACGACGAGACGGACGTGCGTGCCCGCGTGATGCAGGTCGATCAGAGTCCCGACGTGACCTATCAGGACATCGGCGGGATCGAAGAGCAGATGGAGGAGGTCCGCGAGACCGTCGAACTCCCGCTCAAGTCCCCCGAGATGTTCGCCGACGTGGGCATCGACCCGCCGTCCGGCGTCCTCCTGCACGGCCCGCCGGGCACCGGGAAGACGATGCTCGCCAAGGCCGTCGCCAACCAGACCGACGCCACCTTCATCAAGATGGCCGGCTCGGAACTGGTCCACAAGTTCATCGGCGAAGGCTCGAAACTCGTCCGTGACCTGTTCGAACTCGCTCGCAACGAGGAGCCAGCAGTGGTCTTCATCGACGAGATTGACGCCATCGCTGCCAAGCGAACGGAGTCGAAGACCTCCGGCGACGCCGAGGTCCAGCGGACGATGATGCAACTACTCAGCGAGATGGACGGCTTCGACGAACGCGGCGAGATCCGCATCATCGCCGCCACCAACCGCTTCGACATGCTCGACCGTGCGATCCTCCGCCCCGGTCGTTTCGACCGTCTCATCGAAGTCCCCAAGCCCGACTACGAGGGTCGCGTCCAGATCTTCAAGATCCACACGCGCAACATGAATATCGCCGACGACGTGGACTTCGAGAAGCTTGCGGGCGACATCGACGAGGCCTCCGGTGCCGACGTGAAGGCAATCTGTACGGAAGCCGGGATGTTCGCGATCCGCGACGACCGCACCGAGGTTCGTATGGAGGACTTCCTCGACGCCTGGGAGAAGATCGAGGCCAGCGAGGAAGACGACGAAGAGGTCTCGCGAACGTTCGCCTGACCACCGCTTTTCTATCGACTACGCGAGGACGCCGAGTTCGCTACCACCTCCACCCGTTCGATCGGTGACGGTCGCCAAAGGTTCTATGCGTACGCACGCCTACGTACCGGTATGCGCGTTCTCGACCGGTTCGACGAGCCTGCGTGGATGGCGGCAGCCGCGACGGCGATCAGCTACGGCGTCGTGTTGTTCGTCCTCTTCTGTTTGCTGTTCGTCGCACCGTTCCTCCTCCTGTCGTAACGCGGACGCTGTCACCGCTCGCGGTCGGCCTGTTGGGCCTCGTAGCTGACGGTGACTGTCACCGTGACCGAGACCGGACCGCTCTCGATCGTCGTTCCAGCACCACCGCCAGCGGTCTCGAAAGCCCGGACGGGACCGGAGAACGGTTCGCCGGCGTCGATCGACCGAACGCCGGTCAGCTCCAGCGATTCAGTCCCAGCGAGGGTCTCGGCCTGTGTGCGAGCGTTGCCCATCGCATCTTCGAGGGCCTGCTGGCGGAGCTGGCTCCGGTTCCCGTCCGAGAGCTGGAACTGAACACCGAGCACGGACGTCGAGCCGTTCGCGACCGCGACATCGACCAGTTCACCGACGCGACTCGTGTTCTCGACGGTGATCTCGAAGCCCTGTCGCGCACGATAGGTAACGGTCTCCGGGGTGTCGGTCGATGGCTGGAGATCAGGCGTCTCGGCGTTCGGCCGGACCTCGTCGAGCGAGTAATAGAGGGTTCGGATCTGGTCCGCTTCGACACCCGCGTCCGTCAGCGATGTTCGGAGTTGCGACGTGTTGTTCGCCAGTCGGTCGGCAGCGGTCGACGGATCGTCGGCGCTCGCGGCCGATTCGACCTGCAGGACCGCCACGTCCGGGGTACCGCTCGCCTCGCCGCTAGCGGAGACGGTGACCGTCGTGGCGTTCGTCGATTCGTTGGCCGCTTGCGCACTCATCGCCGTTGCTGCCGGGGCGACGAACGAAAGCGCAGTGAAAACAACTGTCGCGATCACGACCAGTCGACGTGTCTGTGTCTGCATGCCGGTCCGGTAGTCGACCGAGGCGTTTTGTTATAGAGCGAACGCCGGGCTTCCGATCGCCTTATCGACGCGAGTGTCCGAGTAAGCGAGTCCTATCCTGAACGGCTACATCCCCAAGTCCGCCGCTGGCTCGGGCACCGGGAGGTCGTGGGGCGCGACGCCCAGCAGCTCTCCTGCGTGGTCGAGCGCCATGTCGAACCCGTAGTACCGCTCCAGTTCGTCGCCGTCGGCGGTCGGGCGAACCTTGAGCATGGCGTACCCCTCTGTGTTCTGGGCAATCGCAGCGGTCTGTCCCTCGCGCTCGAACGTGAGGACCCGTTCGGTGTCGGTCTCGTAGTACCGTGCGGTCACGCCGTCGGCCGTCGCCGTCGCCACGTCGTCTGTCATCGCCGGTTCTAGGGACGACGGGTAGTCGAAACTATCGGTCCGACGGCGATGCAGAAAACTTGTATCACACATGGTCGTCGACCCGGACGAAATGCCCAGTGTCGAGATGCGTGCGAGGGCGGCGTCCGAGTGGCTTCGCCGCCGTGCCAGTGTCGATACGCGTGCACTGGCAGCGTTTCGAATCTCTCTCGGCGTGGTCCTCTTGCTTGATCTGCTGTTGCGAGCGCGCCATCTCGAAGCGTTCTACACCGACGCAGGCGTCCTCCCGCGGTCGACACTCCGGATCGTCTTCGGCGGCTATCACCTGGTCACGGTGCACGATCTGTGGGGGTCGGCGACGATGCAGGCGCTTCTCTTCGTCGTGGCGGCACTCGCTGCGGTCGCGCTGACGGTAGGGTATCGCACCAGAACCGCGACGCTCGTCTCGCTCCTGTTGCTCGTCTCGCTGCAGGCCCGCAATCCGCTCGTCCTCAACGGCGGTGACACGCTCTTGCGCCGACTCCTGTTCTGGAGCCTGTTCCTCCCGCTTGGCGAACGACTGGCCGTCGACGCGACCGACACCGAGCCACGGACCGAGGTCTGGGGGCTCGCGACCGTCGGATTCCTTGGACAGGTCCTCGCCGTCTACGTCGTCAACGCAGTCATCAAGCTCCGGGGTGACGCGTGGCCCTCGGGGCGCGCGCTCTCGCTCGTCCTCGATCTGGATCAGTTCACCGTCTTCGTCGGCGATGCCCTCGCCGGGATGCCCATGCTGCACCCGATACTGGGCTGGCTCTGGCTGGGATTGCTCGTCTCCGCACCGCTGCTGGTGGTGCTGACGGAATGGCGACGAGGGGCGCTCGTCGGTCTCTTTCTCGCCAGTCACGCCGGGATGGCGGTGACGCTGTCCATCGGGATCTTTCCGCTGGTCTCGATGATCGCGCTGGTGCCCTTCCTCCCACCGGTCGTGTGGGACCGACTCTGGCCGGTCTCAGCGCCGGCTGATGGACGGTCTGTTGGGCGGCAAGCACGCAAACAGGATATCGTGCGGGCGCCCCGGCGTCGACTCCGGCAGATCGGGCTTACCGTCGTGCTGGTCGTGCTCGTCCTCTCGAACGCGAGCACGCTCGGGGTCCTCCCGGTCGACGACTCATCGGTGCCCGAACAGTCCTGGGACATGTTCGCGCCGTCACCGCCACTGACTGACGGGTGGTTCGTCGCACCGGGACGGACGACGACGAACCGCACTGTCGACACGCTGGCCGACCGGCCGCTGGGCTGGGATCGGCCACCGGACCTCGCAGCGACCTACCCGAGTGCGCGATGGCGAAAGTACCTGATGAGTGTGCGAAGCGCCGACGACCGGCGGCTCAGACAATCACTCGCGCGGTCACTCTGTGGTCGGTGGAACCAGTCACACGAGAGCGATCTGCAATACGTCCGACTGGTGTTCGTGGCCGAACGGACGCGCCTCGACGGTCCCGACGAGCGTCGTCGGGAGCCACTGGGGCGGTACGGCTGTCGATAGGGAGAGCCAAAGGACAACAGTCGAGTGGCACCGTGTCGTCTCCCGAGACATGACCAAGTGGCTCCAGAGTGGCCGGCGACGCGACATCTGCATCCTGCTTGCCGGCGAAGACGGCATGAACGCCCAGACGCTCAAGACGCGCCTCGAACGCCACTACGACGAGCGCATCGATCCTCAGAGTTTCTACGGAGCGCTGTCGGCGATGGTCGACAGTGGCTTCCTGAACAAAGAGACCGAAGGGATCGCCGATCTGTACTCACTGACCGACGCGGGCGCTGCTCGTCTCGACGAACAGTACGCTTGGATGCGCGAGCACCTGGACAGGACCGAGGAGGCTGACGGCTGACCCATTCGATCTGGAGCGACCGCGTCGGAGCGAGAGTCACCCTTTAGTGCGGTCCAGTGTATCGCCACAGTATGTCCCTGCCCCGTTCCGCCCTCTACGCGGGCCTCGACGCGCTCCCGTTCGCGTTCCTCGGGAGTCTCGCAGTGTTCGTGTTCGGTCGCGCCGCTGGCCTGACCCCGGGCGTCGTCGGCGCGACTGCCGCGCTCGTCGGCGCTGCACTCCTCGCTGGTCTGGGTACGATCAGTGCGAACCGCCATCGGGCCAGCGGAAAACCGTTCTACTTCGTCCGGGCGGTCGTCGTCGAGGGCCTGCTCTCTTTTCCCTAGTCGAGTAACTGGTCGGCGATGGTGTTGCGAAGCACCTCGCTCGTCCCCTCGTAGATCTCGTTGAGTTTGGCGTCGCGATAGAAGCGCTCGACCGGGAAGTCCTTCGTGTAGCCGTAGCCGCCGTGGATCTGAATTCCCTCGTTGGCGACCTCACGGGACACCTCCGAGGCGTACAGTTTCGCCTGTGCAGCCTCCTTGACGAAGTTCTCACCGCGGATCTTCTTGTCGGCCGCCTTGTGCATCAGCATCCGGGCGGCCTCGGTCTTCGTGTCCATGTCGGCGAGTTTGTGCTGGATCGCCTGAAAGTCCCCGATGGGCTGGTCGAACTGCTCGCGCTCGCCTGCGTAGGCGGTCGCCTCGTCGAGGGCGGCCTGTGCGATGCCGACGCCGCGAGCAGCGATGGTGATCCGGCCACCGTTGAGCGTCTTGAGCGCGTGGACGAATCCGCGGCCCGCCTCACCGAGGCGACGGTCGGCAGGCAGGTGCATCTCCTCGAAGCGCAGTTCCGCGGTCGGACAGCCCTTGTCGCCGAGTTTGTCCTCCGTTCCCTCGACGTGGAAGCCGTCGTCTTCCTCGGGCCGGACGATGAACGACGAGATGCCCTTGTTGCCCGCTTCCGGGTCGGTCTTGGCGAAGAGGACGACCGTGTCGGCGACGGAGCCGTTCGAGATCCAGAGCTTCCCGCCGTCGACGACGTACTCGTCGGGTTCTTCTTCCTCGTGGGGGTCGCCACCGACCGGTTCGGCCGTCGTCTCCATCGCCGGCACGTCGCTGCCCGCCCCGGCCTCCGACAGCGCGAACGCGCCGATCTCCTCGCCTTCCGCCAGCGGCGTGAGGTACGCCTCCTTCTGGGCCTCGTTCCCGAACTCGTAGATCATGTTGCAGGCCAGCGAGATGTGCGCGGCGACGATGGTCCCGAGACCGCCACTGCCCCGCGAGATCTCTTCGAGCGCCATCGCGTAGGCGTGGTAATCGAGACCAGCACCACCGTACTCCTCGGGGATCGGCATGCCCATCAGCCCCAGCTGGGCCATCTCGTCGACCAGATCCTGCGGAAACTCGTCGGTCTTGTCGATCTCGGCCGCACGCGGGACGACCTCTTCGTCGACGAACTCACTGACCATCTCGCGGATCTGACGCTGTTCCTGGGTGGGGGCGAAGTCCATGTCCACGATATTCGACTCCCGGGGCTTGAGTGTTCGGCTGGAATCGATGCGATCACTCGTACTCGTAGAACCCCGTGCCAGTCTTTTTCCCGAGGTCGCCCGCCTCCACCTTCCGCCGTAGCAGATACGCCGGCTGATACCGATCCCCGAGTTGTTCGTGGAGCGTCTCGCTGGCGTCCAGGACCACGTCGAGTCCGATGTGGTCGGTCAGTTCCAGCGGTCCCATCGGGACGTTCGTGCCGAGTTTCATGCCGCGGTCGATGTCGGCCTTGCTGGCGACGCCCTCGTCGTAGGCCCGGATGCCCTCGTTGAGCCACGGCATGAGGATGCGGTTGGTGACGAAACCGGGTTTGTCGTCGGACTCCCACGTCTCCTTGTCCAGTGTGGCGGCGAAGTCGTGAGCCAGTGCGACTGTCGTATCGCTCGTGCGCTCGCCGACGACGAGTTCGACACCCGTCATGATCGGGACGGGGTTCATGAAGTGGAGGCCGACGACCTGCTCGGGCCGTGTCGTCGCGCTGGCGATGGTCGTGATCGAGATGGTGCTGGTGTTCGTCGCGAGCACCACGTCGGGCCGACAGATCTCGTCGAGGTCCGCGAAGACGGACTGCTTTACGTCCACGTCCTCGACGACGGCTTCGACGACGAGGTCCACGTCGGCGAGATCGCCGAGTTCGGTCGTCCCGGTGATGCGCTCGCGTGCCGCCTGTGCGTCCTCTTCGGCGAGTGTCTCGCTGTCGACCAGCCGCGAGAGGCTGTCGTCGATCCCTTCGAACCCCTTCGTGACCAGTTGTTCCTCGATGTCGCGCATGACTACCTCGTAACCACTGGTCGCAGCGACCTGTGCGATGCCAGCGCCCATCGTGCCAGCGCCCACGACACCGACGCGCTCGATCTCTTGGATATCGGACATGCGCGCTGATTCGACCGCCGACAGCCTAAGTGTGTTGCCGAGTAGCACCCGTCATGGTCCCGAATTTGGGGGTGAAATCGGCACCTGTCGGCAACATGGTCCGCGAGTATTGAATATTGACTCAGATTGTAGTAAATGTCAAGAACAATATATTTATGCACCGGTCGTCAACAGACGGACGATGCGTCCCATCGACGCGACTCCGCTTACGCGTGCTGGCAACGTACTGATCCTGGCGTACGATCACGGGCTCGAACACGGCCCGGTCGACTTCGAGGGCCGTCCCGAGAGCGCGGATCCCGAGTCAGTGTTCCGCACGGCCACTCACGACGCCGTCACGGCGCTGGCAGTCCAGAAGGGGATCGGTGAAGCGTACTACCCCTCCTACGAAGACGACGTGACGCTGCTGGCGAAGCTCAACGGCACCTCGAACATGTGGATGGGCGAACCCGACTCGTCGGTCAACTGCTCGGCCGAGTACGCCGCGACACAACTCGAAGCCGACGCCATCGGCTTCACCATCTACCCCGGCTCGAACAACGAGGTCGAGATGGTCGAAGAGTTCCGCAAGGTTCAGGAGACCGCACGTGAGTACGACATGCCGGTCGTCCTCTGGTCGTACCCGCGCGGACAGGGACTCAAGAACGACACCAAAGAGAGCGTCATCGCGTACGCCGCCCGCCTCGGACTGGAACTGGGCGCCGACGTGACGAAGGTCAAGTACCCCGGCAGTAAGGACGCCATGTCCCACGCCGTCGACATGGCCGGCAAATCGAAGGTCGTCATGAGCGGCGGTTCGAAACGCTCCGACGAGGCGTTCCTGGAGAAC
>NZ_JBZYDM010000016.1:0-55666 GCF_058933345.1 Halomicrobium sp. HArcht3-1 | reverse complement strand
GGTGTCGCTTCTCGTTCAACAAACTCTAAGTCGATCTCGTCTAAATTCCCGATGAGGCGGCCGTTTTCGGGCATGAATCACTTTGAAAACGGACCGCCTCACTCTTCATCCTTATCTGAACACGACCACCTGTGTTCGTTCGATCGTCAGTGGGATGCTCGATAGCTATCGACCGCTGCACGATAGCCACTGCGGTAGGTCGGATGGACGAACTCGTACCCCAGCGACCGCAGATAGTCGTTCGAACAGCGCTTGCTCGTCTCGATCCGTCGCCGGGCGGTCTCGGATAGCTCGTCGTCTGCCAGTCGCTCGGCTTTCGTCCGCTTGGGTGGGTGCTCGACGCCACATTCGTCGGCCAGCCAGTCGGCGAAGGCCCACTTCTCGACCGGTTCGTCGTCGACGACCAGCACGACCTCTTCACGCGCCAGCCCCTCCGTCAGCAGCCACTTGACCGAGCCGGCGGCGTCCTCGCGATGGACCATGTTCAGGTACCCCTCGGTGACGGGACCGTTCAAATACCGCTCCAGTCGGTAGCGATCCGGGCCGTACAGGCCGGCGTAGCGTGCCACGGTCCCGTCGATGCCGTGTTCGGCGGCCGTCTCGACCGCGACCCGCTCGGCCTCGGCGAGGACGCGTGTCTTCTCTGTCTGTGGGTCCAGCGCCGTCGTCTCGTCGACGACCTCGCCGCCGTGGTCGCCGTAGACGCCCGTACTCGACGTGTAGACGAGTCGCTCCGGCGGGTCTGCGCGCTCACCGAACTGCTCGATCACGGTTTCGAGACCGTCGACGTAGATTCGCCGGGCCGCCTCTGCCCCGCGTCCGCCGGAACTGGCGGCGAAGACCAGCGCGTCGGCGTCGGGGACGGTCGCCAGCGCCTCGGCGTCGGTCACGTCGGCCCGGACGGCAGTCCCGCCGGCCGACTCGACCGCAGTCATCCCCTCCTCGGAGCGCCGGACGCCGACGACCTCGTGTCCGTCGTCGGCCAACTGCCGACACAGTGCCAGTCCCACGTAGCCACAGCCGAGGATGGCGACCCTCATCGGCCCTTTCGCTGCTCGATGCACTGGTGCAGCAGCGCGAACTCGGCGATGGTCATCGGAAACCGCCCTTCGATCTTCTGCTGGATCTCCTTTGGCTCCAGTTCGCCGTCGACGCCCGACGCCAGCGTCTCCACGTCCAGTACTGCCGTCGTCATCCCCAT
The DNA here is from genome assembly GCF_058933345.1 of Halomicrobium sp. HArcht3-1. Taxonomy (NCBI): domain Archaea; kingdom Methanobacteriati; phylum Methanobacteriota; class Halobacteria; order Halobacteriales; family Haloarculaceae; genus Halomicrobium; species Halomicrobium sp. HArcht3-1. The sequence goes on along the minus strand of NZ_JBZYDM010000016.1, from coordinate 54,465 downwards.
CAGGAGGATGTCACGCGCTTCGGCCGCGATGGCGTCGGCCGGCGGGCGATCCTCACCGAGTGCGAGGATCGCCGCCGCGTCGGTCAGATCGACCGTCGGTGACTCGCCGTCGACGAGCGCGTCGAGCGTCGCCTGGTCGACGCCCGTCTCGTCGGCGACCGTCTCGATGCCGACCGTCTCGATGGTCTCTGCCAGCGTCGTCTCGTAGGCCTGTCGCAACGACTCCGGCGTCCGCTCGCCCGCGTCCTCGAACTCGCCTCTGAGCATACCGCCCCTACACCGTCGCCGTACAAGTCAGTATCACTCCGACTCCGTTTGTGACCACCCGGCGGACGATTCGACCGTGACGCCGTTCGTGTCGCCGACGCCGGTCCGTCCCGGCGGGACGACGACCATCACGGTCGCCGTCGCGTCGAAGTCGACTCGCGTCGACCGTCCCAGTCGTTCGGCCGCGCCGTCGCCGTCCACGTCGAGCGTGACGTTCTCGCCGTCGCGGACGTACGCGAACTCGCCGCCCGGCGTCGTCGGCCGACCCTGTGAGACCCGGACGCCAAAGCGGGCGTACTCCCCGCGAACCTCGACGTGCCAGACGTTCGTCGTCGCGTACCAGTAGCCGGGGACCGGTGCGAGCGGGAGGCCCGCCGGCATCGCACTGAACGACTTTTTCATCAGCTTGCTGTATCCCTTCTTGGTCGCTCGCTCGGCCGCCCGTCCGGCCGCGTCGCGGGCGAGGTCACGGACGACCCTGTGAGTCATCGACCGGCTCTCGTTGACGGCGTCCACGTTCGGCCGTGCTGCCTTCTCGGTCAGATTCGTCGCCAGCGTCCGATTCAGGCGAATCGCCAGCCGATCACGTTCGGCGACCGTGAGGTCTGCCCGATGGGTCGCAATCGTCGTCAGCCGACGCGTGACGGTGCCGTTTGCGAGTGCCAGCGCCCGCCCGTGCGTGGTGTTCCACGGCGCGAGTGCGTCCTCGACCATCGCACTTCTGGCCCCGTCGTCGCGGCCGATTTGCTGGGATTCGAGGATGTTTTGCTGGCCCTCTCGAAGGTGGTCGATGGCGTCTGCGACCTGCCGTTCGAGGGTGTTACGTCGTCCGAGGAGCGCGTTGACCTTGGCCGCCCGGTCCTCCCGCTTTTGTTCCTCTCGTCTCGTCAGATTCCGCTCCCATCTATCGCTGTACACCCGTGAGAAGTTGACCGCCGCCAGTGCCGTCTCGGTCGCGTTGAGTTCGTTGGCGGCGGCCTGCAACTGGACGCCGCTGTTCGTCCCGAACAGCCCGTCGACGAGGCCGTCCGTCGCGGTCTGGTACGGGACCGAGAAGACGTTGGTATTGCGCGCCGAAAGCGGATGCGACCGCCCGTCGATCGCGGGGATCTGATCGTGTGTTAGCTGGGCTTGTGTCAGGTACGCCGGGGCGGCATCGGCAGTCAGCCGCCGCTCGCCACCGATGCCCGAGATTCTGGGCTGGCGATCAGGGACGGGGCGTTCGCGGGCTTCGAGGCTCTCGGAGAGGGTCGTCATCGAGGTGCCGGCCTCGTCGAGTGCCTGCTCGAACGCGCTGCCCTGCTCGCGGCGTTGTTCGGCCCGGTCTCGAAGCAGGGCTTCGACGCGGTCCAGATACATCGATCGGGCGGCGATGCGGGCTTTCGTCGCGGCGCTGTCGTAGGTCCGTGGCGCGTCGAGCAGTTCGGCCCGGCGCTGTGCCAGTCGGTCGGCGAGTGCCGCCGGCGGATTGACGCTGAACGAGCCGAGACCGCCCTGCTCGACGGTGACGGAGATGTCCCGGACACGCTCGCGAAGCGTCATCAGATCGCGATAGATCCATTCGGAGAGATCCGCCGGCCGGTCGAGCGTGTACCGTACGGTCCGTTCGTCGACACCTCCGTTCGCGCCGGGGCCGAGCCGCACTGCCTGCTCTCTTCGGTCGCTCAGCAACTGCGCTCTGGCGACGCCGTGCGCGTCGGCGAGGTTCGGGCCGTCGAGGGGTCCAGTGCCGCGCTCGTGGGCGGTTCGGATCGGACGGTTCGGCGCGGGCGAGGGCAGGTCGTGGCGGCCGACGACGGCGACGCTGACGTTCTGGCGCGCCGTGGTCGTGCGACTGGCGGTCCGCCGGAGCGTCTCGGTCGTCCCGTTCGGTCCCGTGCTCTCGCGTACCCACGTCCGGTGAACCGTCACCGTCCGCACGAACTGGCGACTATCGGTCTCGAAGCGGTGCCAGCCTTCGGGGGTCGCCGGCGGCGCGACGCTGACAGCGCGCTCTCGCGTGGTTTCGTCACGCCACTGTGCGACCTGTGACCAGTTCTCGCCCGGACTGCTCGGTGGCGTCGGATCGACTGCGAGGTCCCCGTCGACACGACCGAGGGTTTGCATTTCGACCGTGTAGGCCGACGCGGCCGCCGTCGCGATGCGCTCGTCGTCGAGCATCCCGACGAACGCCTCGAATGCAGTCTCGTTGATCCCGATCCGGCGCGTCTCGCCCGGTCCCGACCGCTGGGGCGGATCGAGTCCCTGTATCTCGCTGTCGGTCGGCGTCGTCGCTCCACCCACGAGCGTCTGGAGGATCGCCCTGTGCTTTCCCGCCTGCGCCGTCAGATCGTTGGCTGCCGTCTTCGTCGTCGCCACCGCCAGCGTCCGGCGACCGCGGGGGTCGCTGTGGCCGATCGTCGCCCGCTGGAGGTCAAGCAAAGCGTTGTTGGTCGCGACCCCGACGTGTTGGTTCGAGACGACGTTGTCGATCGGGGCACCGCCGTACTGGGCGTACCCCCGGCCCCACGCCAGTGCGTACAGCTGTGCGGTCAGACGCTGGCTGAGTCCGGGCTTCGTGATGTCGGCGTCGAGGCGCTCTTGGTACGCCTGTACGCGCTCGTGAGCCGCGAGCACGGGCGTCGCGACGACGACGGTCGGCGAGATGGTCGTCTGTGAGCGGACCCGACCGTCCACTTTCGTCTGGATCGTCACGTTCTCGATAGTAACTCGGATCGCCGTTCCGTTCTCGTCGGCGCGTTCGATCTCGACGCGGCGTTTGGCCGCTCGAAGCCCTGCTTCGGTCTCGGTCGGCGGGAGCGACACCGTCCCCGTCACGTCGCTCTGCCGTACGTCGACCCCGGACAGGCGCTCGCGTGCCTGCAGGTAGATCCGCAGTCGAAGCGCGTCGCGAAAGGGCGTGGAGTCGTTGAGTACGCGCCCCGATGTCGTGTTCGCCGGTTCGATCACGGGATTGGCTGCGGCCGTCCGTCCCGCCGCCGAGACCGCTTCACGGAGTGCGGTCTGGGTCGTCGCCGTCGTTCGCTCGACGACGACTTCGGTCTCGCTGTCGGCCGGTGGCCGTGCGGGATCGATCGTCGTCGTCAGCGTGGCGCTGCTGACCAGCAGGAGGACGCCGATCAGTGCGAACGGCACGCGGGCGCGGTCGTCCATCACGGTGACCACGTCCTGACTACGATCCGTGTCTCGTCGGTCTGTACTGCCCGTGCGGCCGCCCCCGGCGAGGAGAAGCGCCCTCGCATATCTGTCGCCAGCCGTCGGGCGAGCGCGTCGGTGAGGTCCTCGTTTAGTGACGTGACTGGGTCGTTCTCGATGTCGAGCAGCGGTGCGTTCGTCAGACGTGCTACCCGCCGATAGCGGTGTGCGGTGAGCGTGTCGACCGGCGCGTCACCCCGTAACGCGACGCGAGTCTCGGCGGGCGGGAAGTAGCTGTCCACGATGGACTCGGCGATGGCGCGCGCGACACCGTTGGTCCCGTTCTCGCTGGCGGCAGTGAGTGCGCGCTCGCGGGCTGGAGCGAAGCCGCTGTCGACGGTCAGTGTCGCGGCGCGAACGTCGGCCCGTGCCGGCGGTGTCGGTCCGACGTGGAATCGGCCATCGATCGGTGCGTCGGCGTACGGCTCCCAGCGAACCGTCACCGCGACCGCAGTGTCGCGCCGCTGGACGAGCGTGCGGGTCCCCGCTCGGACGCGCTCGGTGAAGCCACCGCTGGCCGGTGCGAGCCGTTCGCCCGAAAGCGTCGCGTTCGCCCGTGCGCCAGCGGCGAGCAGTCCCGCCGTCGTGCCGTGGGCCGAGCGTTCGAAGTCGGCCGTCGCCTCGTCGTAACTGATAGCGTCGCTCTCGTTTGCCGTCGGCCGTAGCTCGTACTCGACCGACTGGGTCGTCGTCGCGAGCTGTTCTACCGTCTCGTCGGCGGGGTCCCCGGTCGCCGGTGGTGCCCCGACGCTCCCGGTCCCGAGTACGAGCGTCGCGACAGCCCCGCCGAGCAAGAACAGGAAGACCGTCGTGTCGACGACGGTGCTGATCGCTCTCATCGCCAGACCACCACCGTGAGCGTGCCGGGCCGAATCCGTCCCGGCCCGACCTGTACCGCGACCCGTTCGCTCGCTTGCCTCGCGCCCTCCGGGGGAACCGGTCCGGCGACCCAGCGGTCGTCCCCCGTCGTCACGACGACGTGGGTCTCGTAGCCCGCCGGGCCAGCGGCCGCGCCCCCGTTCGTCCGAGACGGCTCGACGACGCCTGCGGGTGCGAGACGATCCTCGACGGCCGACAGCGCCGTCTCGGCGATCTGGCGGTCGTGCTGGCCCGGCAGTTCGGCGTCGAGGACGCCAGCGTACAGTCCCAGTGCCAGCGACACCATCGCGACGGCGACGAGCGCGGCGAGCGGCTCCGTCTGTGCCCTATCCCACGAGCGTGACATCCGTCTCCCCCCAGTTCACTCGGCGAACGTCGATCTGTTCGGGTGCGGGTCGCCACTCGCCCGTCGTCTGTGCCTCGTCGACGGCGTCTCGGAACGTTCTGTGCGATTCGAACACGTCGTCGGGCGGGTGGCCGTGGAGGACGAGTTCGAGTCGGTCGTCGGCGACGGCGGGGGTAACTGGGCCGAAGAAGAACGTCGCGTGTGCCGTGCCGCCGTCGTTGCGCAGGGCGATCCGGTGGGCACCGAGTCGCATCGCGGCCGCGTCGATTCCGACGCGTTCGTGTGCGCCTGCCGGCTCGACGGCGACGCGGTCGACGGCGTCTGCGACGGTCGTCGTCTCTGGTGGGACGGTGGCCGGGAACGCGGCGACGACACCGAGAGTGACGACGCTGACCGCCGCGACGCCGAGCCAGACGTACATCGTGTCGACTGGGACATCGAACATGGCCGCGCTTGCGCTCGTCCCCGTTTGTAAACCTCCCGTCGGCGCGGGCGAACGCTTTACTGTTGGCGAGAGAACACGTGAGTGGATGCTCGTCGAGATTGGGTTGTTCCTCCTCGGTCTCGCCGGTCTCGTCTTCGGCGCGGACCGAGCAGTCACGTCGGCCGGTGATCTGGCCCTCTACTACGGTGTCTCGCCGTTTTTCATCGGCGTGACCGTCATCTCCGTCGGTACGTCGGTCCCGGAGATGGTCACCTCGATCTATGCCGCTTACTACGGCGCCGGTGATCTCGTCGTCGGGAACATCGTCGGGTCCGAGATCGCACAGATCACGCTCGCCGTCGCCATCGTCGCACTGATCGCGCCGATCGTCACGACGCGGCGCAACGTCCTCGTCTACGGCACGGCGATGTTGCTCGCGATGATCATCCTCATGATCGCACTGGACGACGGTCGGGTCGGACGCTCGGAGGGCTTTCTGATGGTGCTCGCGTACGTCCAGTTCATCTACACGCTGTACACGAACGAGGGCGGCCGGGAGATCACCGACGAAGTGATCGAGGAACCGAGGGAACCGCGGGACACCCTCCCGTGGATCCTCGGTGGGCTGCTGGCTGTGGTCGTCGGCGGACAGTTGATGGTGACCAACGGCGTCGCTCTGGCCCGTCTCGTCGGCATCTCCGAGTACCTGATCGGCCTGCTGACCGGGCTGGGGACGACGATGCCCGAGATCGTCGTCGCCGGTATCGCGGCGTCGGAGGGCCGTGGTGGCATCTCGATCGGGTCGCTGCTGGGGAGCAACATCACCGATCCGGTCTTCTCGCTCGGAATCGGGGCTGTGTTCTTCGAGGTGGCTGTCGATCAGCCGGCCGCGATCGCACCGTCGCTGCTGTACATGCTCGCCGTCTCGACTGTCGTCCTCGCCATCCTCTACTGGCGGCGTGGGATCGACCGGCGCGCCGCCATCGTCTGTCTCGCACTGTACGTGCCCTCACTGTTGCTCGGGTAAAACTCTCAGACGACCAGTCCCGTCCCGACGACCGCCGTGACGTACGTCGTCGTCGCGGCGAGGACGGCGAGACCGACGCGATACCCCACCAGCGACCGGTCGAAACCGTGGGTCAGTCCGGTCGCAAGCGCCGTCAGAACGACCGCGAGCACGAGGACGTACCCGCCAATCGCAAGTCCGAGTGCGTCGACGGCGAGACCACCACCGAGCGGGCCGTCAGATCCCAGCACGTCGGTCAGGGCGACTGTCGCCCCGCCGACCAGCGGCGCGAAGACGGCCGCCGTGTTCGAGAGCGTGCTCGACACCTGCCCGACGGCGCGGCGACTCTCCGCTCGAACGTCGTCGAGCGTCTCGACGTGGTCGCTCATCGCCACGAGTGCCTCGCCGGCGGGACGGCCCTCTCTGGCCGACAGCGCCAGCAGGGCGGCCGCACTCGCCACGCGGTCGCTCGGGAGCGTCGCCAACGCGCCGTTTGGTCCGGTGAAGGCAGTCTCGACCGTCAGTCCGAGGCGGCGCTGCCGGCGTGTCGCCGTCGCGAACACGTCGCCGAGTGCTCCGGGGAGTTCATCCGCCGCAGCGTCGAGTGCCTGTTCGGTCGCCTCGCCGCGCTGGACGCGCCGGCCGACGAGCGCCAGTCCGTCGGCAAGCCCCGCCTCCACTGCCTCGACACGCTCTCTGACGGTCTGCATCGGATAGCATGCCACGACCAGCGCCGTGCCCAGCGCGGTACCGACCCCGGCCAGCGACGCCATCCACGCCGGGAGGAAAAAGCGGAGGCTTGCCCACGCGAGACCACCCGCGGCGGCGCCAGCGAGGACGGCGTGCCAGCGCTCGGTCGTGACTGCGGGGTGTGACCGCGGGATCGGTGTCGGTCGAAACGCGACCGGGCGCTTCGCGAGCAGCCAGCCACTGGCCGCCACGATGACACCCGGCAACAGGAGATCGTAGACGATGACGATCAGCGCGGGCGAGACCGGGATACCAGCCGTCGAGAGCGCCGGCAAGAGCGCGACCAGCGACAGCGGCAGCAACACGCCAAAGGCGTACAGCGCGGTCGCTGGTCCCTTGATCGACGTGGCGAAGGCGGCCGTCCGGTCGTGGACGCCATCGAGAACGACCTGCCGAGCGCGCCGGAGCGTCTCGGTCCGGCCCGCCGGTGGTTCGTGGCTCGCACTCTCGACGAGCGAACAGGCGCGTTCGAGTTCGGGTGCCCACGGACGCCACGCCCGGGCGAACGACGCGAGCGCACTCCGTGGCCCGTTCGCCGTTCGGCGGACGTGACTGCGGAGGCTGTCGGCGAGCGGCCCGGGCGTCGCGTCCGCGCCGAACCGGGCGGCCGCCTCCGGTGCCGGCATCAACTGCATCCGAAGGGTCGTGCGCGTGAGCAACGCCGGCGCGGTCCCGAGCGCGCTCGACCGACGCGTTCGCGCGACGAGTTCGACGAGCCGTGGCGTTCCGAGCGCCACTGCGCCGAGCACCAGTGTCCCGCTTCCGATCACCAGTCCGCCTAGCCCGCCGGCAGTCACCGTCACGAGCAGTCCGAGACCGGCTAGAGCCACCGCGCCCGCGTAGCTCGCACCGAGCAGGTCGCCGGGCTGGATCTCCCAGTCGAGGAAGGCGAGTGCGCGCCGAAGCGTCGGTCGCTCGTCGGTCTCGACGGGCCAGCATCGGGCAGCGGCGGCGAGGAACCGGGTCGTCATGTCTCACGCACCCGTCGCGTCGAGCGCCGATCACGCTGACGGATTGCCGTCTCTCGGGCCGCCAGCACCTCGCGCACCTCGGCGTACGATTCATCGCTCTCGGCGAGGCCGGCGAGCAGTTCGCTGTTGCCCCGTTCGAGTCGGTCGGTCGAGCGCAATCGCCCGTCAGTCACCCGATAGAGCGTCTCGAAGCCCGGTTTGCCCCCGTGGTCGACGACTTCCTCGATCGCGGCGACGCGACGGCGTTGCTCGCCGTCATCGCTGTCCCCGACGGTCTCCATCGTCACCACGAGGTCGGTGGTCGCGAACGACGAGGCCGGCACGTCCAGATCTGAGACGACGCGTTCGCGCACGTCCTCGCCGCCGTCGCCGTGGATCGTCCCAAGTACCGCGCTCCCGCCGGCACCGACACGCATCGCCTCGTACAGCACCGCAGCCTCCTCGCCGCGGACTTCGCCGACGACGAGCGCGCCCTCGCCGAGGCGCAGCGCCGTCCGAAGCGTCTCGTCCGCTGGTAATCCCGGTCCGTCGCCCCGCGTACTGACGAGTGACTGGACTTCGCGGCCGTCGGCTTGCAGTTGTGCCACCGGGAGTTCCGGTGTGTCTTCGATCACGACCGTCCGAACGCCGGGGTCGAACTCCCAGAGGAGCGCGCCCAGCAGCGTCGTCTTCCCCGCACCGCGCGGGCCGGCGACGAGCGTGGCCGCCGCGCGGTCGACCGCGAGCGACAGCAGCGCCGCCGCGCCGGCAGGGACCGTCCCGTTGTCGACCAGTCTCGTCAGCGTCCAGATCGATCGATCGTGGGCACGCAGGGCGAAGGCTGGGCCGTCGCTCACCGGGTCGGTCGTTCCGGCGACCCGGACTCGCCGGTCGCCGATGGTCGTCGTGGCGTCGAGCGTCGGCGTCGCCCGCGAGAACGCGCGCCCGCTCTCGCGACGGAACTGTGAGGCGAGCGCCTCGACACCCTGCCGACTCACGCGGAGGTTCGTCGTCGCCAGTTCGCCGTCGACACTCACACGGATCGGGTTCTCGTGGGCGGGCGCCGTCACGAACACGTCCCCGACCCGCGGATCGTCGAACAGATCGACGAAGTGGCCGTAGCCGGCAGTGTGGCGGTCGAGGACCCGGCCGAGTCGCTCGACCGGATCGTCCCCACTTGCGACCGTCTCGACCGCACGCCAGGCGGCACGTTCGCCCATGGCCGTCCCGTCGGCGATCAGTTCGCTGGCACGCCGGACGGTCGCCATCTCGCCGTCGTCGAGCGTCGCCGACAGTGGTTCGAGGTGATACATCGGGAGCGCGTCGTCGCGGTCGTATCGCCTGACGGTCGCGCCCGTCGAGAGGTCGCGACTGTCGCGCAGTCGTCCGTCGACGGGGGGATCGACGGCGATGCGAACGTGGCCGATCGTCGGCCCGACGTGGGGTGTGAGTGCCTCGATCGAACCGAGACGCCGGGCACACAGCGCCAGCCCCGTCTCGGCTGCGACGGTCGCGACCGGACCGGCGCGGCCGGTCGCCTCGGTCGCCGCGGCGACCGGATCGGTGCTGGCTCGTGCTGCGAGCCGCTCGTCGTGGATCGCACACCGGTCGACGAACCGCCCAGCGGCACAGAGCAGTGCAGCGTCCTCGTCCAGATAGACACGTTCGCGACCGCGTTGCCGGACCACGATCGCCTCCGCGTCGCCTGCACGCAGCGTCTCGACGACCGTTTCGCGACACGCCGGTGCTCGATCCAGCCGTCCGTCGCCCGGACAGTCGTCCGCGTCGACTACGAGTCGGTCGTCCTCGTGTCGCGCGGTACACGCACAGTCGGCAGTCGATTCGCTGCGGTCGAACCAGCCTCGCATAGCCGGCCGTGGGACCGTCATCTCACTTCAACCGCCGGACGGTGATCACGGGGGTCCCCGATCGGTCGTCGAATGCGAGGACGACCCTGTGCTGGCCCGACGAGACGAGGACCAGCGGATCGCCGTCGACGGTTCTGATCGGTGGCGTGTCGAGTGCTCGCACGTGCGTGGTTCCACTCGGGACGTGCCAGACGACTGCGCCGGGTGTGTCGCCGCTGTCCGGCCTGATCGCGAACCGATCGACGCCCGCTGTCGTCCAGTCACTGGCGGGCAGGGACAGCGTGACGATCCGGCGGGCACCGGGACCGACCGTCGGGTCGTCGGTCTGGTGGAGCCTCGTCGCCGTCCGTTCGATGGCGTCGACCTGCTCCGTGACGGCCACCGATGCACGATCACGACGGGCATCGTCCAGCGCCGGCAGTGTCACTCCGAGCAGTGCGCTGGCGAGCAGGACGGCAAGCACCGTTCGAACGATCACAGCCGCGCTCGAATGCGTTCGAGGACGCCTGCATCGTCCGCGTCGGTCTGCTCGGGACGCTCGTCGGTCCTGGCGTGCTCACCGTCGTGTATGTCCGACACGTCGCGTGACGCGTCGTCCGCGCGCACATCGCTGCTCGTTTGCCGCCCAGTCGATGCCCCGTCCCGACGTTGCCCTCGCTCGCTTCGCCGCGTGGGCTGTTGCGCTGGCGTCGTGGTCTCGGACGTATTGCGGTGGTGTTCCGTGGTGTGTCCGGTCGTCTGTGGCCCGCCCGATTCGTCCGCGTTGCGACGGTCTTCCAGTCGATCCACCGCTGCGAGCGCCGCGTCGGCACGCTCTGCGATGTCCTCGTTGACCGACCGAATGTTGCCTACGTAGCCACGCACTGCCTGTGTCGTCGCATCGAGTTCGTCGAGGCGGCGCTCGATGTCGTGCAGGCGGTCCTCGACCTCGTCGAGACGGCGAGCGAAGTCGCCCTGCTGTGCGAGGGCATCCAGATCGTGGTCGTCACCGGTCAACGCCCGTTCGACGGCGCGCAGCCGTCGATCCAGTCGGTCTCGTTCTGGCATGCTCGGCGCTGGTCCTGTCATCCCACTTGAACCCTCGGAACGGGGTAACGTTGATTAACCGCCCCGCATACCCCTGTAGTATGAAGGTCGTCCTGATTGGTGTCGGTCAAGCCGGGGGGAAGATAACGCAGGCACTCGCCGAGTTCGACTATGACATGGGTTTCGATGCTGTGAAAGGCGCTCTCGCAGTCAACTCAGCGAAAGCCGATCTCAGAGAACTCGATATCGAGACGCAACTCATCGGCCAGGATCGGGTCAAGGGTCACGGCGTCGGTGGCGACAACGAACTCGGTGCCCAGATCATGTCCGAGCACGCTACCGAGGTGATGGATAACCTCGATGGCAAACTCACGACCGAAGCCGAGGGCATCGTCGTCGTCGCCGGTCTCGGCGGCGGCACCGGATCTGGTGGTGCGCCGATGCTCACCCGCGAACTCAAGCGCATCTACGACATCCCCGTCTACGTGCTCGGCGTCCTCCCCGGGCAGGACGAGGGTGGCCTCTATCAGGCCAACGCCGGCCGCTCGGTCAAGACCTGCGCCCGCGAATCCGACTCGGTGATCCTCATCGACAACGACGGATGGAAAGCCTCCGGCGACAGCCTCGAAGACGGATACGAGCGCATCAACGACGCGATCGCCCAGCGCATCGGCCTGCTCTTTGCCTCGGGCGAAGCCGTCGAAGGCGTCGGCGAGAGCGTCGTCGACTCTTCGGAGATCATCAATACCCTCAAAGGCGGTGGCATCGCCTCCGTCGGCTACGCCGCAGTCGAGTCCAGCGAGGATCCCGAAGAGAACATCAACACGATCACGAGCGTCACCCGGAACGCCTTGTTGACGAGCATGAGCCTCCCGAGCGCCGTCGAAGCAGAGCGTGGTCTCCTCGTCATCGCGGGCCACCCCGAACGCATCTCGCGCAAAGGCGTCGAACGCGCCCGCAAGTGGATGGAAGAGGAAACCGGGAGTCTCGAAGTACGGGGCGGGGACTTCCCGATCGGCAGCGAGAAACTGGCCGCGCTCGTCGTACTGGGCGGTGTCGAGCGCTCCGACCGCGTCGAGCAGTTCATGGAGCGCGCACGCGAGGCCGAAAAAGAGAAGAACAAGGAGATCGATCCGATGGAAGGCCTCGAAAGCGAGGGACTCGACGACCTGATGTGAGACCATCTTTTTGCTCGGCGGGTTCGAGGCGCGGCTTCACCGCGCTCGAACCGCTTGAGCAAAAACATGGGTGAAAAAGGCTACTCCTCGCTACGCTCGGAGTAGTGAACCGGGCGACCTGCCGGGTCCTAACGGACCGCTCGGTCGCCCGGATGCAAACCGCCTAGCTGTGGTCAATACAACCGACCGACTGACCAGACTGCGGTGGCGCGCGCTGTCGCTCGCTCCGTCGAGCGACACCATTGTGCGAGGGATGAGCGACTATTAGGAGCGAATCGGTTGGGGAGGTGTGTGGCTGCGGTGCTGTGGTGTTTCCTGGTGTCCTCGTGAACGAAGTAAACGAGGGCTCAGGAGTCGAGCGAAGCGAGTCTCCTGGTGGAATGAACGGGCGAGGCGCGGTCGCGCCATCTGGGGCGGCACTATCCGAGTGGAACGAGGATATCCGCCATAGATGGCGTCGAGCGGGCCGAGGGCGTTCAGTTGTCGGTCACTCTCACAGTCACAGCAGCGACTTCATTCTACCACAGAACAAATCGAACCACCCACTCAATGGGCACGCGGACTGAATGGCCGCTTCGCTCGTGGCACACCGAAAAGCGATCCGCTCGAAGCGTAAAACGGGCGTTTCAGACCAGACTGGAGCCGTCGAACTCCGTTCGATCGAAGTCGATGTCCATCAGGTCCAGAATCGTCGGGGCGATGTCGAACAGGTCGGCGTCGCTGATGCGTGCGTTGTCGTCGTCGACGAACAGCGTCGCGTTGTCGAAGCTGTGCATCCCGTTTCGCGGGCCGACGCCGAACACGTCCTCGGAGCCTTTGAAGCCGGCCTTGAGGTCGAATCCGTGGTTGGGGATCACCACGAGGTCGGGTGCGATGTCGTCGTGGTCGCCGCGGAACGCCTGTTCGTTGGTGACGACGCGGTCGGCCACCTTGTTCCCGTTCGGTCCTTCCAGCGCTTCCAGTTCGGCCTTGAGTTCGCTGCGGACGGTCTCGTACTCCTCCTGTGGGACCGACCCACGCGGTTCGCGCCCTTCGAGGTTGATGTAGAAGCGGCCGGGGATCAGCGAGTAGGCGTCGGTCGACTCGTCGATGTCGCCCAGTGTCTCGTGGTCGTCGTCCTCGTAGGTGAGCCAGCCTTCCTGCTGGAGCCACTCGTTGAAGTGGACCTCGTAGTCGAGGCTGGTGAAACCGTGGTCAGAAGCGACGACCATCGTCGTGTTGTCGTCGAGCATCTCGCGCAACTGACCGAGATAGTCGTCGACCTTCCGGTAGAAGTCGAGGAACTCCTCTTTGTACTCGCCGTCTTCCTCGTAGTGCTTGAACAGGAAGTGGTTCACCCGGTCGGTGGTCATGAAGACGCCGAAAAAGAGGTCCCAGTCGTCTTCCTCGATGTAGTGTTTGAACGCCTCGAAACGCTTGTCCAGCGTGCGGTGGGCGTCCTCGATGAACTCTTCTTTGTCCTCGCTGTGGCCGAGTTTGGCGTTGACGTCGATGCGATAGTCGATGCCGTCCAGATACTCGCCGAGTTCGTCGGGGTAGGCAGCGTCGTCGACGCCGGGGGAGAGGAAGCCAGAGACCATGCGCTGGACGTTGCGCTGGGGTGGGAACGTCACGGGGACGTTCAGTACTGTCGCGTCTCGCCCCTCGTCGGCGACACGGTCCCACAGGCGCGTGGCCTGCACGTCTCGTCCCATTGGGACGTAGGTGTCGTAGGAGCCGACTTCACGATCTTGGAAGCCGTAGACGCCGGTCTCGCCGGGGTTGACGCCGGTGGTCAGCGCCGGCCAGCAGGCGCTCGATTCCGGTGGTACGATGCTGTCGATCGGTCCCGAACTGCCTTCCTCAGCGATCGCTGCGAGGTTCTCGAACTCGTCGAAGTGTTCCGAGATCAGACTGTACGGCACCCCGTCGATGCCGAAGAAGGCGACTCGGGGTCCTTCGTCGCCGCGAATACGGTCGAACAGGCCCATAGGGGGCTTTCAGCGTTCGGGGACAAGAAGCTTCTTTTCGCGGCCGTGGTTCCTGCTCGTCACTGAAACCGGCAATCACTGCTGGGGTGTTCGCTCGTCCTCGTCCGAGCGGTGCTCGGTCTCGGGGTCGAAGTTCGCTGGAACGACCGTCAGATGGTCCATGCCGGTTGCTTGTTTGGTCGCCATCACGACCGTTACTTCGGTCCCATCCCTCAAGTAATTACCCATGCTCATAATTAATCGGCAAGACCAGCCGTGATTACTCCCGAGCATCGGGCGAGGTGTCGTCACGGTTGTGGACGTTCTCGTGGGGCGCGCTGGTGGACGGTTCGCCAGATTTGGGGAGAAAACGCGTCGGCGCGGGGTGCGTAAGCCGAGGATACCCCACCAATTGCGTGTCCTTGCCGGTCGTGACCGCTCGCGGGGTTACTCGAAGTTCTCCTCGTAGAGGTCCTGTGCGTGCTCGATGGCGTCGTAGGCGGCCTGCTTGTCCTCCCAGCCCAGCGTCTCGACTTCTTTGCCTTCTTCGAGGTTCTTGTAGGTCTCGAAGAACTCGTCGATCTCGTCGAGTTCCTGCTGGGGGATGTCCTCCAAGTCCTCGATGTGGTCGTAGCGTGGGTCCTCGCTGGGGACGGCGATGACCTTGTCGTCCTGTTCGCCGTCGTCGTCCATCTTCATCAGGGCGACCGGGCGGGCCTCGATGACACAGCCGGGGAACGTCTGGTCCTCGACGAGGACGAGCACGTCGAAGGGGTCCTCGTCGTCGTAGTACGACTGCGGGATAAACCCGTAGTCGGAGGGGTAGTGGACGTTGCTGTGGAGCACGCGGTCGAGGACGACGCCGGGGATGTCCTTGTCGTACTCGTACTTGTTACGCTCACCTTTCAGGCACTCGACGACTGCGTAGATTTCTTCGGGTGCGTTCGGTCCGGTTTCCAGATCTTCCCAGAGGTTCGTCATCACCGCCGACTCCGATGGGCGTCCAAAAAGTACTTTCGTAATCAACTACGACAGTGCAGCAATCAGGTACGTCGGGCCTCCGTGACAACGGTTGTAGTAATATTACTAACTCATAACAACAGCTGTTGTTTGGAAGATTTCCGATATACCCGCCACAAGAGTGTGACGGCGCTGTCTCTCGGAAATTCGCGAACCTGAGTGCGAGTTAACAAGTGTTAAATAGCTTGATGACATTCAGCTAACCATGTCAGAGGCACAAACGAAAACTGACACACCCGGCATCGCACGCGAACTGACGGCGTTTCAGCAGAACATCCTCGTGATCCTCGCCGAAGAGCCACGGTACGGTCTGGCTATCAAGCGAGAACTCGAAACCTACTACGACGACGAGGTCAACCACGGGCGACTCTACCCGAACCTCGACGACCTCGTCGAACTCGACCTCGTCGAGAAGAGTGAACTCGACAAGCGAACCAATCAGTACGGACTGACCGAAGAAGGGAAGGAAGCGGTCCTCGACCAGCTTTCGTGGGTCTTCGGGAAGTTCGTCACCGAGGAGTCGCGCGCAGAAGAACTCCGGGACCTCGTCCAGCAGCACGAGTAAGAAACACGGCGTCCCGAATCACTCGGGACGACCGCTGTCGAGTGGGAACGGCACGTCCATTTTTTCGAAGGTGACACGAAGCGACTCGTCGAGAAGCGCCTGCTGTTCGTCGCTGGGCCAGGCGTTCCGTTCGAAATAGTCGTCTCGGAACTCGATCAGCTCCTCGCGCGTCAGATCGCTGATGGGCTTTGCGTAGTGATTACTCGCGAAGTCGGCCAGTGCGCGGGCGGTCTGGCCGTGCACCTCGCCGTCGGCCTCGGCGACCTGTGTCACGATCTCGTCGTTGTGCGTTGCCACCTCGTCCCAGTCGGCGCCCTCGCCCGGACCGGACAGCGGCCGTTCGATCCCTCTGTCGATGTCTTCGACCCGGTCTGGGTGGATCTGGCCGTCGTCGACCCATTCGACCGGGTGACAGACGAGTACCTCGCGGGTGTCGTCTTCGCGGACGCGTGCCGTGTAGTCGTACTCGGCCAGGCGTGCGTCGCGGTCGTCGCGGTAGGCGCGTGCTGCCGCGTCGTCGACGGCGTCGTGCGCGAGCTTGGTCAGTCGTTCGGCTTCCTCGACGACGTGCTCGGGCAGGGCGTCGGCCGAGCCGTCTGTCGAGTCGTCGGCGGTCCCGTCCGCATCGTCCTCGATCGAACCGTCTACTGGATCGTCTTCACGCATTGTCGAGTGCCTCGTTCGCCAGTTCGTCGGCGCGTGCGTTAATCTCTCTCGGAACGTGTTCGAGCGACCACTCGTCGAAGTCAAGCAATCGTTCGCGGGCGTCGACGCGCAGTTCCCGGAGGTCGGGGTCGTTCGTGTTCCACTCGCCCCGGACTTGCTTGACGATCAGTTCCGAGTCGCCTCGCAGGCGAATCTCGTCGAAGCCGTAGTCGCTGGCGACCGCGAGCACCCGGAGCAGCGCCCGATACTCGGCCTGATTGTTCGTGGCGGTGCCGATGGTCTCCTTGCCCTCGGCGACGATTCCGTCGTCGGTGACGAGTACCCAGCCGACTGCCGCCGGGCCGGGGTTGCCACGCGACGCGCCGTCGAAGTAGGCGTGGACCCGCCCGCCGTGTTCGCGGAGGAGTCCCTCTAGCTGGGCGGTGTCGCCCCCCTGTACGACGACTTTCCCGTCGTAGGCGACGGCGGTCGCGCCGCCGTAGCTCGCCCGCCACCGTTCGTGGTCGGTGTTGCCCGCCTCGATGGGGACCCCTGCGGCTTCCAGTCGCTCGCGTGCCGTCGCTTCGTCACACTCGATCGTCGGCATCGTTCGACAGTCGCCGACCGACTCGCATAACGGTTCTGTCTCGATGACCCCGGCCCACGGCCTTTTCCAGCACCGGCGCGTAGCGTGGGTACTGACGATGGTCGGGACTGGCTGGCTGCTCGATTCGATGGCCCTCGACACGGCGCGCCGTGTCGTCGACGGTCTCCTCCTCGCCGGATTGCTCGCAGCGATCCTCGTCTGCTGGCTCACTGGCCTGTCGCCGACCGCCCTCACGCTGCTCGTCGTGGCGTCGTTCGTCCTCGAACACGGCGTCGCGTGGACGACGCGTCGGCGACTGCTCGAAGCGGCCGAGACCACCGGCCCGGCACCGGATCGGCGGCTTCGCGAACTGGTGGCCGATCTCGCCACCCGGATGGGAGTGTCGTCGCCGCGCATCGTCGTCGACGAATCGCTCGGGACCGCCGTCACCGTCCTCGAAGGCGCGCGTGGACCCGTGCTGGTGCTCTCGGAATCCGTCCGTGACGACCTCGACGACGCGGCGCTTTCGGGCGTGATCGCCCACGAACTCGCCCACCTCGACCGGAATCACATCGGCCCACTCGACAGTCGCGAACCGGTCGCACACGTCGTGGGTGCGACGGTGTTCTGGGTCGCCGTCGGTCAGCATCTCGATCCGGCGCTGTCACTGGCAGGGCTGGCGACCTACGTCGGCGCGGGCGTCTTCAGAGCCTCGGCGTTGCCACAACTGTACTATCTCTGTGCCAGTCTCGGCGTCGTCTTGCTCCCCCTCGGACTGATCGGTACTGCACACAGGCTCCAGGAGCTACAGGCCGACGACAGAGCCGTCGCATCGACCGACGTACGGTCGTTCTGTCGCGGTCTCGTCCGTGTCACCACGGCGGCAGGCGAGGGTCCGCGCCACGAGGAAACCGTCGGTTCCGCCAGCGAGGGTCGCGGACTCGTCGCTCGGGCGACCGCGACCCACCCACGACTGGAGCGTCGACTCGCACGCTACGGGGTCACGGTCGACGAATTCGTCGACGAGACACATCCCTGATCTGTGGGCGCTGGTGGCGACGGTGATCGACCGTCGAACGACAGCGGTTCGAGAAGACGGAAAACGACGGGTCAGGCTGCCTTCGGGCTGTCGTCGGGTGCCTGATCCGTTCGGAGGTCTGGGATGCGCTGTTCGTCCTCGCCGGTGAAGTTCGCCACGATACCGTACAGCCCGACGGCCGCGATGAGGGCGCCACCAACCATGGTCACCGTGGTGAATCCGGTGACCAGTTCGAGGAGAATCGGTGAGGCAGCGAGACCGGCACCGCAGACGACGCCGGCGAGCGCTGCACGCATGTCCGGGCGCTTCCCGGACGTGACCCGGTATGCAGTGTGACCGATCGCCATCGCAGCGAACTGCCCGAGCAGAACGTTTACCAGCGCCTGCGTGTGGCCCACCGCCCAGAACGCCGGCGTAAACACCATCGCCATGCTGACGACGGTCCCGGACACGGCAGCCACCTTTATGATGCGTGACATAGGTATTACAGCTGTAGTTACTAACGCATGGTATGTAATAGTTCCTCCTGCTCGCGCTGAACTCGGTTCGGGCGTGAACGTCTCCGCAGTGATTCCCGTCGTCGACCGGAACTGCCAGTCGCGGGAGTCACTGTTATACCGCCGACCGTCCAAGGGGGCGTAGATGCGTCTCGACGAGTTTATCGAGGGGTTCGAGCGCGACGAGGCAGCAGAGCGCCGTCGTCTCGCCGAGGAGAAGTCCTACGCGATCACGGACCACCTCGAAGATGTCGAACGGCAGTTCGAGGAGACCGTGCAGGGCGACGCACTCTTTGGCTCCACTGCGCCCGAAATCTTCGTCGGGCGCTCGGGCTACCCGAACATCTCGACCGGCGTGCTCTCCCCGATGGCGACCGACGCCGACGCCGAGACGTTCGCCACGAGTGGACAGTGGTACCAGAACGGGCTTGGCATCGACGACGTGCTCCAGCGCCGGACCGGGATGCTCAACTCCACACGTTCGGCGAAGGTCGACGTTTCGGACGTGTGGGACGGCTTCGTCGGCACCCAGCGGGAGGTCGCCATCGCCGACCATCCCGTCGACGTGGAGGTCGGACTGGACGGCACGCCGGATCTGGACGTGCGCTTCGACGACATCGGGACCCCGACCGGGCCACGCGCTCGCGCCACCAACGCCGACCTCGCCGAGAATCCCCACGTCCCCCGCGCCGTCGAGAAGACGCTGGAGGACGACGACTGGCAGGCCGAAGGCGCGATGAACTACCTCTATCGGCGCGGATTCGACGTGTACGAGGTCAACACCATCCTCTCGGCCGGCGCGCTGGGACAGACTCGCCAGCGCAAACTCGTCCCGACGCGATGGTCGATCACCGCCGTCGACGACACCGTCGGCCAGTATCTGCGCGGGACGATCCTGAATCGCGACACCATCGACCAGACCGAGGTGTGGTACAACGAGTACATGGGCAACCGCTACTGGGTCCTGCTCTCGCCGGGCCAGTGGGAGTTCGAACTCGTCGAGATGAAAGCCCCAGAGAGCGTCTGGAACCCCACCGGCGAGACCCACTACCTCGCCAGCGCCAACGAGGGCTACGAGGGCCGCACCGGCTACGTCGAGGAGACTGCCGGCGCGTACTACGCCTCCCGACTCGGCGTCCTCGAACACCTCCAGGAGCGAGACCGGCAAGCCAAGTGTCTCGTCCTCCGGGAAGTCACGGACGACTACTGGGCACCCGTCGGCGTCTGGCAGGTCCGCGAAGGCGTCCGAAACGCCTTCGAGGAGGGCGCTGGCGACGCGAATCACCGGTATCACGATCAGCCTGCCGTCGCCGAGAGCTTCCGCGATGCTGTCACCGCCGTCACGGAACAGCTTCCGATCTCGCTGGGGGCACTCCGCCGCAAGTCCGACATGGTCGCTGGCCTCCAGTCGACGCTTGCGGACTTCTGATCGGGCACCCGACAGAACGTTTAGGACCGTCGCCATCGAGACGCCGATATGACGCTGCTTCAGCTTCCCGGTGGCGTGGAACTGCTCTTTATCGGTGCGATCATGTTGCTGTTCATCGCCGTCCTGTTCGCCATCATCGGGGGCTTCATCCTCGTGCGACGAGACCGCTCGCCGGACAAACAACGGCTCGACCGACTCGAAGACCAACTAGAGCAACTCCAGCGACGCGTCGACAGGCTAGAGGAGTAGTTTCTTATCAGCAGACTGTCTATCGATCAGCATGCTTTCAGCCCTCCAGATGGGACTCCCCGGCGTCACGGAGCTGTTCATCATCCTCCTGATGTTCCTCTTTCTCGTCGCTCCTGTCGTGCTTATCATCGTCGTCGTGCTGTTCGTCTTCCGGCGGCTGTCCGGCGACGACGAGACCGACGAGCGGATCGCCAAACTCGAACAGGAGGTCGAACACCTCCGTCGACAGCAGGACGACGACGCGGCCGAGAGCACTGACACGACGGCCGACCAGTCTACAGACGCCTAGAGATTGGCGAACGCCTCGTCTACCAGTTCGCCCGTGTCGGCGATAATGTTCGCCATCGTCTCGTCGTTGGGTGCCATCCCGGCCAGCCGCGCGATGCGCATGATCGAGACGTGATAGACGGTCTGGACGCCCGGCGCTTCCTCCCAGATCACGACGTTGCAGGGAAAGAGTCCGCCGATCCGGTTGTCGCTGGCCGAAAGCGCCCGGTCGGCCATCTCGGGGTTGCACGCCCCCAGCACGTAGTAGGGATCGCGGTCCGCGTCGATCTTCTCGTTCAACATCTCCGATGGTGAGAACTCCGTCGCGATCCCGAAGCCTGCGTCGGTAAACACCTCGCGGACGTGCTCGATCGCTTCTTCGTGACCCATCTCGAGGGTCGCTCGTTCTTCGCCGATATCGCCACTCGCGAGTGCTGTCGGATCGATCGGGAGACTCATAGCTCCTGTTTGGGTGCGTCGGGATAAAAACGTACCCGGACGCCGATCACTCGGTCGGGATCGGTCCGTCGCCGATAACCTCGCGGACCGCCGCCTCGAACTCCCGGCGGTGCTCGAAGTACGGCACGTCGACGTCGTCCATCAGCGTCGCCAGTTCCTGCGGTCCGTCCGGCGTTCGGATCTCGGTGTCGCCCTCGCGGTCGACGATGGTGCTGTGCTCGATCCCCCAGGTGAGTCGGGAGCCGACGCGCGCCAGCGGCGCACCGGCGACTGCCTCACCCTCGCCGAGTTCGACTGCTGGCTCGTCCTCGCTCTCGTCGTCGCTCATACCCGTCACTTCCGAGTGCCCGTGATTAGGGTTTTCGAATTCGCTTACGCGTCCGTTCCCCCGCCGTGGTCCGGCCCGTGCTCGCCCTTGAGTACCTCTGGCACCTCGAACAGGAGCAAGAGTACTTCGCTGAGCGCCGCGAGTACCAGCGGCCAGATGAAGATCCCGAGTGCGTAGTCGATCCCTCGCTGGGCCGACAGCCCGCCGAGATCGATGTGTCCCTGTTCTGCCTGGACGATCCGAACGCCGATCAGCAGTACTTCGAGAAAAAAGATCGAGATGACGAACGAAAAGCCGAAGCTTCGGATGTCGACGTACCCACTCTTCTGTGGGAGACGATACGGTTTGGCGAGTGCGGCCAGCCGAAGTGCCGTGTTCAGTATCGCGGCCAAGATCGTGATCGCGTACAACACGCCGATGTCCACATCCATCCCCTGCACGACGTAGTACGTGTAGACGAGCGTCGCGATCGAGAGCGTCGCGACGATGTTGAACAGATAGACGAGTCCGATCTTGCGCAACAGCCCTTCCTTGTCCGCCCCACCTGTCCCACCCTCGATATCGAGGTCCAGACCGAACGTCCGCTGGACCCACTTTGCGACCTTTTCCGCCGGCGTTTCGAGCGGATGGTACAGCGTCAGCTTGAAGTACAAGTAACTCACGCCCCGGATGACGAGCGGGGCGACGAGGAGCACCGCAAGCGAGAACTTCAGCAATGGGTCTGAGTAGAGCATCGATCACAACGCCACCTTCGATCCCGGCTACGACAGAGATATATTTACCGCTCTGTAAAACGTTTATTGAGAGTCGATACCACAGGGCAACTACCGAGTATCGTTGTATTCGTCGTCGACCGTCGCGTTGATGTTGAGTCCGATCACGAGCAGTCCCATCCCTGCAGCGAGTGTTTTCGGGCCGAAGTCGAACAGTTTGACACCGCCGAAAATCTCGAAAACCCAGATGCCGACCAGAAGGAGTCCGAGTGCGTACGCACCGCGAAGCGGCCACCGCAGACTGCTATCGTTCATATTCTGCTTACGACGAGGATTCGGTCGAATATATTAAAAACCTTCTGTTCAGATCGGTGCAAACGGCCGGTAGGACAGTCTTTCCAGTGGTGTCTGTCCAGTAAATCTCAGTTTGTGATCGCGTAGTGGCTCCTTTCCTTCTCTCTCGATTCCGTTCACACGTATCGGGGTGTGATTCGCGTGTCGATTCCTGTCGTCTCTCCGGTTCCGAGGCGGTCGCCTCCCGCTGGTCGGCGCGCCCTGATGACACGACTCGCTCCGCTTCCATCCTGCAGAGCTCGCGTGTCGCTGCGCTCACGGGTCACTTCGTTCCCCGTTCGCTCGTTCGGAGGGCCGTCGTTCGCTCCGATCACGACGGCCCTCCCGTATGCCACTCGTCTGACGCATAGTTTTGAGGGGAGCGCCGCTAATACGATTCATGACGAGTCTCACAGATGTCTACGAGGGCAACGTCGGCCGGGTGGCGAGCCGACGCCAGCAGCTCCTCGGGACTGGACTCTTCCTCGCCGGTGTGGCGATGGTCGTGGGTGCCATCGGACTGGCGACGACGAACGTGGGTGTCCAGTCGATGGGCCGGTATCCGGCGCGAGAACTGGCGGGCGTGCTGGCCGGGCTCGGGTTACCGGCGGTCCTGTTGGGGGTCTTCGCCGTCCTGCCAGCATCGCGGGCGGTGCGGGCGACGGCGCTGATCGGGTCGAGTATCGCGACCGTCGGCGTCGTCCTCTTTCAGTACGCCTATCCCTACGAGTGGATCGTCGCCGCACCGTTGCTGGCGCTGACGACGACAGCGGTGTACTTTTTCGGGATCGTCACGGTGTTCTGGTCGCTGTTCGTCGCACTGGCGACGTTCAAGACGCGCAACGATCCCGGCGGCTCGGCGCGCATGGAGATCACCCGCGAGGGGACGATCGAACTCGTCGAAGAAGCCCGATCGGTCGGTCGCTTCGGCGGCATCGGGATGTTCGGGACCGACCTCGATGGCTCCGTCGAGACCCAGACGAACCGCCAGACGACCACGACCGACCACGACGGTGCGAGCGTCGAGTCGACGGCCGGTGCGGTCGGTGATGGTGGTGCGACGGGCACGGGCGGCATCGACGAAGTCGGCGGCGGACCGGACCGGAACGAGGCACCCTCCGACCGGCGTAGTGCGCAGGCCCAGCATCAGTCCCAGCGGACGGTCGACCAGTCGGATCGCCAGACGACCGTCAGCCGGACGCAGCCAAGCGCCGACGGCGGGGCGATCGTCGACGGGGTTGGCCCGAGCGACGGGGCTGCAGCCTTCAGCAACGACTTCCTCAGGTCGGCACAGGGTGACGGCGATGTCGAGCAGTACTGTGGCAACTGCCGGCACTTCGAGTACGTGATGGAGGACGGCGAACCGACCCCGTACTGTGGGTTCCACGACCGGACGATGGGGGACCTCGAAGCGTGTTCGAACTGGCTCAAGCGCTGAGAGGAATCATCGTCGAAGTCCATCGAGTCGGTTTGATCCGAATCAACGACCGTGGCCGGTCGAGGGTCGTCGGACCGCCGACCGGCGACGATGATCCCTCTGAGTCAGAACCCGCGAATTTAAACCACTTCGATGGCAACGCCAAGCAACAATGGAGTTTTGCGACGATTGCGGTTCGATGATGAAAGCAGAGGACGGCGTCTGGGTCTGTGGCAGTTGCGGTGCCGAGAAGGCACGTGACACCGAGGCCGAGCAGTCGATGGTGACGACGCAGGGCCAAGAAGAGAGCGAGATTGTCGACACCTCCGAGGTCGACGCCGAGGACATGGGACCGACCACCGAGGCCCACTGCGACGAGTGTGGCAACGACCGCGCGTTCTGGGAGATGAAACAGATCCGCGCTGCCGACGAGTCCGAGACGCGCTTCTTTACGTGTACCGAGTGTGATCACAAGTGGCGCGAGGACGACCACTAAACCGTTCTCGACGGAACTGTTAGGTGGATTCGGCCGTCACTGTGACGTGTGTCACCTTCCGACGAGCGGTTCCCGTCGGTCCCCGAACCCGAACTCGATGAGGGGGGCTGGACCCGCACCGACGAATCCGTCGAGACAGTGTTTCAGTTACCCGGGACGAAAGTCGAGGGTGCGACGCTCGTGTACGGGGACGAACAGGCCCGCGAGGCCGCCACGGAGTACGGCGGTCTCGACCAGCGCTGGCGCTTTTTCTTCGCGACGAAACTCTCCTTTACGCCGCCGCTCTCGCCCGGCGTCGGGCCGGCGATGATCTTGCCCAGCGTCCGCTCGGAAGCCAACCGGACGTTCAAATCCGAGCTTCGTGATCGGGGCTTCGAGTCGATCAGCCGCGGTCGAAGGGAGCGCATCCGCGTCGACTCGGGCGACCGGGCGAAACTGACCCAGTATCGCGCCGAACTCCCGCTCGACGACCACGATACGACCCTCCCGGTCAGTGGGTGGGTCGGTGTCTGGCACGGCGAGGGCTTTCGGATCGGTGCCGGCGCGTATCCCGTGCGACCGATCGCCGAGATTCTCGACATCGAGGACCCGCCCGCAGTGCTGACGAAGACGAGTCGGGAGTACCGCGACGAACTGCTGGACCTGATCCGCGCCGTCGCGTAGTCGGTCGGCGTCGGATCAGGGGTTGCGCGCGAACGTCAGGTAGCCGGTATGACCGACACCTCTTGTCGAAGGACGGGTCCCACGCTCGCTCACGTCGAGCGAGCGCTGGATCGTCTCCAGCGTCTCGGCGTCGCGTAGCCCCACGTCTCGGGCCGTCTGTATCGCCTCGCGGGCTTGCTCGACGAACGGCGAGTACACCGCCACGAACCCCCCGGAGACGAGCAGGTCGGGCGCGTGTTCGACGACCGCTGCCGCGTCGCCGGTGTCGAGCGTGAGCACGTCGAAGTCCCCCTCACAGAGCGCATCGAGGTCGTCTGTCACGTCGCCGGTCCGTACCTCGACGCTGTCTTCGACGCCGGCCATCGCCATGTTCTCGCGTGCGACCTCGGCGAAGTCTGCGTCGCGCTCGTAGGTGGTCACAGTCGCGCCCATGCGAGCGAGGTAGGCAGAGAGGACGCCCGTTCCGGTCCCGGCGTCGAGAACGCGATCACCCGACTGAATCCCAGCCTTACCGACGACGATGCCGATGTCGCGGGGCATCATCGGTGCGCCGGTGCGTTCGAGGTGATTGAACAGGTCCGGCCCGCGCAGTGCGCGGACGGTGAAGGGTTCGCCCAGATGCGTCTCGACGACCTCGCCCGGCGTCGGTTCGTCGGGTACTTCGAGGATGCCGAGGTCCGTTTCGAGGGTCTCGCCGGGGGTGAGCAGATATTCGCGGTCTTCGGCCTCGTGGACGAACAGAAAGCTCATTCGCTGCCCACTATTCGAGGCGCTCGACTGCCGCCGCGAGGTCGCCGTCGGTCGCTTCGAGCGCGTCGCGCGCCGTCTCCTCGTCGACGCCGGCCCGCATCGCGACCAGTTCCACGTCGTCATCGGGAATTGCGCCACCGGTGTCGTCGTCGGCCGACGTGTCTGCCTCGTCGCCAGCGTCACCGGCGTCCAGCGCGCGCTCCTCGGGTTCGCCGACGACCTGATAGGTCGACTGGCCCTGGGCTTCCATGAGCTGGACTTCGGCGTCGGTGAAGTACAGCTCCTTGTCGGGAGTCCGAATGATCACTTCTTCGGCGTCGATATCCTCCATATCGATGCCCATCTGTTCCATCATCTGCTTCATCTTGCGGGGGTTGAGTCCGCCGCCGCCTCCTCCGAACATACCCGTCCGTGCGTGGTCCGCAGTCAAAAGGACACCGAACTGGCTCGTCTCGCCGGTCGCCGCTCACTCGGCCGTCTCGTCCGCCGGACCGGCCCCGTGGCGGACTTTGACGGCCATCCCGGTCTCGAAGCCGAGCATCGCCTCGCCGGGGAGTTCGGCCCGTCCGACCGCGAGCAGGTCGCCGTCGTGATGGACGACCAGCACCTCGTCACCGGGCCTGATTCCCTCGTCGGCCGACTGGACGAACTTCGCGAAGGCGTTGCGGCCCTCGCGGACGAACGGCTCGCTGTCGTCGCCGACGACGACGCGGTGTCGGGGCTCGTCGAGGCCTGCGAGGAGTCGTCGGCCACCGGCGACACCGAGGGTGAAGCGACCGTCGCTGCCGTACTCCAGCAGGCGCTGGCCGTCGTCGTACACCTGTCGCGGCCGGCCCGAACTGGTCGTCTCCACGTCGAGGGCTTCGACATCGGGGAACAGCGCCGCGTCCGCGCCGGGGCCGAACTGGTAGGTCGCGACCCGCGTGAGCAAGGCGGCGGTTCTGTCAGTCATTGCCGAATGGTCGATACGCCCGACCAAAAGTCGACTGTTCTTCGCCGGGTCGCCACCGGGCGCTGGCGGTCGCTGCCGTCGGCAACGTGGTCCTACCCACCGAGCATGCCATGATTTATCGTACCATCGTCCAGTGGTTTTGGGGAAATTTATACCGGATGAATTCTAAGCTCCCCTTATGGCAACGGACACACGAAAGGTGGTTCTGGGTACGCTCCTCCTCGTCGCGAGTAGCGCGATCATCCTCGGCACCGGACAGCTCGGCAGCGGTATGCCCGCCTGGGCGATGTCAGTCGCCGCGCTGGGGATGGCCGCTGGCGCGCTGTTCGTCGGGACCTCCGAAGACGCCCGCCCGGTCTGAACGACGTTTTCTCGGATGCTTCGAACTACAGCAGATACTGCTCGGAGTCGTCGCTGAGATTCCTGAAGTGGTCGGCGGCCTCGACGAGTTCTTCTGCGGTCGACTCCTCGAAGCCCATCGCTTCGACCTTGACGCCCTCGTGGCGAAGATACCGACACAGGCGTGCGAAGTCGCCGTCGCCGGTACACAGCACCACGGTGTCGACGTGGGGCGCGAGCGAGACCGCATCGAGGCTCATGCCCACGTCCCAGTCGGCCTTCTTCGAGCCGTCGCCGAAGGTCTTGATGTCCTTGATCCGGGTCTCGAAGCCGATGTCTTCGAGTGCTTCGAAGAAGGTCTCCTCGTCGGGTGAGTTTGCCCGGATGACGTAGGCGATGGCACGAGTGAGATCACGACCCTGAACGGCTTCGTCGAGCAGTGCCTGATAATCGATATTCCGCGTATGCAGACTCCGGGCGGTGTGATAGAGGTTCTGGGCGTCGGCGAGGACGCCAACGCGCTGCCCCGGATGTGAAACGACCATACTCACCTGTCGAAGAGCGTCGGGAATAGGCTTTTGGGGTCACACCCTCGTTGGAGGACCTACTCGGATTCCGTCTCGTAGGCCTCACCGACGGCTGCGGGCACGCGCGTGTACCCGACGAAGGTGAGCACGACGAGTACGGCCACGTAGGGGAACAGGCCAGTGATCGACCCCGGGACGTTGATGCCCACCGTCTGCAACTGGATCTGGAGCATGTCCATCGCGCCAAAGAGTAGCGATGCGAGGAAGGCCCCGATGGGGTTGTAGTTGCCAAAGAGGTAGGCGACGATAGCGATCCATCCCCGGCCGTCGACCATCGTGACGCCGGTGCCGGTGAAGCCACTGCCGATGCCGACCGACAGCGCTGCGCCCGCAAGTCCCGACATCGCACCGGAGAAGATCACGGCAGCGTAGCGGACCCGATTCACGCTGATGCCGGCCGTATCGAGCGCCTCGGGGTTCTCGCCGGCCGCCTGAATCCAGTAGCCATAGCGAGTCCGGTAGAGGACGACCCACGCTAGAATCGTGATGACGATGGTCAGGAGGACGAGCGGCGAGGCGTCGAACAGTAGCCGACCGACGACCGGAAGCTCTGCGAGACCGGGGATCACGAGGTTGTTCACGTTCGGGAGCGTCGGACTGGAGACGCCGCCCCAGATCACTGTCGCGGTGAACGGGCCAAAGCCCAGCCCGATGAACCACACGGCGAGGCCGGTGACGATCTGATCGGCCTTGTACCGGATCGTCAGGACCGCAAAGAAGACCGTCAGGATCGAACAGACCACTATCGCGACGAGGATGCCAAGCCAGAGGTCGCCCTGTGAGACCGAGCCGCTGCCCGAGAGAAGCCACGCCGCGGCGGCCGCCGTCAGCGCGCCGAAGATCATGAACCCTTCCAGCCCGATGTTGAACACGCCACTTTTCTCTGCGTACAGGCCGCCGATGGCGGCCAGTGCGATGGGCATCGCCGCCTGCAGCGACCGCTGGACGGCCCCGACCGTGAGCAGTTCCGCGCCGGGGAGGTCAAGCAGCGTGATCGCCGCGACGAGCGCGACGATGACGGCGACCGCACCGCCGACCGTGATCCGGTTCTCTGCGGCGTAGTCGGCGACGCTCATCGGTCCTCACCACCCAGTCCGAACCGTCGCGCGCTCATGCGGAACAGCTCCGGGGCGGCGACGAACAGGACGATCAGACCGACGACGCCGTCGACCAGTTCGGCCGGCACGTCGAGCGTGAAGCCGATGTACTGGCCGCCGGCGTCGAGTCCGCCAAAGAGCAGGCCGGCGGGGATCACGCCCAGCGGATTGTTCGCCGCCAGCAGGCTCACCGCGATGGCGTCGAACCCGAACGTCGGAAAGGTGCTCGGATCGGTGTAGTACCCGAGGATCATGATCGCGAAGATGGCACCGGCGAGACCGGCGACCATCCCCGAGAACGTCATCGTCGTGACGACGGTTCGCTTCGGATCGACGCCAGAATAGGCGGCCGCAGCCTCCTGATACCCGCTGGTCACGAGATCGTACCCGAAACTCGTCCGGGCCATGACCACGAACACGCCGACCGCAGCCAGCAGTGCGACGGTGAGTCCGATGACCGAAAAGGAGCTACTACCGAAGGCAAAGCCCGGCAGACCGACGTAGTCGGGGAACGACTCCGTGTTCGGTGCCGAGGTCCCGCCCGGCCGGAGGTACGCGTCGATGAAGAAGTAGACGACCCCGGAGGCGATGAAGTTCAGCATGATCGTCGTGATCACTTCGTTGGCGTCGGCGTAGGCTTTCATCAGGCCCGGCAGGGCCGCGTAGGCACCGCCTGCAACGATGGCCGCAATCGTCCCGAGGACCATGAGGACGATCCCGCCAACGGTCCCGCCCGGGAGATGCGGCGCGAGAAAGAGGATCGAGAGCGCCGTCGCGAAGCCGCCGACGACGAACTGGCCCTGCACGCCGATGTTGAACACGCCAGCCCGGAAGGCGATGGCGACGGCGACGCCGGTGAGGATCAACATCGTCGACTGGCGCAGCGTGAAGGCGAGGTTCGAGAGGTTCCCGACCGCGCCGTACACGAGCGAGGAGGCGAACTCGACGGCGTCGTAGCCGGTCGCCCAGACGATCACGGAGCCGATCAGTAACGCCAGGAGCGTCGAGGCGATGGCGAGGGCAAAGCGTTCGAGGACGGTCGCCCGGAGCATCCGGTCGGCCATCCGGTCGACGACAGCGCGGGCGCGCTCGGCCGTCGCGCTCACGACTGGGCACCTCCGTCGGCCTCGGCGCTTTCGGCCGTCTCGCTCGCGCCGGCCCGGCCCCGGTCACGGCCTGCCATCAACAGCCCCAGTTCCTCCTCGGTCACGTCGTCGGGATCGACGATGTCGACGAACTCGCCCTCGTACATGACGGCGAGGCGGTCCGAGAGTTTCTGGACCTCGTCGAGTTTCGAGGAGACAAGCAGGATCGCCAGCCCCTCGTCGCGCATCTCGTGGAGGCGGTTGTGGATGAACTCGATCGAGCCGATGTCGACCCCACGGGTCGGGTGGGAGGCGACCACGAGGTCCGGGTCGTGCTTGAGTTCGCGTCCGACCACGAACTTCTGTTGATTCCCGCCGGAGAGGGACCCGGCTTCGGCCTCGACGTGGGGTGGCTGTACGTCGTACTCGGTGACGATGTCGGCGGCGTGTTCGCGGACCGCGTCCCAGTCGACGAAGCCACCCTCGACGAACGGCTCGATCGTCTGATTGCCCAGCAGGGCGTTGCGGACGAGATCGTACTCCTGTACCAGCCCCTCTTCTTGCCGGTCCTCGGGAATGTAGGCGATCCCTGACTCGATACGCTCGCGTCTGCTCGTCCCGGCGATGTCCGCGCCGTCGAAGACGATCTGACCGGACTCGATCCCCCGGAGACCGGTGATCGCCTCGACCAGTTCCGACTGGCCGTTGCCGTCGACGCCGGCGATGCCCAGCACCTCTCCGGAGCGGACCGACAGATCGATCCCATCGACCTGCCGCAGATCGCGGTCGTCCCGGACCGACAGGGCGTCCACGTCGAGGATCACGTCGCCGGGTTCGGTCGTGCGCTCCTGTCCCTCGAAGAGCACGTCGCGCCCGACCATCATCCGGGCGAGTTCCTGTTCGGTCGTCTCGTCACCGTCGACGGTCCCGACCGATTTGCCGTCCCGTAGCACCGTGATCTCGTCGGCGACGGCCATCGCCTCGTCGAGTTTGTGGGTGATGAAGACGAGCGAGCGCCCGCTCGCGGTCAGTTCGTCCATCACCTCGAACAGCTCCTCGACCTCCTGTGGCGTGAGGACGGCCGTCGGTTCGTCGAGGATCAGCGTGTCCGCCCCGCGATAGAGGCTCTTGACGATCTCGACGCGCTGCTGGACGCCGACGCCGAGGTCTTCGACCCGGTCGTCGAGGTACTGATCCACGTCGAACCCGTAGCGGTCACACACTTCCTCGATCGTCGCTCGGGCGCTGTCCTCGTCGACCAGTCCGTTCGCGGTCGGCTCCTGCCCGAGGATGACGTTCTGGATCACGGTCATCGTGTCCACGAGTTCGAAGTGCTGATGGACCATCCCGATGCCCGTGTCGATGGCGTCCCGGGGCGAGTCGAACGTCCGCGGTTCGCCGTCGATCCGTATCTCTCCCCCGTCGGGGTCGTACAGCCCATAGAGGATACTCATCAGTGTCGTCTTCCCCGCGCCGTTCTCGCCGATCAGCGCGTGGACTGTCCCACGCTCGACGGTCAGGTCGACGCCGTCGTTGGCGACGACATCGCCGAACCGCTTCGTGATCCCGGCGAGGTCGACGGCGGGTGCGGTAGTGTCGCTCATTGGTGTTGCTTGTTGTCGTGTCGCATAAAAACCGATGTGGCGCGTCGATCAGTTCTGACAGCCCGATGCCGTACAGGGGACGGTGATGTCGCCGTCGATGATCGCCTGCTTTGACTCTTCGAGGTTCTCGTTCACGACATCGGGGAGCTTGTCGCCGATGGCCTGACCCAGCACGACCGAGACGGCGTCCTCTTCGAGACCGAGGACGTTCCGGCCGCTGACGTCTTCCCAGTTGTCGTTGACGATCCCTTCGGCGACCAGATAGGTCCCCTCGTTGATCCGCTTGATCGCCGATCCCATGATGACGTCCTGATAGTCCGGCAGTGTCACGGACTGGTCGGCGTCGACGCCGATGGCGAAACTGCTGGCGTCCTGTGCGGCCTGGAACACGCCCTGCCCGGCCGCTGCAGCGGCGTGGTAGACGATGTCGGCACCAGCGTCGTACTGCGAGGACGCGATATTGGCCGCGGTCTGGGTGTCGGTGTAGTTCCCGATGTAGCCGACCCGAACGTCGACATCAGGGTTGACCCACTCCACACCGGCGACGTAGGCACGCTCGAAGGCGTTGATCAGCGCGCCGTCGACACCGCCGACGAACCCGACCGTCGTTCCGTCCGGGTCGTTCGAGTTCCCTTCGTGGGTGAGTTCGCGTGTCGTCATCGTCCCCGCGAGGACGCCCGCTTGGAAGGACATCTCGTGGTTGGCCCAGATGTAGCCACCGACGTTTGGCTGATCGACGTGGTCGTTGATCAGCATCCAGCGCTGGTCGGAGTACTCCTCGGCGTTGGTCGTCAGCGCCTGCGTGTGCTGATAGCCCACGAGAACGATCAGGTCGTAGTCGGGGCTCGTACTTTCTGCCAGCCGTGACTGGACGGTCCCGAAGTTCGACTGATTGGTCTCCTCGACCTGCTGGAGTTCGATGTCGTACTCGTCGGCCGCGTTCTGGAGGCCGTCCCACGCGAGGTCGTTGAAGGCCTTGTCGCCGAAGCCTGCCGAACTGGAGACGATGGCGATGTTCGTCGTCTCGCCGCTGTCGCCGTCGCCGCTCGTGGTGTCGGTACTGCCACCGTCACCGCCGTCACCGCTCTCGTTCGTGTCGCCGCCGTCGCCACTTCCGCCGTCACCACCGTCGCCGTCGCCGCCGTCGGTGAGACAGCCAGCGACGCCGCCCGCGAGTGCGATTGCTGCACCCGACCGGAGGATGTCGCGGCGTCTGATCGTGTCGGCTGTCACTCGCTTTCGGTTCGCCGATTTGGATTCGTCGTCAGTTGTTGGTTCGCTATCCGTTGGCATACAGAGATAGTTATCATCAAGACATATAACTTGTTACCCTGAAGTAGTCCCGTGGGTTGTTTCTTTCCAGTAAACCAGTAGAGAATTGAGGGCACATAACAGTGTAATGGTTCTGTTATACGGCCCGTGTAGTCAGTGCGATTCGGTAATCTTTATCCGCCCCTTTCGAGAACGACGCCTATGGAAGAACTATCGACCGACGACGCACCGGCAAGTATCGGCCCGTTCTCGCAAGGAGTCCGTGACGGCGACACCGTCTACGTCTCCGGGCAGGGACCGATCGACCCCGAGAGCGGTGACGTGGTCAGTCAGGACGTGCAGGAACAGACTGAACGAACCCTCGAAAACATCGAAGCCGTCCTCGAAGCGGCGGACCTCTCGCTCGACGACGTGGTGAAGACGACCGTCTTCGTCAACGACATGCGCTACTACGACGCCGTCAACGAAATCTACGGCGACTACATGTCCGAACCGTACCCCGCCCGCAGTGCGGTCGAAGTGGTGAAACTGCCCGTCGACATCAAAGTCGAGATCGAAGCGATCGCGAGCGTCGAGTAACGACGACATTGCTCACGGGTCACTCCGTTCCCCGTTCGCAGTTCTGGCGGCCCTTCCCTTCGGTCAGCGCCGCCCTATTTTTCGAAGCCCGGCACCGTCACCGGTAGCGTGCCGCTCGCGGTGCGGTCGCCGGCCAGTATTTCGGCCGTCACAGACAGCGTCGCGGGCGTGTAGTCGTACGTCGAGAGCGCCGTCGACACGTCGGGGAAGGCACCCAGATCGTAGGGATTGCGGAGGACGAGCGCGACGAAGTCGTCGACGGTCTCGTCTAGCTGCTCGACCGCACGTACCTGTTCGTCGTCGCCAGCGGCGTTGTACGCTGCGAGCGCGACCTGTTCGTCGCGCTCGAACACAGGCACGTCGTCCGCCGTCTCGACCTCGTGGTGTCGCACGTCGAAGCCCGCCTCGTCGAGGGCGTCGGCGACGAGTGCCGGTTCGTAGCGGTCGTCCTCCGCGGGCGAGGCGCGCCCGCCGGGGAAGCCGACGAGGTGGAGCGGCCGGTCCGTCTCGAACGGGACTGTCCCGTCGTCCGCTGCGAGCGTGATGCCGGCCGCCGCGACCTTGCGCCCCGTCTCGCGCGAGCGGTCGGCCGTCGCTTCCCAGCGCTCGCCCGACGGCGTCTCCGACCCGATCGAACGCTGTTCCTTGTAGTCGAGGATTCGCTCGACGGCGTCGTCGATGCGGGACTCGTCGATGCGGCCCGACTCGACGGCCTCGATGACCGCTTCGACGGACGCTTTCTGCGTCTCGGGGGTGTGACACACCAGCAGCAGGTCACAGCCGGCTTCGATCGCCTGCACACAGCCCTCCGGTGTTCCCATCGAGCCGGCGATGGCGTTCATCTCCATGCCGTCGGTGACGACCAGCCCATCGAAGCCGAGTTCGTCGCGCAGCAGGTCCGTCTGAACTGCTTTCGAGACCGTCGCCGGAATCTCGTCGTCGCCCGTGATCGTCGGGAACGAGACGTGCGTCGTCATGATCGAGTCGATGCCCTCGTCGATGGCGTACTGGAAGGGAGCGAGTTCGACGGCGTCGAGACGCTCGCGGTCGTGGTCGACGACCGGGAGTTCGAGGTGGGAGTCGGCGCTCGTGTCGCCGTGGCCCGGGAAGTGCTTCCCGCAGGCCAGCACGTCCACGTCCTGCATGCCGGCCGCCATCGACGCACCGAGTTCGCCGACCATCTCGGGGTCCTCGCCGAACGACCGGACGCCGATCACGGGGTTCTCGGGGTTGTTGTTCACGTCGAGCACCGGTGTCAGATCGAAGTTGACACCGATCGAGCGCAGTTCCGCACCGACGGCACCGCCGGCCTCGCGGGCCAGCGCTGCGTCGCCGCTCGCGCCCATGCTCATCTGTGCTGGCAGTTCCGTTCCCCAGTCGATGCGCGAGACGACGCCACCCTCCTGATCACCGGTGACGAACAGCGGGATGCCGGGGCCGTCCTCCATCGCGAGTGACTGCAGTTCCGCGCTCAGGGCAGCCACCTGTGCGGGCGTGTCGATATTTCGGCTGAAGTAGATGACGTTGCCACACTCGTAGTCGGTGATAAGTTCCCGGAGATCGTCTGTCGGTTCGTATCCGTCGAAGCCGACGGTGAACAACTGTCCGACCTTCGTCGCCAGGTCGAGTTCGGTCACGTCTGGAAGCGACATGCTCACTCATTCTCGGGGCCATCCTCGTAGTTCTATCGGCGTGATCGAGATGATTTCACAGTGGTGGACGAAATGAAATTTGTGCCGAATCTTCTCCATCTATTGAATCACACGACAGTGTATGGGTAGTGTTACCGTTTTAGCGTGCTGTAGGTCGCTTTGGCGACGTCCATCCCGATGCTGTCGGACTCGACGATGTAGTAGGGGATCAGTTCGGCCCCGAACTTCGATTTGTACCGACAGAGCCGTTCGGTGTTGGCGCCCATCAGGTCGTACCCAGTCACCGACGCGAGCGTCTCGTCTTCGATGATGTCTTCGATGATCCGCCAGTGGACGAGACTGTTGACACTGACGCCCTCGTACGTGCTCTTGGTCCCGCCCTGCCAGAAGTAGCCCGCGTCCGGTGAGTACAGTGCGGTGATCCCGCCGACGAACTCCCCATCGGGGTCACGCGCGACGTACGGCCGAGCATGCTCACCGAGGGCCGTCACGAGGTCACGGACGAAGTCCCACTCCACCGGGAAGGCTCGGTCCTGCTCTTCGTAGCGCTGGCGCGTAGCGTCGTAGATCTGTCGAGCGCCGTCGAGTCCCTCGATGCTGACGGTCAGGTCGAGGTCCTTCGCCGATCGAATCTCGCGGCGCAAACCACTGGAAAACGCCGCCATCGTCTCGTCGGCCGTCGTCGATTCGAGGTCTAGCAGATAGGTAAACTGCGTCGTCAGATCGTAGTCGGCCCAGACGTACGGCCGTGGGTCGAGATACTGGCTGTTACAGATCATCCGAAACAGCGACAGCGAACCGCCGATGTCGATCTCGTCTAAGACCTCCTCGGTGAACGTCTGATTGACCGATTCGCGTTTTCGCTGTTTCGGACTGGTCGGCATCACTACCGGACCGAGCCGTGGCACGTTCATCGACGGCGGCGGCGAGGTGACTGTCGTCCCCACCAGCTTCGAGCTCGTGACGACGGGAAGCAGTCCGATCGGCTGCTGTCCCTTGAATCCCCCGTACAGTTCTAGCTCTCCGTCGACGTGCTCGCCAAGCACGTTGAGCGCCGCTGGCTGGTGAAATAGTTCGATCCCCGAGTCCGGCAGCGCACTGGCCCACTCGTCGATATCGAGATG
Organism: Halomicrobium sp. HArcht3-1; assembly: GCF_058933345.1. NCBI lineage: Archaea > Methanobacteriati > Methanobacteriota > Halobacteria > Halobacteriales > Haloarculaceae > Halomicrobium > Halomicrobium sp. HArcht3-1. The sequence continues at coordinate 18,880 of NZ_JBZYDM010000016.1, read as the reverse complement.
TTCGATCTGCATCTATCTCATCGGATAGGCCGCCGGTTCCGGCTTAGTTATCGTCCGCCTAGGCACCGAGATCGTCACTGTGTCGCGCGGTCGGTCTCTGCAGCGACTTCTCGCTTGTCGGTGGCGGCCCACCGGTCGTAGAGGTCGCCCGGCGGGCCGACCCAGGCACCCATATCCAGCGCACACTCGATCAGGTCCCTGTAGAGTTCGGTGTATCCCTCGTAATCGTCGCTGAAGTATCGCGGGTGCCAGAGCGCGGTCATCACGCCCTCGTGATCCAGCGCCTCGTCCAGTAGCTGTCGACACGCCTTCCACGCGAGGTCGTACTCGTCGCCGGGGTTCGGCAGCGAACACTCCATCAGCGTCGTTGGAAAGACGGCGAAGTGGTCGTCGAACGGCCGAAACGGGTGATAGCCGTTCTGGAACCCGAACTCGGCGGACGATCCGGGCGAGGCGTCGTACTGGAGACCGGTCGAACGCTGGTAGCGCCACGTCGCCGGTCGGTCGAGGTTGAGATAGTGCTGGCGACCGCCGGTCACGTCCTGCCCGAGTGCCTCCTCCAGCCAGCGCTTCTCGCGTTTGAGCATCGCTGGCTCACGATAGGATTCGTAGGACCCGTGTAACCCGACCTCCCAGCCCTGCTCGTCGAGGTGCGAGACGAGGGCTTCGATGTCTGGATCACCCAGATCGTATCGGCCGGCGTACAGCCGCCAGCTTTCTATGTCTGTCCACTCCGTGATCGAGCGGTCACGAAAGAGTGACTGCTCGGAGAGGAAGTAAAACGCCGATGTCACCCCGAGTGATTCTTCCAGCGAGACGATGTCCTCGAAAGTCCAGTACGGATTCCGCCACGGAAGGAGGTCCAGCAGATGCGATGGATCGCGTTCCGCGAGCGTGTAGTAGATCGACTGGTATGTCTTGTACGGGCGGTCGACATCGTGCGTGAGACAGAGCGCGAAACTGGCGTCGTCGGGCACCCATTCACTCATGCGTCCCCTCCCACCGCAGGTCGGCGCCCCGGTTCGCGGATGGTCGTGACAGCCCCATCGTCAGCATCCGACGTGTTCCCGTTCGTTGAGTCGCTGCCATCTGTGTTGCACTCCTAAGAAGTGCCGACGACGGCATTGTTATGGACCGCTTACGACGACGGCACGCCCGCCCCGTCGTGCGATCTTCGTCCACGACCGGGACGACACCGGCAAACACAACGCATAAGTCGATTCACGGACCGGTATTGCGTATGCGACCGGACACGACTGGCCTCGCCGTTTCGATCTGCCGAGTGTCCGCGCCACCGAAGAAGCGCAAGCGCCCGTTCTAGCGACTCGCGGCGGGCCTGGCGCTCCCGTCTCGGGTCGGACTCCTTTTCCACTCTGGCACCGACCGAACGAGCAACCGACCACACACCACATGACACAGATCGACCTCACCGGCGTGTTCCCTGCGATCCCCACGCCCTTTAACGACGACGACGAACGCAGCATCGACTTCGAGACACTCCGTGCGGACGCCCAACGGCTCGAAACCGCTGGCGTCGACGGCATCGTTCCCGCCGGCTCGACCGGCGAATCCGCCACGATGACCCACGACGAGCACATCGAGGTCGTCGAGGCGGTCATCGACGCCGTCGACGACGTGCCGGTCATCGCCGGCACGGGCAGCAACAACACCCGCGAAGCGCTCTCGCTCTCTCAGCGGGCGGCCGACGCCGGCGCGGACGCGCTCCTCCTGATCTCGCCGTACTACAACAAGCCAGAACAGCGCGGGCTGGTCGACCACTACCGGACTATCGCCGACGCCGTGGACTGCCCCCAGATCGTCTACAACGTCCCGTCCCGGACGGGCCAGAACATCGCACCGGACACCGCCGTCGAACTGGCGAGTCACGAACACATCGCGGGATTCAAGGCTGCGAGCGGCGACATGAACCAGATCTCAGAGATCGTCGAACGAACGCGCGACGAGGACTTCGCGGTGCTTTCCGGCGACGACGGCATGACCCTGCCGCTGCTCTCGGTCGGTGGACACGGCTGTATCAGCGTCACCGCCAACATCGAGCCGGAACGGACCTGCGCGATGGTCGGCGCGGCCGTCGCCGGCGACTACGAGCGCGCCCGCACGCTGCACCACGAACTCGGCCCGCTCTTCCGGGCGCTGTTCGTCGAGACCAACCCCATCCCGGTCAAGGAGGCGATGCGCATCCGCGGGTACGGCCCGGCGCACATGCGCCAGCCCCTGACGCGACTCTCGGAGGAACACATCGATGACCTCGAAGCCGTGCTGGCCGATCTGGCCGACGAGGACCTCGAAGCGGAGTACGAGGCGGTCGAACGATGAGCGGCGACGGAGCGATGACCCGGATCGCGGTCTGCGGTGCGACGGGTCGCTCGGGCAGCGCGGTCGTCGAGACTGGGCAGGGCCGCGACGACATCGAGGTCGTCGTCGGGTTCGCCAGTGAACGCGGCGAGACTGCTGGCGTCCCCCTCCGACCGACCAGCGAGGCCGCCGAAATGATCGCCGAGTTCGATGTCGACGCCGTGGTCGACTTCTCGACGCCGGCCGCGACGCTCGCCGTCCTCGACGCCTGTGTCGAGGCGGGCGTTCCCCACGTCGTCGCGACGACGGGCTTCGACGACGACGAACTCGCCCGGCTCCGCGAGTCGAGCGAGTCGATCCCGATGCTGAAGGCCACCAACTTCTCGCGTGGCATTCAGGTCCTCCTGCGAACGGTCCGGGAAGCCGTCGGCGCGCTCCCGGGCTACGATCTGGAACTGCTGGAGAGCCACCACAACGGCAAAGTCGATGCGCCCTCCGGGACGGCCAACACCATCCTCGAAACCGTGCAGGCCGAACGCGACGTGGAACCGGTGTACGGACGCGAGGGACACGCCCCCCGCGCCGAAGACGAGATCGGCGTGTTCGCCCGCCGTGCCGGCGACATCCGCGGCGAACACGAACTCGTCCTTGCAGACAACGACGAAGTACTGTCGCTCTCCCATCGCGCCGAGGATCGGGGCGTCTTCGCCGCCGGCGCGCTCGACGCCGCGACGTGGCTCGTGGGTCGGGACCCCGGCTGGTACGACTTCGCCGAGGTCATCGACGACGCCTGATCGCCCGTCGTCGTTTCTGCTCGCGACCGCCGAGCGATCCGAAACCCAGTGACGATATATCCCCGGAGGCGCAACGCCGTCGTAATGAGTCTTCAATCCGACGTGCAGGACCTCTGGGCACGAAAGCAGGACGGCCTCACAGCAGCGGACGCGACCGACGACCACCTCGCGACACTCGAAGAGTTCCTCGCTGCACTCGAAGCCGGCGAGATCCGCGCCGCAGAGCAATCCGGCGGCGAGTGGGAAGCGAACGCGTGGGTCAAGCAGGGTATCCTCCTGAACTTCGGACTGCGCGAGACCGAGGCGCGCGAGCACGGCGGCGTCACCTACCACGACGTGCTCCCGCTGCGCGAGACTGCCGACCTGAACGAGCGTGGCACCCGGAACACGCCCGACGGCACCGTCATCCGCCGGGGGGCCTACATCGGCGGCGACGCCATCCTCATGTCCCCGGCGTTCGTCAACATCGGCGCGTACGTCGGCGACGGCACCCTCGTCGACTCCTGTGACACCGTGGGATCGGCCGCACAGATCGGCGACAACGTCAAACTCGGCGCGAACACACTCATCGGCGGTGTCCTCGAACCGGTCGAGAGCACGCCCGTCATCGTCGAGGACGGCGTCTCGCTGGGTGCTGGCTGCCGGGTGACGAGCGGATTCGTCGTCGGCGAGAACTCCATCGTCGGCGAGAACACGCTGCTCACGCCGCGCATCCCGATCTACGACCTCGTCGAGGAGGAGATCATCTACGGCGAACTCCCGCCGGAACGACGTGCCTTCACGCGCTTCGTCGAATCGAGTGTCAGCGACCACGACCTGTTCGAGGGCGGCGCGTACAAGCCCGCCGTGGTCGCGACGGACGTGGAAGAAGAGACGCTCGAAGCGACCGAGCGAGAAGACGCGCTGCGAGAATAGTCGGAGCAGACTCGCAGTGTTCAGATAAGCAACCCCAGTCTCGGACTTGGAGACACCGAAAGCCCTCGGCACGCTCTGGGATTCTGTGGCGGATATCCTCACTTCGTTCGGATAGTGCCGCCGCAGAATCCCAGAGCGCGCCTCGCCCTTTCATCCGCCAGGAGTCGGCTGTTCAGCCGTCTATACCCTGGTGGATGAAAGGGCGAGCGTCGTTGCGGGAACCCCGACGACGCAAGCACGCGAAGCGCGCGCAGCGAGTCGCGGGACCGCAACGACGCGAGGGCTTTCGGTGCCTTGTCCTGACTTCTCTCGATCTCTTATCTGAACACTACCAGCAGACTCGGCCGAGTCTTTTTCTGTGTACGTGCACGTACACAGACGTATGGGTACGAAGACCATCTCACTGGCAGACGACGCCTACGAGAAGCTCAAGGCCCACAAACGCGAGGGAGAGAGCTTCAGCGATGTCGTTCGACGGCTCGCAGGTGGTGTGACGCTGGCCGAGTACCACGGTGTCCTCGACGATGGGACCGCGGACGAACTCGCAGACATCGTCGACCAGCGTAGTCAGGACCGGGCGGCGGAACATCGTTCGCGGATCGGCGAACTGGCCGACGAGTTCGATCGATGATCCTGGATTCGACGTTTCTCATCGACGTATTGCGTGGGGACGGGAGCGTCGCCGAACTGATCGAGGACATCGACGCGTCGGGGACGGCGTTCGTGAGTTCGGTCACGGTGATGGAACTCACAGAGTGCGTGCACCTCGCCGACGCCTCCGAACAAGAACGAGCCGCCGTACACGAGTTACTGACAGACCTGATCGAACTTCCGTTCGACCGCGACTGTGCGATGCGTGCGGGTCGCATCAATGCGGACCTCGTGTCGGCTGGTGAGCGCATCGATGTGGCCGACGTGATGATCGCCGCGACGGCGCTCGACCACGAGCAGGCGGTCGTCACCCGCAACGTCGACCACTTCGATCGGATCGAGGGTCTCGACGTGGTGTCGTACTGATCGGCCCGACCGAAACAGAACCCTTGTTATCGCCCGTCACCGTGTTGGAGTCAATGAGTCACGACTCGCCCCCGGTCCGGCGGCTGGCGGACTGGGACCACGATCGTCTCGAACGGCTGGCGACCGAGCACGGCACGCCGCTCTACGTCCTCGACGTCGACCGCGTCAAAGAGAATTACCGGCGCTTCTCGGCGGCGTTCCCCGATGCACACGTCATGTACGCGGCGAAGGCCCACACCGGCCGCGCCGTCCTCTCGGGGCTGCTCGACGCCGGCGCGGACATCGAGTGTGCCGCCGCGGGCGAACTGAAGCGCGCCATCGACGCCGGTGCTGATCCGAACACGCTCCAGTACACCGCCGTCAATCCGCCGTCGCAGGACCTCGATTACGCCGTCGAACTGGCGGCCGACAATCCGGGGCTGACGATCACCGGCGGCGCACGAGACACCTTCGACCGCCTCGAAGACCGGGGGTACGACGGCCGCGTCGCCATCCGAATCAACCCCGGCATCGGGACGGGCCACCACGAGAAGGTCGCGACGGGCAAGGACGCGAAGTTCGGCATTCCCTACGACGACGTGCCCGAACTGGCCGCGGAGTTGCGCGAGCGATTCGATCTGGTCGGTCTCCACGCACACATGGGCAGTGGCGTCCTGCGAGACGATCTGGACGATCACTGTCGCGCCATCGGGAAGGTCGCCGATCTGGCTCGCGACGTGGGCGACGACGCCCTCGAATTCGTCGACTTCGGCGGGGGCTTTGGCGTCCCCTACCACGAGGAGACCGAGCCACTGGACATGGCAGCCGTCGGCGAGAACGTCCGTGAGGCCGTCGGCGATCTGGGCGCTCAGATCAAACTCGAACCGGGTCGGTACGTCGTCGCCGACGCCGAACTGATCCTCACGGAAGTGAACACGATCAAGGAAGCGCCCGGGACGACCGTCGTCGGCGTCGACGCCTCGCTGGCGACGCTGATCCGGCCCGCGATGTTCGACTCCTATCACCCGATCCGCAACGTCAGTGCGCCCGACCGCGGCGACCACCCGGTCGCCATCGGCGGGCCGTGCTGTACGAGCGCCGACGTGTTCGCGACGGACCGGCCGATCGCCCGCCCCGAGCGTCGGGACTTGCTTGCGATCGGCAACGCCGGGGCCTACGGCTACGAACTCGCCAATCAGTTCCACTCCCAGCCCCGGCCGGCCGAAGTCGCCATCGAGGACGATGCAGTCCGCGTCGTCCGGCGTCGCGAGACGATGGCCGACGTGGTCCGTGTCGAGGACGAGGCCGGCGACGGGTCGTCGGAGTAGCCACTATGACCGATTTCGACATCGATGCCTTCCACCGTGAGGCCATCGAGACACCCTCACACGACGGGGTCGAGGAGATGCGTGCGTTCCTCGTCGAGACGCTCGAAGCGGCCGGTCACGAGGTCACCGTCGACGAAGCCGGGAACGTGCTGGCCCACCGTGGCGCAGGCGCGACCGAGGCGAGCAGCGCCGCTACACACCTCGTCCTGAACACCCACATCGACACCGTCCCACCGCACGTCCCCTACCGGAGCGACCCGGACGCGGACGTGGTGTGGGGTCGCGGGGCCTGTGACGCCAAGGGACCACTGGCCGCGCTGCTCGCTGCCTTCCTTCGGGCCGACATTGGCGACGGCAGACTGACGCTCGCGATCACGCCCGACGAGGAGACCCTCCAGACCGGCGCGGGCCACCTGAAAGAGACACTCTCGGCCGACGGCTACATCGTCGGCGAGCCAACCGATCTGGACGTGTGTACGGCCGCCCGCGGCCAGTTCGAGGGGACCGTGACGATCCGCGGCGAGAGCGCCCACGCCTCCGATCCGGCCGACGGCCTGAACGCCATCCGGGCCGCTGCGCCGATCATGCAGGCGATGGAGTCCTACAACGACCGACACGGCCCCGGGGAGCACGACACCCTCGGCGTCCCGACGCTCACGCCGTCGATGATCGAGGGCGGCGAGGCACCGAACCAGATTCCCGGCGAGTGTACGATCACCTTCGACCGGCGCAGCGTCCCGCCCGAGCGCAGCGACGAGTTCGCGCCGAAACTACAGGCGCATCTCCAGCAGTGGCTTCCCGAGGGCATGACCGTCGAGGTGTCGCTCGTCCGCCCGGACACGCCCTTCCCCGAGGCGTTCGAGACCGACGAGGACGCCGAACTCGTTCAGACGCTCGCTTCCGAAAGCGACGGTGGGATTCGGCCCTTCGGTGCTGCGACGGAGGCCGCCCACTTCGCGCCCGACGCGCCGACGGTCGTGTTCGGTCCCGGCGTGCTGGCCGACGAGGAGGGCGCTGTCGCTCACAGCGAGCGCGAGTACGTCCACCGTTCGGCGATCCACACCGCCGCCGAGGCGGTCGAGGCGACTGTCGAGCAGTTGCTCCGGTAGCGACTACGACAGATACGTCATCGCTTCTTCGTCACTGACCTGTGCGAAGTTCCGGTAGTACGCGCCGACGGCCCGGAACGCTGCCGGTGTCTCTACGCAGACGACGGCGTCAGCACTCGCCGCGATGTCCTCGACCGTCTCGCGCGGGCCGACCGGAACGCCGACGAGGATCTGTTCCGGGTCTGTGGCACGCACACGGGCGAGACAGGCACGCATCGTTGCGCCGGTGGCGATGCCGTCGTCGACGACGGCGACGCGCTCGCCCCGCAGTTCGGGGAGTGGGGCGTCGCGGTACCGCTTTGCCTTCTGGCTGGCTGCCTCGCTGATGCGGTCGCGCTCGGACTCGACGTACGCCTCGCTGACGCCGAGCTGTGCGATCAGGTCGTCGTTGCGCCAGATGCTCCCGTCCTCGGCGACGGCAGCGAGCGCCAGTTCGGGGTTGTTCGGTGCACCGATCTTCTTCGCGACGACTATGTCGAGCGGCGCGTCGAACCGATCGGCGACGGCCCGACCGAGCGGAAGGCCGCCCCGGGGGATCGCCAGCACGATCGTCGGTTCGAGGTCCCGGGCGGCGAAGGCGTCGGCCAGTTGCTCGCCCGCGTCGGTCCGGTCGCGGAACATACCCGAGGGTAGGGCTGCCAGTCACTTGACCGCTGGTGCTAGCCTTGGCGTCGGGATCGCTGCCGGTCACGGACCGGACTGTCCTCATACTACTTGTGAAGAATGTCGCGACCCGGGGTCGCGAATGTCTTGCAACAGTTACAGCCGGCAGTATCACTCTAGCTGGTGATAGTCCAGTTCGTACTCCCCGTCGAGGGCGTTCTGGACTTGCGGGCTGGGCAGGTCGACGGCGTGGAAATCGAGGCGCATCGAACCCACGTCGTCGCGCCCGTAGACGATGTTGCGTTGCCACGACTCGTCGATGTCCGGGCGGTCCCGCCGATAGTGTGCACCGCGGGACTCCGTGCGTTCGAGCGCCCCGCGAAGGACCGCTTCGGCGACGGTGAGCGAGAACCCCACGTCGAGGGCGTACTCGAACGAGCGACTCGTCCGGTCGCCGACGGCCATCTCGCTGGCTCGCTCGCGGAGTCTCGCGAGTCTGTCGAGGCCGGCCTGAAGCCCGTCCTCGTCGCGGATGATCCCGGCGCTGGCTTCGAGACAGTCCCGGAGGTCGCTGAGCAACGCTTCGGGGTCGTGCTCGCCCGTTCGGTCGGTCAGGGCTTCGAGGTCGGCGAACTGCGCATCGGCCAGTTCGACCAGTCGTGCACGGTCTCGCCCGGGGAGTCGCTCGCTTTCGATTCGGTCGGCGATTGCCTCCCCGGCCACGCGGCCGTAGGCGACCGTCTCGGCCAGCGAGTTCCCGCCGAGGCGGTTCGCACCGTGGACGCCCGCCATCGTCTCGCCGATGGCGTACAGCCCGTCGATGTCGGTCTCGCCGGTCTCGTCGACCAGCACGCCACCCATGCCGTAGTGGGCGGTCGGTGCGACCTCGACCCGTTCGGTCGCGAAGTCGACGCCCAGATCCGCGAAGCGCTCGCACATCCGTGGCAGTCGCTCCTCGATGAAGGCCCGGTCCCTGTGGCTGATGTCGAGGTAGACGCCGCCGTTGTCGGTCCCGCGACCGGCCGCGACCTCGCTGGCGATGGCTCGGGCGACCACGTCGCGGGCGTCGAGTTCCATCTGGTCCGGGGAGTATCGCTCCATGAACCGCTCGCCGTCGGTGTTGTAGAGGCGACCACCCTCGCCACGGACCGCTTCCGTCACGAGACGGCCGGCCCACGGTGCCCACTTGGGGTCGGACTCGTCGACGGCCATCCCGGTGGGGTGGAACTGGACGAACTCCATGTCCATGAGGCGCGCGCCGGCCTCGTAGGCCAGTGCCGGCCCGTCGCCGTTGTTCTCTTCGTCCCGGGAGGAGTGGCGACTGTAGACGCTCGTGTAGCCGCCGGCCGCGAGGACGACCGTATCGGCCTCGAACAGGAGCAAGTGGCCGTCGTCCATGTCGTAGGCTGCCGCACCGAGGACCCGCCCGTCGTCGACGAGCAGCTGTGTCACCATCACGTTCTCGCGGTAGGGAATCCCGAGTTCCTGTGCGCGGCCGACCAGCGTCGCCATGATCGACTCGCCGGTGTGGTCACCCGCGAAGGCCGTCCGCCGGAACGACTGCGCGCCGAAGTAGCGCTGGTCGATGTCGCCCTCGGGCGTGCGCGAGAAAGCCATCCCCCAGTCGTCGAGTTCCCGGAGGCGGTCGGGCATCTCGCGCGTGACGGTCTCGACTTTCGCCGGGTCGTTGAGGAAGTGGCCCTCGTTGATCGTGTCGGCGGCATGGATCGTCCAGTCGTCCTCGGGGTCGTTGGTCCCGAGCGCACCGTTGATCCCACCACGAGCCCACGTCGTGTGTGCGTCACCGTGGTCTCGCTTCCCGATGACGAGCATCTCGTCGGTGTCGACGCCCCGCTGTGCGAGTTCGATCGCCGCGCGTGCCCCGGCGGCACCGGCACCGACGATCAGGGTCGACAGCTCGACGACCTCGTCCGCACGCTGTGTCTCCGCCGACGTGGCTGTGGCTGATTTATCTGTCATCTCGTACCCAGAAGTAGGGGCTGGACGCGTTTGAACCTTTGCCGAAATTCGGATTTTCAGGCGCTAAGACGGCTGATTCGCGTAGGGCTGCACACGTTTCAATCCTGTGCCGCCGGTCCCGTTTGTGCCCCAGTGTCCAGTGTGTCTTCGACCTCGGCGTAAGTCAGCACGAGCGCGAGTACCGCAAGCGCTGCGCCGAAAGTAAAGGGGGCGGCGAGACCGCCGAGGTTGTACAGCACCCCGGAGGCGAGCGGCCCGAGCGCGACGCCGAGACCGAACGACATCGTCAGCACCGACAGCGTCGTCCCCGACCCGCGGTCGGTCGCGAGGTCGCCGGCCAGCGCGAGCGCGGGCGCGAACACGAGCGCGACCGCGATGCCCTGTAAGAAGCGCGCGCCCAGCATCGTCCACGGATCGGTGACGACGCCCTGTGCGAACACCGACGGAATCAGGACGAGAAAGCCCGCGAGGATGAACGGCCGCCGGCCGTACTCGTCACAGGCCCGCCCGATCGGCACCTGAAAGACGACGTTGGCGATAACGACGGCGGCGAACTGCACCGAAAAGAGGAATGTCCCTTCGTCGAGTCGCCCGCGGATCGGCCCTTCGAGCGTGGCGAACAGGGCGATGGTCGTCGCCATGAAGAAGGTCCCGATCCCCAGCACGAACACGGGATCGAGACCGTTGCCCTCGCGGTCGAGGACGGCGACAGAGAGGTCCTTGCTCGCCTGATCGGCGACGGTCGGCGGGTCCTCGATCAGGACGGTCACGAGCGCGAAACTGACGATCGCACCCAGCACGGCGACTGCGAAGGCCGCGTTGAAGCCCGAGAACGACACGCCGGCGAGCGGGCCGAGCCACGCCGGGAGGACGTAGGTGACGGCGGTGTCGCCGCTCAGGCCCCCAGTGATGACGACCCCGGCGATGATCGGCCCGAAGCCAAAGCCGATCAGTCGGAAGGTGTTGAACACGCCGAAGTTCCCCCCGCGCTCGCGGTCGCTCCGTGCATAGTCGTTGACCAGCGCGACCGTCGCCGGGATGGTAAAGGCCGCACCGATCCCCTGCAGCGCACGCGCACCGAGAACGGCCCAGTAGCTCGTGACGAAGGGATAGGTCGCGCTGCCGACCGCGAAGATGCCGAGTCCGATCAGGACGAACACGCGCCTGCGGCCGGTCCGATCCGAGACCCGGCCGGTAAAGGGCTGGCCGAAGCTATTGAGCAGGCCAAAGAGCGAAAGAACGAGTCCGATCAGCGTCTCCTCGCGCAGGACGAACCCCAGCACCTCGGTGCCGGCGATACCCGACAGCGAGATCTGGCCGCTGGCGATGTACAGCGGCAGGACGATGATCAGGAAGGAGTTCCCGAGCGCGTCGGCCATGCGTGCGAACGCGAGCGTCAGAACGCGCCGGTCGGTACCGAGTACCATCTACTGTCCACTCGGTGTGGAGCATCCTGTGCGTTGTGTTCTCTCTCGATAGCCAGTGCTTCGTGACATGATTTCTCGTGGCCGCCCTCGTCGCTTCGATTTCGACGGCGTCTCGCTTGCTGGACCGTCGCCACGGAGTTACAGCCGTCTAATGCGTTGTTTTTTAACAGCTAGGGGTGACCTGAGAAGTAGTATGGAAACCCAACTCCGGCCGCAGTGGCCGAGACACGGCACGAACGCGGTATCGAACGGCCACCCGGTCAGGACCGACGACAGTTCGGAGCAGCGCCGATGACGGCCACGACGCGTTTCCTCAGCACCGTTTTCTCGGTACTGTTGCTCGTCTCGACGGTCGCGTTTGCGTTCTCGACCGGCGTGGCCGCCGGACCGAGCGTGGTGACTGCCACCTCGGACTCCGTCGCCGGCCAGCCAGCAGTTGCACAGACTACCGACGACGTGACGCCGATCACGGCGTGTACTGTGATCGATCAGCCGGGACGGTATCACCTCGCGAACAACATCTCGGGCAACGGTACCTGTATCGGGATCACCGCCAGCGACGTGGTCTTCGACGGGCAAGGCTACGCTATCAGCGACGCCGCCACGAACCACGAAGGGATCGGGATCGAGGTCAACGGTTCGGCGCGGCTCTCGAACGTCAGTATCAGGCAGGTCGTCCTCGACGGCTGGTACTGGAACAGCTTCGGCAAACAGGGCACCGGTCTCTCGATGACGGCCGTCGACGACGCCATCGTCTCGGACGTGACGGTCGTCGGCGGTGACTACGGCTTTCGTGTGACGAACGTCACCGACTCGACGTTCTCGAACAACGATCTGTCACAGACCGACGACGAGAGCCTCTACGTCGAAGCGGACTCGAATCGAAATCACTTCTTCGGCAACGAGATCACTCAATCTGATTCGCGCGGCATCCTGGTCCACAACTCACACGACAACACGTTCGACAGCAACGAGATTGCCGGCTCGGGCAGCGCGAACGTCCGACTGGCCTGGACTGCCAGCCGGAACACGTTCACGAACAACGAGATCCACTCGACGAGCTGGACCGAGGACTGCGTTACGATCTCACAGAGTGCCTCACACCTCTACTTCGCACACAACAACGTCTCCGGCTGTGCCGCCCACGGCGTCTCGATGTCGCAGGCCGGCACGAATCTCACGCTCGTGAACAACACGATCCGAGGCATCGACAACAACGGCATCCGCGTCAATCGTGCGACGAACATCACTATCCGGGACAACGATATCTCCGGGACGGGTGCTCACGGCATCAATCTCCAGCGCTCGTCCGGTCACGTCGTCCGAGCCAACAACATCAGCGATGTGGATCGGTTCGGCATCAATTTCTACGACGCCCACCGCTCGACAGCGTCGAAAAACCGGATCGACGCGGTCGGCAACGGCGGCGTACGGATGGTCAGCGGGTCGGCGAACAACACCGTCGTCGACAACACGGTCCTCTCGTACCCGCGATCACACACCATCACGTTCCCGACGGCGATCCGGCTCCGAACGGCAGACAACAATACGCTTGTGGACAATCGAATCGAGAACAGCTACCGGGGCATCGAGATCAACGATTCCGCGAACGGCAACACCCTGACGGACAACACGGTGTGGAACGCGGGCAGTTCGTCGTGGGCGTTCTTCACTGCGAACGCTCGCGGCACGACCGTCGAACGTCTGGGCGTCGATTCGCCCAGCACGACCAACGTGACGCTCTCTGCGAGCGCGTACAACGTCGCGATCAGTGCGAACGCGAGCGCGCCGAAGAACCCACACGCACTCCCGTCGGGACACTACTTCGATGCCGACGCACTCGGACAGCCGACGTTCCTCGACGTGCGGGTCCACTACGGGAACGATGTCGCATCGAGCGTCGACGAAGCTCAGCTGGCGCTGTGGACCCACGACGGGACTGGCTGGTCGGAAGTGACGACCTCGCGCGTCGACCCACGCGTCCCCAGCGTCGGCGCGAACCTCACGTCGTACTCGACGGTCGGCGTGTTCGCGACCCAGAGCGGTGACAGTCACACTGGCACGTCCACAGAAACGCCGACGGCAACGATCACGCCTACGCCCACAGAAACGCCGACGGCAACGATCACGCCTACGCCCACAGAAACGCCGACGGCAACGATCACGCCTACGCCCACAGAAACGCCGACGGCAACGATCACGCCTACGCCCACAGCGACCCCCACGTCAACGATCACGCCCACAGAAACGCCGACGGCGACCACCAGCGGGAGCGGTCCCGGATTCGGCCCGCTGACGACGCTGGCTGCTGCGGTGCTGGCCGGTCTGTTCGGCTGGCGACGACTCGACAGATAAGCGGTGGTCTCTGGGGGACTGCCCGTCGATCAGACTTCGTCGGTCAGCCTGTCGGCGACGCCAGTGTAGCCTGCAGGCGTCAGCGCGAGCAGTTCCTCACGAACCGACTCGCTCACGTCGAGGTCCTCGATCATCTCGTGGAAGTCGTCGATGGTGACGGACTTTCCGCGGGTGGCCTTCTTGACCTGTTCGTAGGCGTCGTCGTGGCCCTCCCGGCGGAGGATCGTCTGGACGGCTTCGCCGATGATCTCCGGGGTCGCGTCGAGGTCCTCGCGCATGACCTGTTCGTTGGGGACGACCTTGTCGAGACCGTTCTGGCACTTCTGGTAGGCGATGAGACAGTAGGCGAAGGCCGACCCGATGTTGCGCTTGACCGTCGAGTCCGAGAGGTCGCGCTGGAGTCGGGAGGTCGTGATGTAGTCGCCGAGGAAGACGAGGTCGGAGTTGGCCTTCGTGAGATTGCCCTCGCTGTTCTCGAAGTCGATCGGATTGACCTTGTGGGGCATCGTCGAGGACCCAGTCTCACCTTCGACGGCCTGCTGGCCGAGGTAGCGATCCGAGACGTAGAGCCAGATATCCAGATCGAGGTCGCGCAGGACGTTGTTGGCCCCGCGGAGCGCGTCGAAGACGGCTTCGAGGTCGTCACAGGGGTTGACCTGCGTCGTCAGAGGTTCGTGACAGAGACCCAGATCGCGGACGAACAGCCGAGCGAAGGCCGGCCAGTTCACGTCCGGGTAGGCGGCGTGGTGGGCGGCATAGGTACCGGAGGCCCCGGCCAGCTTCCCAGAGAGGTCCTCGGCGGCCGCTTCGATCCGGGCGATGGCTTTCCCGAGGCGGGCGGCGTAGACGGCCATCTCCTTGCCGAACGTCGTCGGCGTCGCGGGCTGGCCGTGCGTGCGAGCCAGCATCGGGAGGTCGTCGTACTCGTGGGCGAACGCGACGAGCTGGTCCCTGATCTCGCGCAGTTCCGGCACGAGAACCTCCTCGACGGCGGGCTTGACGAGCAGTCGATGCGCGAGATTGTTCACGTCCTCGCTGGTCAGTCCGAAGTGAATCCAGTTGGCCGCGTCCAGATCGTCGGGCTGGTGGAGTCGAATGAAGTACTCGATTGCCTTTACGTCGTGGTTCGTCGCGCTGTACTCCCCGTAGCCCTCGGTTTCGAGCTGTTTGACGACGCTCGCGTCATCGCTGTCGAACTCCTGGTAGAGTCCCCGAAGCTGTTCACGCTGTTCCGAATCGATCACCAGTGGCGTCTCGTCCAAGTCGGCCAGCGCCAGCAGGTATTCGACTTCGACTTCCACGCGGGCGCCCATTAGCGCCCGCTCGCTGGCGTACGGAACGAGCGACTCAGTGTACCGAGCATAGCGCCCGTCGAGCGGTGAAACGGCGTCGAGTGGTCCCCGGTCGGTCATGTCCGTGGATGTGCGAGGCCGGCGAAAAAGCGTGTCGATCAGTTCTCGCCGCTGTCCGGCTTCTCGTCGGCCGTTTCGGCATCTCCCTCGTCGGACTGCTCGATGGTGGCGTTCGGGGTCTCCGTCGTTCCCGTGGCATCGGTCGTCTCTTCGTCGACTGGGGCGTCGCCGACCGGTGCAGCGGCGGTATCCCCGCCCGCCCGTCTGTAGTACGAGCGGTAGCGCGAGAGCTTCCGATACAGCAGGTAGCCGACGACCCCGTCGAAGACGAGGACGAAGCCAAGCAGCGTCGCGACGTTCCAGACCGGCAGCACGGCCGGGAGCGTCGAGACCAGCGTGTTGTACGTGGCGTGGATCAGGACAGCGACGAGCAAGCCCTTCACCACGATGGGTCCCCTGTTGTCGGGGTTGAACTTCGCCAGTCCGAGGTAGTAGCCCGCGAACGCGGAGTACAGCACGTGGCCCGGCCCGACGAGTGCGCGACTCAGGGACGTGCCGATCGCCTGCTGGAGCTGTGCCAGATCACCCATGCTCGCGGCCTGCATGTAGCCCTGCGCGATGTAGAGGGTGTTCTCGATGGTCGCAAAGCCCAGTCCGGCGACGGCACCGTAGACCGCCCCGTCGATCACGGCGTCGAAGTGACCGGTTCCGTAGGCGTGGACGCGGATCGAGAGCCACTTGACGGTCTCTTCGATGGGACCGACGACGAGGAAGAAGAACAGTGCCGTCCCGACGACGGGAATCAGCTGAAAGAGACCGCCAAGCAGCGTGTTGACGAGTGCAGCGATCGCGGCAAAGAGTACCGAGAGGACGAACGTGACCGCCAGCGTATCGATCGGTTCCCGACGCGTCGGATCGCCGTACCAGACGTAGGCGACCAGCGCGACGGCGGGCACGGCAGAGAGCAGCGCGAGGATACCGAGCGCTGGTCGTCGGACGACGAGCAGTCCGGCGAAGCTCAACTGGACGACGAACAGAAAGAGGGCAAACAGGATCAACACCCAGCGCTTGCTCGCGTGCAACAGCCCGGCGAGCGACACTGCGACGCCGTCGAGTGCCGACCGGGGGTTCCAGTCGGCCACGTCGTAGAGGTCTTCGTCACTCAGCCCCTGCTGGACGGGGTCGCGATCCGACATGAACGTGCCAACGCCCCCCTCGGTGGAGTGATTTTTGTCACTTTATCGACTGATGGCACTCGGTTCGAGGTGGCCCGTCGGCTGCTCGGGAAAGCGCAGGAGATAGCCGCCGACGGCGAGCCACGCCAGTCCCAGCGGGAGTGCGAGCAGCGTCTGCAGCCCGCCACCGTCGCCAAAGCCCAGAAACAGGAGGGTTCCGACGACCAGCGCGACCCCGAGCCACGGCGGCGTCCGGCGCGCCCGCACCATTCCGACGGCGAGCAGGAGGGTGCCGCCGACGAGTCCGAGCACGCCGATGCCGACGATGGTCTGCGTGACGACGCTGTCGACCGACAGAGGCAGCGTCAGCCACTGGCCGACGGCGAAGACGAGACCGCCGAGCATCGCGATGCCGCTGCCCTCGCCGCCCGGAAACTGATAGATCCACGGGAGCCGAAAGACGATACCCAGCAGGCCGACCGCGAGGACGAACCCCGAGCCACCGACGAGCAGGCGGACGAGACCGTCGGTCTGTCCGCTGGTGAACATCGCCAGACACCAGCCGATCCAGCCAAGCCCACCCACTGCGAGCGTCGCCTGTGCCCATGGCCGCTCGTCGTCAGTCATATCTCGTCGCTGGGTCCCCCGCGGTGAAAACGTTACTGTCGGTGGCGCGCGCTCGCCTGCCGCCAGGTAGTGTCGATTGTGTCGACCCAACATCGCAATTACTTTGCGCGCCGCCCGCCCGGTCTCGACTATGAAAATCGCCGGTTTAGCCAGCAACCGTGGCCGGAATCTGATGAACATCGCGGACCGTGCGCCCGGTGGGGCCGAACTCGCCGTCGTCCTGACGAACGACGCCGACGCGCCCGTCCTCGACGCCGCCGAGGAGCGCGGCATTCCGACCGAAGTCGTCGAGCGCGACGACGAGGAGGAACGCGAGGCCCACGAGCTTCGTATCCTCGACGCCATCGAGGACTACGACTTCGAACTGGTGTGTCTGGACGGCTACATGCGAATCCTCACCGAGACCTTCCTCGGCGACGTGCCGACGACGATCAACGTCCACCCGTCGCTGCTGCCTGCCTTCCCCGGCATGGACGCCCACGAGCAGGTGCTGGACGCCGGCGTCAAGACCACTGGCTGTACCGTCCACGTCGTCGACGAGGAAGTGGACAACGGCCCCATCGTCACGCAGGAACCGATCCCCGTCTACGATGGCGACGACGTGTCCGATCTGAAAGAGCGCGTCCTCTACGAGGGCGAGTTCGCCGCGTACCCCCGTGCCGTCGAGTGGTTCGCCGAGGACCGCGTCACCATCGACTGGGACGACCACAGCGTCGACATCGAGGGTGACGACGGCGGCTCGTTCCCCGCTCGCCGTCTCGTCAGCAACGACCGCGCCGCCGACCTGCGGTACGGCGAGAACCCCCATCAGGACGCCGCCGTCTACGCTGACCGCACGACCGAGGAGGCCAGTGTCGTCCACGCCGACCAGCTAAACGAGGGGGCGAAAGCCCTGTCGTACAACAACTACAACGACGCCGATGGCGCGCTGAATCTGATCAAGGAGTTCGAGGAGCCAGCCGCCGCGGTCATCAAGCACACCAACCCCGCGGGCTGTGCGACGGGCGACTCCGTCGCCGACGCCTACGAGAAAGCTCTCTCGACGGACCCGATGAGCGCCTTCGGCGGCATCGTCGCCCTCAACCGCGAGTGCGACGCCGCCACCGCCGAGCAGATCATCGACTCCTTCAAGGAGGTCGTCGTCGCGCCCGGCTACACCGACGACGCGCTCGACGTGCTCTTCGAGAAGGAGAATCTCAGAGTGCTCGATGTCGGAGACGGCCGGACGGACGAGTCCGGGCGGCCGAGCAACTACGACGTGACCGAGGAACTCACCGAGAAGCCGCTGGTCGGGGGCCGACTCGTCCAGCAACGAGACACACAGTACCTCACGGCCGACGACCTCGAAGTCGTCACCGAGCGCGAGCCAACGGACGAGCAGATCGAGTCGATGCTGTTCGCGTGGCACACGCTCAAACACGTGAAATCGAACGGTATCCTCTTCGCCAAAGGGACGGAGACGGTCGGCATCGGCATGGGTCAGGTCTCCCGCGTCGACGCCGTCCGACTGGCCGCGATGAAGGCCGACGAGCACGCCGAAGGCAAGAACGCCGAGGGTGCCGTGATGGCCTCCGACGCCTTCTTCCCCTTCCCTGACGGCGTCGAGGAAGCCGCCAAGGCCGGCATCGAGGCGGTCATCCAGCCCGGCGGCTCGAAGAACGACGACATGGTGATCGAGGCCGCCAACGAACACGACATCGCGATGGTCATGACCGGCCAGCGGTCCTTTAGACACGACTGAAAGGAGTGTCTACAGTACGTCAGAACTCGTTCTGAGGCACTGTCTAGTTCTGGACCTCCTGAGCCGGCGTTCGTCCGTCGAGCGCTTGATTGGGTCGTTCGTGGTTGTAATGGTGTTTGAAGCGTTGTAACCACCGTCTGGCGCTGGATTGACTGCCCCGCC
>NZ_JBZYDM010000015.1:0-65587 GCF_058933345.1 Halomicrobium sp. HArcht3-1 | reverse complement strand
GTGTCGCTTCTCGTTCAACAAACTCTAAGTCGATCTCGTCTAAATTCCCGATGAGGCGGCCGTTTTCGGGCATGAATCACTTTGAAAACGGACCGCCTCACTCTTCATCCTTATCTGAACACGACCGACGCAGGGGTCCTGTTCAGATACGTAACTACGTTTGTTGATTTCGAGACACTGAAGCGTTCGCGTCGCTTGCCCTTTCAGTGCCTGAATGATTCCGTCCTGAATCTCTTCTCTGAACAGTACCGACGCAGGTGCCAGTTAGTGGTAGCCGGGTGTCGTCCCCGCCGGTAGCCGCGGCTTACGAGACACATGAATGGTATAACGGAGGTACGGCCGTTATTACTGGTCGCCCGGTTCGGTAATCGCGGACTGTCGGTCCCGTCCGGGTATTCCCGCTGGGCGACGGTCTGGAACCGTTAAGCGGCTGGCTCGTCTCTCTCTATGGGTATGCCTGTCCGTGACATCGCACGAACGGCAGTCGTGACCGCCAGACAGGAACAGTCCGCTGGCAACCTCGCGACGGTGATGAAAGCCGAGTCGGTCGGGAGCGTCATCATCATCGACGAGGGTCGTCCCGTCGGCATCGTCACCGACCGCGACCTCGTGTTGGAGGTGCTCGAACCGCGCGCTGATCCCCGAGAGACGACCGCCGGCGAGATCATGACGGAGACACCGGTCACACTGGGCGTCGACGAGGGAATCTACGACGCCACGGAGACGATGTACGAGCACGCCGTCCGACGACTCCCGGTCGTCGACGCCGACGACAACGTCGCCGGCATCGTCACGCTCGATGACTTCCTCGTCTTGTTGACCGACGAGATGGATCACCTTTCGGGCGTCATCGAGGCCGAGTCACCGCCGTACTGACGCTGGCGGCGGAGCGACCGGAATCGCCGACAGCTATTTCATCGGACACCGAGAACTTCGAGTATGCTCGTTCGCATCGCGTTACTGGCGCTCGGTCTCGTCGAACTGGTCTGGCCCCGTCGAGTAGTCGACTTCTGGATGGGACTCGCCGTCAGCGGTGACGACGCGAACGCCCGGCCGTGGGTGTACACTGCCGCCCGCCTCGAAGGACTCCTCATCCTCCTCTGGACGCTCAGTCGCGGCCGTGGATCGACCGACGAATCCGACGATTCGTGATCGAGGCGTCGAGCCGATTCGGCTGGTCTACTGTGCGAGTCCGTCCTGCTCCTGTGAGAGGAGCGTCCGGTGGTGCGCGAGTGTGTCGTAGAACCCACCGAGGACGAGACCGTAGAGCAGGTACGAACCGAGCGTCACCGCGAGGACGGTCGTGTTCTCGCCGATCCCGCCACCGAAACTGACGCTGTAGAGGACGACCGGCACGTAGCCGGCCCACAACACCACCGCGAACACCGCGCCGTGGACGAGGCCTGACTCGCCGGGCAAGCCCCAGGTAACGCCGGCGAACAGGAGCGGCCACGCGACGGCAAAGAGCAGCGCGAACCACACTAACGTCACGACCGTCGCACCCAGTCCCGTCGGTTCGCAGTACGGTGGGCCACCGATCGCACAGAGGCTGGTGAACGTCGCGAAGACGAACAGTTCCCGCCCGGGCAGCGACGCGTCGGCGACGAACAACCACACGAACAGCGTGGCGGTCGCGACCGTGCCCGCGACGAGACTACTCCGTACTGGATCCATATCGGTCGTTCGTCACTGGAACGCAAAAGTATGCATCCGTTGTCCTCGACCCGACGGTTCAGATCGCCCCCTTCCAGTTCCCGTCGCGTCTCGCGCACCCGCCGGGCGACCACGCCGACGTCCTCGCCGACCCGGTCACGGACGTGATTGGGTTTTCGATCTCGCTGGCGACGATATGCCACGGATTTGCTCCAGATCATCCAACATTATGTGAATATCGCGTGACAAAATGACTATCATATCTTCGTCGATGCTCGATCCAGTGGCGTTTCACAGCCGTGTGGCTCCGCTCCTCATATCTTTGTCGTCACGATTTCAAAGACGGTTCTTTCCCGCCGAATCACTGTCCGTCTGGTCCGTCGATACGAACACTTCACACGAGTGGTCGCTCGTCCGTCCCTCGTCGCCCGTGGCGTTCCATCGAAGTTGCTCGCCACGGCGGTCCGGTGAGCGCCAGCGGAGTCCAGCAAACGAGTGGTATCTGGGCCTGACGGCCGACGGGCGGTCCCGTCGAACGATCTGCTGCCCCGGGGCCGACGTGTCTCGGGACCACGTTCGGTCCCCGGCTTCCCGGGGCTGTCCAGCGCTCTATCCAGCGACGGAGCGTGTGGTGCAGATCAGGCCGTTTCGGTCTCCGTTTCCGTCTCGGTGACGGCTTCCGTCTCGGTCTCCGTTTCGAATTCCGTTTCAGTTTCCGTCTCGGTGACGGCTTCGGTCTCGGTCTCCGTTTCGAATTCCGTTTCAGTTTCCGTCTCGGTGACGGTTTCGGTCTCGGTTTCGGTCGCCCCGTCGGCACTGATGGTGACGTTTGCGGGGTCGGTCACCGCCTGGTCGTCGCTGACGTACGGACCGTCGGCTTCACCGCCAGTGGCGACGAAGTCGTAGGTCTCGTTGTCGTTGGTCTCCAGGTGGGGCATCGAGATCAGCATCTGATCGTCCTGCAGTTCGGTCTGCTCGAAGTCGCCTCCGGGCACGTCGAACAGCATGATTTCGAGATCCTGATACGTCCCCGGTTCGAGGTAGCTGGAGACACCGATGACGCTGCCGGTCACCTCGCCTTCGAGCAACGAGGCGTCGTGGATGGCGACGTAGCCGCCCTCGCTGAGCGTGACTTCGCTGATCGTCACGGTCGTCCCGTTGGTCGTCTGGTCGTCGAACAGGATGGCCGCCGTCGCGACTTCCGTGGCAGTCCCGGTTTCTGTCTCAGTCTCAGTTTCCGCCGCTGTCACGGTCTCGGTTTCCGTCTCGAACTCGGTCTCCGTCTCGGTCGGTGCTTCTGTCTCGGTCTCGGTTTCGGCCCCGTCTCCGTCATCGACGACGGTCTCGGTTTCTGTTTCGAATTCGGTTTCAGTTTCGGTCTCAGTTTCCGTTTCGAATTCGGTCTCGGTTTCAGTTTCCGTCTCGGTTTCCGTTTCGAATTCCGTCTCGGTTTCAGTTTCCGTCTCGGTTTCCGTTTCGAATTCCGTCTCGGTTTCAGTTTCCGTCTCAGTTTCCGCTTCGAATTCCGTCTCGGTTTCAGTTTCCGTCTCGGTTTCCGTTTCGAATTCGGTTTCAGTTTCCGTCTCAGTTTCCGTTTCGAATTCGGTCTCGGTTTCGGTCTCAGTTTCCGTCTCGGTTTCCGTTTCGAATTCAGTTTCAGTTTCCGTCTCGGTTTCCGTCTCGACTGGCTCTTCCTCGGCCTGTTCGATAGTGAGGGTGCCGACGGTAAGCTCCTCGACGGTGGTCGATGCTGCTGACAGGCTACCGCCCATCAGCATGTTGTCGACCGTGTCGTCCATCGATCCCTCGCCGTCGAACGTGACGCGGTCGGCCTTGGGATTGCGGAGCGTGATCGATTCGATCTGGGCGTCGATCGTGGCCGTGCCGTTGTCGACCGTGATCTCGGCGCTCTCGACTGTGCCGACCTCGACGGACTCGACGCTGAAGCCTTCGACGTTCTGGCCCAGAGCAGCGCCAAAGGTCTCTTCGAAGACCGATTCGGTGCTGAAGACTTCATCGACCTCGACGGTGAGGCCCGACACCTCCACGTCGTTCATCGTGATCGATTCGGCCTTCACGTCCTCGGCGACGGTCATGTTACCGGCCGTGTCATCGGTGACGCTCGCGGCACCGCTTATCAGGACACCTGTGCCGGTCGCGAGAACGACGACCAGACACAGCGTCACTGCTGTCATTCGTTTTCGTGTTGTGTACTCTCTCATGATCTCATGACGGCGTTTCTCTATTACCGAACACGCGATCATTGTTATATTTCGACGAGTCTGGACAAGGCCGTGATTGTTCGAGTCGTGGCCCGGCTTACCCCGTTTGGCACCTCGTCGTCGCCGGTCGGTGCCGTCGATGCTGTCCCGTTCGCTGGTCGCCGTCCACCGGCAGTCGCTGTGGTACGTCTGGGATACTTTCGTCCCCGACACAGTAATCTCAGGAAGAGTACGGTTCGTCACCGGCCGGTCGCGCTCG
The DNA here is from genome assembly GCF_058933345.1 of Halomicrobium sp. HArcht3-1. Lineage (NCBI taxonomy): Archaea > Methanobacteriati > Methanobacteriota > Halobacteria > Halobacteriales > Haloarculaceae > Halomicrobium > Halomicrobium sp. HArcht3-1. The sequence continues at coordinate 61,453 of NZ_JBZYDM010000015.1, read as the reverse complement.
CCGCGGTCGCTCGTCGCCACACGACGGCGGCAATGATTTATAGGGTACCGAACACGACCGACAACTGTGGACAGAGAGATGCTTCGGACGGCGGGGCTCGCGGCCCTCGGCGTCGTCGCCGTTGCGCTCACTGCGACGACGTTACCGACGGCGCGCCAGCGGATGCCACGCGGTGGTGTCGGCACTGGTGCGCCGGGACCGGGGTCCGGTGGCGGGGTTCCTGCTCGGCCGACGGACCCGCTCCGAGAGGTGCCGGAGCTTCCATTCTTCGCCGAACTGCTGACCGTGCTGTTCGTTTTGGCGCTCGCCGCCGTCTTGGTGGCGCTGTACATTCACCGACGGCGACTGTTCCGGGTCGCCGTGGCCACACTGATCATCGCCATGGTCAGTGTCTTGATCGTCACGTACGTCCAGATTTCCTTGCCGCCGGTCTCGCCGTCGGGCGCTACCGGGCCGGTCGGAAACGCCAGTGGTGGCGTTGGTGGTGGCGCGGCGAGTGGCACCACCAGCGGTCCGTCGGCGTTCTCGGTCGTCGTACTGGTCGTGCTGGCCGGCGCGCTCGTCGGGACGGCCGTCGCCGCGAAGCGCCGGACCGACGCTGCCGAGACGACGAGTGACGACGACGAATCGACCGAGGGACGCGCCGCTGCGGTCGGGCGAGCGGCCGGGCGAGCGGCCGACCGGATCGAGACGGCGGCCGACGTCGAGAACGAGGTGTTCCGCGCCTGGCGAGAGATGACCGACCACCTCGACGTGGAGCGCCCGGAGACCCAGACCGCTCGGGAGTTCGAGCGTGCGGCGGTCGACGCCGGGATGGCCGCCGAGGACGTGGGCGCGCTGACCGACCTGTTCGAGCGCGCTCGCTACGACGAGTACGAGGTCGACGCCGACGACGAGCAGCGCGCGGTCGGCCTGCTTCGCCGCATCGAGGACCGCTACGTGGAGGACGAGCGATGAACTGGGGGCGCGTTCTCGTGGCCGTCGCGCTCGTGACCTTCGCCGTCGGCGTCGGTGCGATCGTCGCCCCCGGCACCTTCGCGGTCGGGATCGACCGCGTTGCGGTGATCGTCCTCGCACTCCTCGCACTCGGGCAGGCCGCCAGATTCGTGCAGGCTCGACGGCGTGGCCGACGGACGCGCGCCGAGACGGCGACCCCGGAGCGACCGCCGTCGGTCGCCTCGCCCGGTGACGACCTCGATTCGGTGCTGTCGGCCTTCGACCGTTTGCGGACGCGAACGGCCGACCGTCGACGGCGACAACTCCGCCGTGTTGCGGTCGAGGCGCTCGCGCGCTACCGGGGCGCAGACGACGACACCGCTCGCGAGCAGATCGAGCGCGGGACGTGGACCGACGACTCGATCGCGGCGGCGTTTCTCGCCGACGACACGGAATCGGCGTCACTGAGCCGTCGGCTTCGCACCCGACTGACCGACCGATCGCCGTACTGGCGGGGAGTCGACCACACCGTCGCGGCCATCGCCGACGTGGCCGGTGTCCGGAAGGACGAGCGCGACGAGCGATCGCTCCCGGGACTGGATCGGCTTCGCCAGTCACTGGGGAACTCGCTGAACGGCCAAGGCGCCGGTGTCGAACGCGACCGGGCCATCGATGACCCCGACCCGGTCGAACGGGCGACAGAGCACTGGCAGGGGATCGGAGCCGGGGCACTGGCAGCGATCGGTGCTGGCGTCCTCGCCCAGCGCCCCAGTGTCCTCCTCGTCGGTGTCGTCGCCATCGGGTACGCCGCATACGCCCGACCGACCCGGGCACCCCGGGCGACACTCTCGCTCGACCGGACCGTCGAACCAAGCACGCCCGATCCCGGCGAGTCGGTCACGGTCTCGCTGTCGGTCACGAACGACGGTGACCGTCTGCTACCCGACGTGCGCGTCGTCGACGGCGTCCCGCCCGCGCTGTCGGTGACCGACGGGTCGCCACGGATCGGGACGGCCTTGCGACCGGGCGGGACGGCGACGGTCACGTACACGGTCGCGGCGCGCCGCGGTCGCCACGCGTTCGGCCCGGCACAGGTCCTCGTCCGAAACCTCGCGGGGACGGCAGAGCGCGAGCAGGGCATCGAGACGGCCGAGCCGTCGCCGGTGACGTGCGTGCCCGCGCTCGAACCGGTCGGCGAGCCAGTCCCGTTGCGCCAGCAGCCGACGCAGTTCACCGGCCGCGTCGACACGGCTACCGGCGGTGCGGGCGTCGAATTCTTCGCGACGCGGGAGTACCGCTCGGGCGATCCGATGGCCCGGATCGACTGGAACCGCCACGCCCGTACCGGCGACCTCGCGACGCTCGAATTCCGCGAGGAGCGGGCGGTGACGGTGGTGCTGGTGATCGACCGCGACGGGACCGCCGACGCCGGGCCGGAACCGCGCGGCGAGACGGCGATCCAGCGCTCGGTCGACGCCGCCAGCCGGGTGTTCACGACGCTGCTTGCCGACGGCAACCGCGTGGGCATCGCCGCGCTGGGCGACACCGACTGCTGGCTCCCGCCGGGTGCGGGCGAGGTCCACCGCGCGAAGGCCCGGCGACTCCTCTCGACCCACCCCGCGCTCGCACCGGGCGAGCGTCCCGACACCGTCCTCCCTTACGGCTGGCTGGCTCAGCTTCGCGGCCAGCTTCCGGGCGACGCCCAGATCGTCCTGTTCTCGCCGCTGTGTTCGGCGGCGATCTGTGACGTGGCCCGGCAGTTAGACGCTCACGGCCATCTCGTGACCGTCGTCAGCCCGGACCCGACGACAGCCGATGGGTCGGCCAGTCAGCTGGCGACCGTCGCCCGTCGGTTCCGTATCGCCGATCTGCGAGCGGCCGGCATTCCGGTCGTCGACTGGCCGTGGGACGACTCGCTGCCGGTCGCGTTCGCGCGCTCGGCGAGGCGGTGGTCGACGTGACCGGGATCGACCGCTCGCCGACGCGGACCGGAAGCGCCATCGCCATCGCCGCGGCGCTCGTGGCACTCGCGGCCGCCGGGAGCTTCTCGTGGGCGGGACTGGCACTCGGCGGTGTGGGCGTGCTGGCCGTCGTGGCCGGACTCACGCTCGCCAGACACGACGCCGTCACGACCGGTGGCGGGCTGTTGTTCCTCGCGGTCGTCGTCGCCGGCGTGCAGGGCGCACCGATCCCGGCCTTGCTCGTCGGCGCGGTGGCGGCCGTCGTCGCCTTCGACAGCGCGGGGACGGCGATCGATCTGGGCGCACAGCTCGGGCGCGCGGCCCCGACGCGCCGGCTCGAACTCGTCCACGCCGGCGGGACGACGCTGGTGGGCGCGGTCACCGCGGGGCTTGGCTGGGCGGTCGTCCAGATCAGCGTGGGGACGACGCCACTGACCGCGCCGGTGTTGTTGCTGGTCGCGGCGCTGGCCGTCGCCGGCGTGCTGGCGTCGCGTGGCCGGTGACACTCGCGATCACTCGCCCGTCCACGGCCGTGGCTCGGCGTCGATGGCGGCATCGGCGCGGTGACACTGGACTGGTCGGCCGTCGATCTCGACGGTCGCAGGCACCTGCTGTTCACAGATGCTCGGGAGGACCGCCGTGAGTCGCTCCCGTGCCCGGTCAAGATCACCCTTCGTGAGCGCCGCGACCGCATCGTCGACGCCGCTTTCGACCTGTTCGTCCGCGATGTCGTCGGGCAGGTCGAAGGCCGCTCGCACGGTCCCCTCACTCGGCGGATCGTCGAGGTCGATGCGGGCCGGCAGTTCGCCGACCTGCACGGTGAATCGGAAGGCGGCCAGCCGTTCCCACTGTTCGGCGGGTAGATCAGCGTCGTCGGGGCCGATCACGGCCGGGCAGCGCGTGTGGAAGCGACAGCCACTGGGCGGGTCGGCGGGGTCCGGGATCGTGTCGGTCAGCGGTGCCGGGAGGTCTCGATCCGTCGGATCGAGACTCGGGACGGAGTCCAGCAGGACCTTCGTGTAGGGGTGGGCAGGCCGCTCCAGGACCGCGCCGACGGGTCCGCGCTCGACGATCTCACCGAGGTACATCACGGCGATCCGATCACAGAAGCGCCGCACGACGTCGATGTCGTGGCTGATACAGAGGATCGATACGTCGAACGCCCGGCGGACTTCGTCGAGCAGCGCGAGGATGTCGGACTGGACGCGGGCGTCGAGTGCGCTCGTCGGCTCGTCGGCCACCAGCAGGTCGGGGTCGACGACGAGTGCGCGAGCGATGGCGAGCCGTTGTTTCTCTCCGTCGGAGAACTCGTGGGGATACCGGTCGGTGTCGTCGGCCGCGAGACCGACCCGTTCCAGTACGTCTTCGACGATGGCCTGCCGGCGCTCGGCGTCGTCCATCCCGTTGAGTGCGAGCGGTTCGGCGACGGCTTTGCCGACCTGCAAACGGGGATTGAACGCGTCGTTGGGGTCCTGCACGATCAACTGGACGCGACGGCGGAAGGCCCGTCTCGCCGCGCCGGTCAGTTCGTCCACGCGGTCGCCGTCGAACCTGATCGTCCCGGCCGTCGGTGTTTCGAGACCGAGCAGCGAGTGTGCTAGCGTCGTCTTCCCGCTGCCGGACTCGCCGACCAGTCCCAGCGTCTCGCCCCGGTGTACGTCGAAGCTCACCCCATCGACGGCCCGGACTCGCCCGACTTCGCGGCGGAGCCACCCCTCCGTGATCGGGTAGTGCGTTTCCAGTTCGGTCACGGAGAGCAGCGGGTCGCCCTGACAGTCGATCACTCGCCGCTCGGACTCCGCCCTGTCGCGCTCTTCACTCGCCGGTTCAGTCATCGTCGGTCACCTCCCCGACCTGCTGCACGCTACCGGTCCCATCCAGTACGGTCGTCTCGTCGCGTTCGTCGCTGTGATAGACACACGACGCCGCGTGGTCGGGGTCGCCGTCGACGGCGTAAAAGGGCGGCTGTGTCTCGGTCTCACAGGTCGACACGGCGTGGGGACACTCCGGGCGGAAGCGACAGCCGTCGGTCGGCAGGTCGCCTCTGGCTGGCCGGTCCGGTAACTGTCTGAAGCCGTCGTAGCTGTCGAACAGCGCCTGCGTGTAGGGATGGCCCGGCCGTTCGAACAGCTCGCCGACGGGACCGCGTTCGACGATCTGGCCGCCGAAAAGCACCAGCACGCGGTCTGCCAGCGATGCGACGACGCGCAGGTCGTGGGTGATCAGGAGCAGCGCCATCCCACCGTCCAGCAGGTCTCGCAGGAGTTCGATCAGTCGAGCCTGCACGGTCACGTCGACCGCCGTCGTCGGTTCGTCGGCGATCAGCAGGTCCGGGTCGCCCGCGAGTGCGATGGCGATGGCGACGCGCTGGGCCATCCCGCCGGAGAACTCGTGGGGGTAGTCGTCGATCCGTGTCCCTGCGCGTGGGATGCCGACCTCCCGAAGCAGGTCGACTGCGCGCTCGCGGGCCGCCCGCCCGCCCACGTCGCCGTGGGCGGTGATCGCCTCGATCAGTTGCTCGCCCACCGAGTACACCGGGTCGAGTGCGTGCTGTGGGTTCTGGAAGACGTGGCCGATCCGGTCGCCCCTGATCGCTCGCCGGTCGGTCTCCTCGGCCCGGAGATCGATGTCGTCGAACGACACCGTTCCGCCGACGATCTCGGCGGGTGGCTGGGGGACGATTCCGGTCAGGGATTCGCAGGTGACGCTCTTGCCGCTGCCCGATTCGCCGACGAGACAGACCGCCTCACCGCGGTCGACCGCGAAGCTCACGCCGTCGACGGCCCGGACTGTCCCGCGGTCGGTCTCGATGTGCGTGCGGAGATCCGATACCGAGAGCAGCGGATCGTCGTCAGCCGCTGGTCCAGCCATCCTCATCGCCCCCCTCGCGGATCGAGCACGTCGCGCAGGCCATCGCCCGCGAGTTTCAGCGCGACGACGGTCGCGGCCAGCGCGACCGCCGGCACCGTCGAGATCCACCACACCTGATAGGCTGCCATCCGGTCGGGACTGAGTCCCTCGGCGATGGTTGATCCCCACGAGTACAGTTCCACGTCCGAGAACCCGAGGAAGGCCACGCCCGCCTCGGCGAGGATCAGGATGGCAAAGAGGTGAAACACGGCCGGAACGAGCGTGTTCGTCACGTTCGGGAGGACGTGCCGGCGGGCGACGTAGGCGTCCGACCCGCCCAGACTGCGCGCGACGACGACGTAGCCGTCTTCGCGACGCTGGAGGACCTCGCTACGGACGAGTCTCGCGACGGGACCCCAGCTCAGCAGGCCGAAGGTCACGAGCAAGAGCAACAGCGACGGGCCGACGTACATGAAGCCGATGAAGTACAGAAAGATCGCCGGGATACACAGTTGCACGTCGACGTAGGTCATCAGGAGGTCGTCGAGGCGACCGCCCCGGAAGCCCGCGGCGACGCCGACCGCGGTCGCCAGCGGGACGATGAAGGCCGCGGTAAAGAGCACGACGTAGATGGCAGGGCGAGCGCCAGCGACGAGCATCGCTTCCATCAACTGTCCCCGACCGTTGGTGCCCAGCGGGATGAGGATCGATCCCTCGCAGTAGCGCTGGATGCCCTGTCCCTGTACGATCGTCCCGAAGCAGTTCGGACTCCATCCGGCGTCGACGGTCACCCCCACCGGCGGCTGATAGGCGTAGCCAAAGTGTAGCTCCGGCCGGCCCAGCAACGTCGGCAGGAGGGTCCCCAGCAGGCCGAAGACGCCGAGGAAGGCCAGCGCGACGGTGAGGACCGGCCGCGAGCGGATCGACTCGTAGGTCCGACGGACCGCGGCCCGATTCCGTAGCGCCGGGACGACGCCGTAGGATACCAGCCCCACCAGCCCGGTCAGCACTGCCCAGTCGATCGGCGTCACGTTCCACTCGGCGACGAGATAGACGTGCGCATAGTAGTAGTCGTACACGAAGAGACCGGCGAGCACGAGCAGACCAGCGACGAACAGCGCTCGCTGTGTCGTCACCAGTCGCTGTTCGGTGTCGATCTCGGACCAGTCGACGCGCTCGAAGCGGGGACGCTCGGACGACTCCATGGAGGGTATGCCAACACGTGGCATCTATTCGTATAAAACTAACCGTTCCCTCGAAGGTATTTCTGTCTCGTCTCAACAGAACAGACACGACGAGAACAGAGCGTCCGGAAGCTCGCGGCCATCTCTCGCTGGGACTCCGACGTTACGCTTCGACGCGCGCCTGGTCCGGCGCTGGGACCGTCTCGACGAACTCTTCGGCGTCGAGTGCGGCCATGCTTCCGGTGCCGGCGGAGGTGATCGCCTGTCGATAGCGCGGGTCTGCAACGTCGCCAGCGGCGAAGACACCGTCGACGGCCGTGCGAGCGGTGGGGCGGCCGTCGGTGTCCGACTGGGTCACCACGTGCCCGCGGTCGTCCAGTTCGACACCGGTCTCCTGCAGGAACTCGGTGTTTGGCGTGTGACCGACCGCGTAGAACACGCCACCGATATCGACCTGTTCCGATTCGACCTCGACGCCCGCCTCGGCCTTCTCGCGTGGATAGCCCTCGGGATGGGATACGAGCGTCGCACCGGTCACACCGTCGGCCTGTGAGCCGTGGATCGCCGCCAGTTCCGTGTTCCACGCGAACGCGATGTCGTCGTGCTCGCGGGCGCGGTCGGCCATGATCTCCGAGGCTCGGAGCGTCTCGCGGCGATGGACCACCGTCACCGAGTCGGCGAATCGGGCGAGGAACAGCGCCTCTTCCATGGCACTGTCGCCGCCCCCGACGATCAGCACGTCGTCGCCGCGGTGGAACGCGCCGTCACAGGTCGCACACGTCGAGAGTCCGTGGCCCATCAGTTCCGACTCATTGTCCGCGCCGACCCAGCGGGCGCTCGCGCCGGTCGCGACCACGAGTGCGCGCGTTCTGACCGTCTCGCCCGTCGACAGGGTCAGTTCCTTGGGCTGGCCGTCCAGCGTCGCCGACTCGATGGTGCCGTGCTGGAACTGCGCGCCGAACTGCGTGGCCTGCTCTTTGCCCCGCTGGATCAGTTCCATCCCGCCGACGCCGTCGGGAAAGCCCAGAAAGTTCTCCACGTCCGTCGTGAGCGTCAGCTGTCCGCCCGGCTCGTCGCCTTCGAGTACGAGCGGGTCGAGGTCGGCACGGGCGGCGTAGACGGCCGCCGAAAGGCCGGCGACGCCGGAGCCGGCGACGACCACGTCTCGAATCCCCTCGCTCATCTATTCGGTGTACCTCTCGATCAGCGATCGAAGCTGTTCGGCTGGCTGGACACCGACGACCTCCTCGACTTGCTCGCCGTCGGCAAAGAGGACGAGCGTCGGCACGCCGCGAACGCCGTACGCAGAGGCGAGGCGCTGATTCGCGTCGACGTCGACCTTCGCGACGGCGGCGTCGGTCTCGGCAGCCAGCGTCTCGACGATCGGTTCGAGCATCTTGCAGGGGCCACACCAGTCGGCATAGAAGTCCGCGAGGACCACGTCGTACTTGGTGACGACCGCTTCGAGTGCCTCTGTCCCGTCGATCTGTACGGGATCGGTCGGTGTTTCGCTCTCGGTTGCTGCTGTCTCGGTTGTCATCATCAGTACGTAGACGCCGGTGGCAATTAAGAGTTTTGGGCGTATTGTACAATACTCTGGTGGCTGGGGGTCGACAGACTGGTGGCTGGGAGTGCCATCGTCGAGAGAAGAAAGGGAAGAAACCGGTCGGGAGGCCGTCCGGTCAGCTTTCGGCCGAGGAGACGGCCGACTCCTCTTGCTCGTATTTCGTCTCGAACTCCTGGATCAACTGCCCCATCTTGGCGTACCAGTCGTTGAGCATCCGCTGCATGTCGTTGGCGATACTCGACGGGTCGGTCGGACGATACACGTGGTAGTACCCGCCCTGGTCGTAGTTGATCTGCTCTTTCTGGATGAAGCCGGTCTGGAGCAGGCGCTGAACCGCGCGGTACGCGGTCGAGCGCTCGCGGTCGACGGCTTCCGCGATCTCGTCGACGGTCAGTGCCTCCTCGGCGGTGACCAGCGCCTGGAAGACGTCTCGGTCGAGCTGTTTGAGACCGTGGAAACACTCCAACAGTCCCTCACACTCCATGTCCTGCTGGAGTTGTTCAGACATTGAATCGGGCATTCGTATCGATTTTACCTACGCGATCCCGTGTTAAAAGACTTGTGTATGGTTCGCACAATCCTGCAGCGGATTCAGTCGAGCGTCGCCGGGCCAGTCGCTGATTCCGCGCGGAGTGCCGTGACGCTGCTGTAGACGACCGCGCCACTGACCAGCAGCGCGGAGCCGAGGATCAACACCAGACTGACGGTGTCGAACACCGGGATGCCGTAGACGTTGCCGACCTCGCGGACGGCGACGGCGATCGCTCCACCCAGCAACATCAGCCCGAAGTAGATCTTGATCTCGCCCTCGTCGACGATGCTGGTCGCCGCAGAGCCGACGCGTGCGCCCAGCGCACTCCCTGCAAGCAGGGGGAGCACAATGGAGAGGTCGACGCCGCCGTCCATCGCGTAGAGGAAACTCCCGATCCCGCCCGAGAAGACGATCTCGAACAGGTCCGTCCCGACAGCGATGGGGACCGGCACCCCGATCAGGTAGAACAGCGCCGGCATGCGGATGAAGCCGCCGCCGACACCGAGGAACCCGGAGAGCAGGCCAGTCACGAAGGCGACGCCGAGGATCATCCACAGCGACACCGAGACACCGCCGCGCAGGGTCATCATCGGGGGGACCCGGTACGACTGGATTGTCTTTGCGATGTCGGGGATGTCGTCGGCGTCGATCTCCGCGTCTGCAGCGTCGTGATCGACGCCACCGCTGTCGTCGCCGCCCTTCAGCGCTTCGTAGGTGACGAACACGCCGATACCGCCCAGCAAGACGACGTAGGTGACGCTGATGATCGAGCCAGCCATCCCGAGTTCTTCGAGGTGGAGCACGATCTCTTTGCCCACCTCGATCCCGGCCGTGGTCCCGGCGATCATCAACACGCCGAGTTTGTAGTCGACTTGCCCGAGGTCACGGTGTTTCAACGTCGCGATCACTGAGGTACCGAACACGAACGCCAGCCCGCTCCCGACGGCCACGCGCGAGGGATAGCCCATCACGAGCAGCGCCGGGGTCACCAGGAACGACCCACCCATCCCGAAGAATCCAAAGAGGACCCCGATGAGCAGGCCGAAGCCGACGAACAGGGCGAGCAGCGCCAGACTCATTCCGAATAGCTCCATATCAGGTGTTCTTGATTCGTTCGATCAGCGTCTGTCCGATCGCCTGTTCTGCCGCGCCGTAGCCGACGTACAGCACCATTGCCTCCAGCAACACGGCACCGATGAGCGCGCCCGCCTGTGCGGCCGGCGGGAGCGTCGCCACGTCGATCATCGGCTGTCACCACTTGAATTGTGCGGTTGTGTAAGTATCATCCTTTTCTACTCATCCACTCCTAACAGAGTGGAGCTAATAACGGTTTTGGACTTGCTATACAATATTACTGCAACGGATCACACGGCTAACCCACCGGAATATCTCCATACGTTATAGGGATATTCGGGGTGTGACCGGGGGCGTCGAGCACATGAATATCGCGGTGATGGATGCTGGCGCGCGCAAGACGGTCGGTCGTTCCCGGTGAGCGATGAACGAGACTTCTGACGCCGCCGACGACCGTCGACCGCCGTGACGCCCACCGATGTATATTGTACAATAGAAACAATATTGTACCGTCGGCCCGAAGCAACATGTATGAGAGCGATCTACGCGACGGACCTCTCGGCAGCCAGTGAAGCCGCGATCGAGAACGAGACCTGTCTGGAGTGTCTCGACCGGATCGGCGTGGACACGATCCATCTCGTCACCGTCATCCCCTCGAACGTCCATGCGGGGATGCCCGGTATGGACCTCGAAGGTCGGCGCAACCGCGCCCTCGCACAGTATCAGTCGGTGATGGAAGACGCCGGCTTCGCGGTCGAGAAACACGTCGTCCGCGGGACGCCACACCGGCGCATCAACGGGATCGCCGAGACCGTCCGGGCCGACCTGACGATCATCGGCTCGCGCGGCCAGAGTCCACTGGAGAACCGCGTCATCGGCTCGACGGCCCGCAATCTCTCCCGGACGACTGTCGTCCCGCTGCTCGTCAATCGGATCGAACGCGCCACCGAGACGCCGAAAGTGCGCCGGGCACACCTGTTCCAGCGGGTTCTCTACGCGACGGACTTCTCGGAGAACGCCGAGCGCGCCTTCGACGCCTTCTCGTACCTCAGACACGCCACGCAGGAGGCGACGCTGGTCCACGTCGAATCGCCCAAAGAGCCTGCGCACGACGACACCGAGGACCAACTCGCGGCGCTCGCCGACACGCTCAACCGCTGGGATATCGACACGGAAATACAGGTGCGGTCGGGCGACCCTGCAAAAGAGATCCTCGCCGCCGAGGACGACGTGACGCCGACGACCACGCTGCTTGGCTCGCGCGGCCAGAGTCGTATGCGCCGCCTGCTGCTCGGAAGCGTCTCGGAGACGATCGTCAGCCGGGCCGACGGGAACGTCTATCTGGTGCCACCGCCGCGGACGGCCTGATCGCTGCCAGCGCCGTCAGTGTGGTCGCCGGTGTACCGGCCGTCGACACTCCACTACTGTCACAAGAATTATCGTCCGATCGACTCATTCGCCCACATGGCTCTCCCTGATGGACGGCAGTTCACCCGTGCTGTGGTCGTCGTCGCAGTCCTCCTCGTTGCCCTCCCCCTCGGTGGCTTTCTCGGCGCGGCGACCGTTTCGGCATTCGTCGACAGTCCCGTCTCCGGCGTCCTCGTGCTCGCTGGCTCGGTGACGGCCATCGCTGTGATCGGGCTTGGACTGTACATCGTTGCCGAGGGACGATTCCCCTCGTTTCTCACACAGTATACACAGGAGTGATACGGGCTGCTGTCGCCGCTTCCCGGTGGTCGCTGCCCTATTCTGAGGGTCACCGACCCACACCGTTGACTGCAGTGTCGACGGTCGCGATCACAGGTTCGTTAGCGCGATCACGGCGTAGCCGGCGACAAAGGCCAGCGCGAACGACCCGGCCCACGCGCCGACAGTGACGCCGATCTTGCGCGCGCTCACCGCGCTCCCGCCGCCGACGGCGGCCCCGCTGCCGATGATCGCGCTCACGACGATCTCGTTGAACGACACCGGCACGCCCAGCAGGACCGCGACCTGCGCGATCAGGAAGGATGGGACGAGCGCGGCGATCGAGCGCCGGGGTCCAAGCGAGGAGTAATCCTGTGCCAGCGACTTGATCATCCGCGGTGCGCCGGTCCACGAGCCGACGAGCATGCCGAACCCGCCGCCGACGAGGACCGCCATCACCGGGACGAGAGAGAACCCGTCGAGCAGCGGCAAGAGCGGTCCCACGGCCAGTCCGACTTGACTCCCGCCCGCCGAGAAGGCCACCAGCGACCCGAGCGCGAGCAACACCCGCCGCAGGCCGCCGGTCGTATCCCGGCGGATATCCCACCAGACGAGACCGCCGACCGAGAGTGCGACCAGCCCGGAGACGCCCAGCAGGGCGAGAATGGGGTCGACGCCGGTCGCACGTCCGACGGCCGCGACGAGCGACCCCGCACTGCTCTCGGGACCGAGGTAGGCGAACCGGACGTTCGCGAGGACGGCACCCACCAGTCCGGCCAGCGTCGGGACGCTGAAACGTTCCGGTACGTCCGGGCGAGGGAGGACGCTCGCGATGGCGTACGCGAGACCGCCGCCGACGACGGGCGTCAGCACCCAGACCGACCCGATCTGGAGGTACTTCGACCAGACGGGCGTCCCGCCGAGTGCCAGCCCGACGCCGACGACCGACCCGGTGACGGTGAAGGCCGTCGCGATCGGATAGCCGGTCTTGATGCCAAGCGCCATGAGTCCCGCCCCGATCAGCAGGACGACGATGACGCCCGTCACCGGGAGGCTGATGCCGCCGACGAGACCGCGGCCGACGGCCTCCGAGACGTTCGCGCCCTGCACGACGGCACCGGCGAAGCCGAACAGACCGACGACGAAGGCCGCTCGCATCGTCGGAATCGCGTTGGCCCCAACCGCGGGGGCAAAGGGCGTTGCACCGCTGGACCCGGCACCGATGACCCACGCCATGAACAGGCTCGCCAGTCCAGCGATCAGGAACAGGCCGATAGCTGAGAGTTCCATGTACGAAGTGTGAAAACGGTGTCAGTCCCCGGTCGATGCCGCTGTGCGGGCGTCTGTGTGCTGGCTCCGCCAGTACCCTTGCACGTACGCGCCGAGGAACATTCCGGCGAGCGCCCAGAGAATGGTAACGTTACCGACCCCGAGGCTGGCGTAGGCGGCACCGGGACAGATTCCCGACAGCCCCCAGCCGACGCCGAAGATCCCGCCCCCGATCAGGACGTTCCGGTCGAACGGCTTCAGGCGTCGCTCGTAGGCGTCGCCAGTCAGCGGCGCACGGTCGCGAATCCGGGGCAGCACCGCGAAGGCGATGCCCGAGACGATCGCCGCCCCGAACATGACGAACAGTAGCCCCAGATCGTCGAACGTGAGGAACTGCAGGACGACCTCGGGGCGGGCCATGTGGGAAAAACCCAGCCCGAAGCCGAAGATCAGGCCGCCGACGAAGATCAGCGGCTTGAACAGCGGATGCCGATCGTCGCTCATCTACGGCGTCACCCCCAGTGCGGCCACGATCTGTGCGGTCCCGATCGCGACCGCGAGGAACGTGATCACGCCGATGATCGAGGTCTTCGAGGCCGAGCCGACGCCACAGACACCGTGGCCCGAGGTACAGCCCTTCCCGATCCGGGTGCCGATACCTACCAGCGTCCCGCCGAGGAACAGCCGCCACGGCTGGACGTTCGTCGTCCAGAACGTGAACCCGCCCAGCTGGTGGAGCTGGCCGGTCGTCCCCGGCTGGTACAGCGAACTCGACACGAGACCGGACTGGACCGTGAGCGCGAACAGGAATCCGCCGAGGACGATGCCCAGCGTGAAGACGACGCGCCAGTCTCGGGACGCGACGTAGCGCTGGAAGCGCGATTGCCCCGAGACGTACGACAGCGTCGATTCGAGAAACGTACTCGCGCCCGCGGGGATGCCGGTCCCGAGGTAGATCACGACGGCACCGAGTCCGACGAGTAGGCCGCCGACGGCGTAGCGACTGATCCCGTTGGGGAAGAGATCGGCGGCCACCTGTAGCGCGACTGGATCAGTCACCATCGGTGATCTCAGTCACCCGCGAGCGACTCTTGGCTCGCTGCGCAGTTGTTCGGCCCCAGTTCCAGTGTGAAGGCTTCGTCGTCGTCGACGGCGTTCTGGCCGAGGTTCGTCGCGATGATCTGCTCGTAGTTGGCCGGCCGTGGCGGCATGTCCGAGAGGAGCAGGTCGACGAAGTCGTCCTCGTCCATCGTGAGCGCGTCCATGCGCTCGACGAGGTCGCCGATCGGTGCGGTGTAGGTGCCGTCGTCCGCTGGCACCGCGGCGTCGCTGAAGTGCGCGCCCCCGATCAAGGTCTCGTTGGGCAGGGGCAGGACGCGCTCTTGCAGCGACTCGTAGAGCATGCGCGCGGCATCGGGCGCGCCGTCGTCGCCCTCTTCGAGGTCGGGGCGGGCGACGCTCTCGATGAACAGGCCGTCACCGGTCGCGAGCAGGCTGTCGTCGACGAGATAGGAGGTCATCCCGGTCGTGTGGCCGGGCGTGAACACCGTCTCGATCACGGCGTCGCCGACCGCGAACTCGTCGCCGTCGGCGGCGGTCGTCACGTCGTCCGCGTAGGTGACGCCGCGGTCGACGGCGGCCTCGGGAACGACGCCCTCGACGCCCTCGTCGCCGAGAGCGCGCACGCCGGAGATGTGGTCGGCGTGGACGTGCGTGTCGATCGCGTATTTCAGGTCGACGCCGTGTTCCTCGGCGTCCGCCAGATAGCGGTCGGTAAACGCCCGGAGCGGGTCGATGATGGCCGCCTCGCCGTCGGCGACGAGGAAGTAGCCCAGACAGCCAGAGGAGGGACGCTGGTACTGATACAGCGTCCCAGCGCCGTCGTAGTCGCTGACTTCGACGGCCTCGTAGATGCTGGCCCAGCCGTTCATGCCCTCGTCGAGGTGGTTCACGTCGTAGCCGCGTTCGGCGAGCGTCCCCGCGACGTACTCGCTGGCCCCGCCTTTGGCACACAGGACGGTCACCTCGCGGTCGTCGGGGATCGATGCGAGCACGTCGTCGTCGATGTCCTCGTCGAGGAAATTGAAGTACGGGACGTTGATCGACTCGACGGTCTCGCCGTCGACGTGCCACTCGTCGTACTCCGATTGCATGCGCGCATCGAGCAGCGTCAGATCGTCGCCAGCGTCGATACGGTCCTTCAACGTCTCCGGCGCGACCGTGTCCACGTCCGCGTCAGGAGTCGGGAAGTCTTCGGGGTTCATGTCGTACACCCCCACCTACCGGGTGGATCTACTAAAGGGTTTGCATAGAAGTGCACACAACCCACAATACAGCGGTCCCGGAGAACCACGAAAACTCCCGAAAACGGCCGAGTATGCGATAGGATGGGTCGAATGGCTACGTGTGCTGTGTGCAGCTGTTCGTGCTGTGTGCAAGAACCAATATTCTTTTAACCCCGGATGTGGTATTGTGCGTTAGCTCCAATACAGACCAACGGAGCGGATACTCAATGAGTGAAGCATACGACATCGCGGAGACGCTCGACGTGAAAGGTGCATCGTGCCCGATGCCGGTCGTCAAGACGAAGGCCGCCATCGACGACCTCGCAGCCGGTGAGATCCTCGAAGTCCTCGCCACGGATGCCGGGAGCATGAGCGACATCGAGGGATGGGCCGACGGGACCAGCGGCGTCGAACTCGTCGATCAGGAGGAAGGGTCGGACGTGTACACCCACTACGTCCGCAAGACCGAGTGACGATGAGTACAGACACGCCCGACGCGACGGCAGACGATACCGGGGACGCCACCGAGAGCGAGCCACCGTCTCGCGCGGCACTGGCCGCGCGCGTCGAGGAACTGGAGGAATCCCTCGCCGCGGTGACCGAAGACGACGACCAGAAGAAGATGTCCATCATCGCGACGAAGGGGACGCTCGATATGGCCTATCCGCCGCTCATCCTCGCCAGCACCGCGGCGGCCTTCGGCTACGACGTGACGGTGTTCCACACGTTCTGGGGGCTGGACATCCTCCACGAGGAACGGTCGAAGAACCTCAAACTGAGTTCGGTCGGCAACCCCAACATGCCGGTGCCCAACGCCGTCGCCGCGCTCCCCGGGATGGACCGTATGACGACCAAGATGATGGAGAAGAAGATCGCCGACAACGACACCGCGACCATCGAGGAACTCATCGAGACGAGCCTCGACATGGGCGTGGAGTTCCAGGCGTGTCAGATGACCATCGAGCTGATGGACTACGACGAGGACGACTTCTACGACGATGTCACCACCGGCGTCGGTGCCGCGACGGCCCTGCAGGACATGGCCGACGCAGACATCCAGCTTCTCGTCTAACTTCTCCGTGTTTCGGGACGCCGCCGACTTCGTAGCGACGCCGTTCGTTCCCCTTGTCTCACGAAGTCGTGACACAGTCAGTCATCGATCGCCGTCGGGTCGCTGGGCCGCCCCCACGGCCCGTGCGATCGCCAGCACGTACCCGATGCCGTACTGGACATTCGGGTCTCGCGAGGCTTTCACCAGCCCGATCGGACCGACGCGCTCGGGCGGCTCACCGTCGGCGTCGCCGACGCTTTCGAGCACGGTCCCGAGCGCGTCGCGGGTCTCCTCCTCGGCCGCCGTGTCGGCGAGTTCGCCCAGCGACGAGCCGGTTCCAGCCAACGACCGGACCATCTCGTCGTCGAGGGCGGCAGTCGCCAGCGACACTACCTCGGCGATTTCGGCGAGTTCGTCGAGCGTGCCGGACTGCTGGAGTTCGACCAGCGTTTCGAGTGCGGCCTGTAGCTCCGTCCCGTGCTGTCCGACCGTCGCGGCCAGTTCGACCGTCTCGTCGGTGGCTAGGCCGTCGGCGGACTCGGCGAGCGTCGCCGTCGTCCCGGCCAGTTCGCGCGCCATCTCGTCGGTGAGTGCGTGCTCGCCGAGTGCCAGCACGTCGAGCAGTTCGTTGACGGCGTCGAGTCGTTCGACGAACCCCGCGACGGCTTCGGGGTTCTCTGCGATCAGCGTCTCCAGATCGGCTTCGCGCTGGGTCGTCTCCCCAGACATGGTCAGAGTAGCCCCCGTGCGGTGAGCCAGTACGACTCGTTGTAGGCCAGTTTCGACCAGTGGAGCTTCTGGGAGGGTGGTGCTGGCGACGGTGGCGTCTCGTAGTCGAACCCGACGAACGACGCTGCGTCCATGCCCGTCTCGATGAAACACAGCGTCTTCCCGTCGTAGGTCGCCGTCGCCGGCCGGCCACGGATCTCACTGGCGATGCGCTGGCCGACGACGCCGGCCTGATAGTGGGCGACGCTGCCGGCGTTCGGGACGCCGGTGGCGGCCGTGTCACCGAGCGCGTACACGTCCGCGGCGGCCGTCGCTTCGAGCGTGTGCTTGTCGACGTCGACCCAGCCGTCGTCGCCGAGGCCGGTCTCTTCGATCAGATCGATCCCGCGATGGGGCGGGATCGAGACGAGCAGGTCGTAGTCGAGATCGGTTCCCTCCATCGAGGTGATCGTCCCGGCGTCGGGATCGACCGACTCGGCGTTGAAGAACGTCTCCACGGCGATGTCTCGCTCGTCCATCCGCGGTCGCGCCCACTCGGCGATGTGGGGGTTGCCGTGGACCCGCTGGATCGGGTACGTGTAGGTGATGTCCACGTCGTCCCGAAGCCCGCGCTCGCGGAACCAGTCGTCGGCCATGAACACGAACTCAAGCGGTGCCGCCGGGCACATGTGTGGCGTTCCGATCACGCTCAGCACCAGATGGCCCTCGGTGAACGAGAGCAACTCATCGCGGAGCGCCTCGCTGCCCGACTCGCTGTAGTAGTCGTGACCCCCTTCCGCCAGCCCGGGGATCACGTCGGGCGCGAGCGTCGACCCGGTCGCGAGCACCAGATGGTCGTAGTCGACGGGGGTGGTGGCGTCGCGGTAGTGCAGTCGCTTCTCGTCGGTGTCGATGTCGGTCACGCGATCGATTCGGATCGCGACGCGGTCGTCGACGAGTTCGGCCAGTGGCCGCCGTCCGTCTTCGGGTTCGCGCTGGCCGAAGGGGACGTACAGCCAGACGGGCTTGTAGACGTGGTCCGGGCCGTCGTTGACCAGCGTCACGTCGACGTCACCGGCGTCGATCTCCGTCCCGAGTCGGTCGGCGAGATCGTTCGCGAGCACCGCGCCGCCGGTCCCACCGCCGACGATGACGACGTGCTCGGTCATGCTTTCTCCACGAAGAACGCGTAGTGGTCGTCGTGCTCTTCGGTCGCGAGCAGTTCGTGATCGGTCTCGTCGGTCCATTCGGGCACGTCCGTCAACGACTGGTCGTTGTCGCTCAACAGTCGAACGACCGCGCCGGCGTCGGCGCTCCGTATCGCACCGATCAGGTCCATCAGCGGTCCGGGGCACGCTGCACCGCGCGCGTCGACGGTCACAGCGGGCTCGATATCGGTTTCGGTCATCGTTACGGGTGAACCTCCGTGCCGAACACTATTAGTATTGTATGCTAATTCCAATATTATGAAAAAGACTGGTGAGTGTCACAGCGAGCGGTCCGAGGCTACCGCGAGGTGTCGGCCCCGACGAGCATGTACAGTGGACAGACGTTGAGCAGCGCCGTACTGACAAGTACCGTGCCGACGAGCAGCGCCACTGCGCCGACGAGCGGTCCCAGACTCGACACGCCGGCGAGGACGGCGATGCCGAGGATGGCGAGGACACTGCCGATTGCCAGTCTGACGTTTCGATCCGTTGGACCGATATTGGTCTCCATACCCACAACTACGAACGACTGCGTAATAAGTATTTCCAGCGCTGGGCCAGTCACACTTCCGCGACGGCATCGGCGAACGCCTGTGGGAGTGACGCGTACACTGCGGCGTTGTCGACCAGCGCTCTGACGGTCGTGTACTCGTCGACCGCGTGGACGGTGTCGGTGCCGAACGCGAACTCGACGGTCGCCACCCCGGCGTTGCGGAGCTTTTTCGCGTCGCCGCCACCGGTCGCGCTCCGGCGGAAGATACGATCACCGGTCACCGTTGACGCTGTCGCAGTGACGGCTTCGACGAGCGGACTGTCGACCGGTTCGACAGTGCCGACACTCCACGACACGTCGGTGATGGTGATGCCCGGACAGTCTGCAACACAGTCTCTGATCTCCGAGAGCATCGCCGGTGTCTCGACCCCTGCTGTTAGCCGAATGTCGATCTCGGCACGGGCCGACTGGGGGACGCTGTTGATCGCCGCTCCGCCTTCGATGGTCCCCAGATTGATCGACGGGGTCGCAAAGAGATCACGAGCGGTCGCCTCGCCCATCGTCGGCGCGTAGTATTCGACCGACTCCGCGACGACCGACGCCACGTCGGGGTCGAGGTCGAACTGTCGGTTGCCGAACCGCTCGCGCAGCGTCTCGATAGCGCCGTAGAGCCGATCGATGGCGTTCTCGCCCAGTACCGGCCGCGAGCCATGTGCCGCCTCGCCGCTGGCGTCGAGCGTCAGCCAGATGCTGCCCCGGTCGGCGACCGTCACCGAGTGGCGGCTTTCCTCACAGGTCGGTTCGCCGATGACGCAGGCGTCGGCGTCGAGCAGGCCGGCGTCGAGCAACGCAGGGAGGCCGGCGTCGCCCCCGACCTCTTCGTCGCTGACGAACGCGAACTGCAGCGTGACTGGCGGCGTCGTGTCGGTCTCGGCGAACGCGGAGACGGTGAACAGCATCGCCGCGAGTGCGCCCTTCATATCGGTCGCCCCGCGTCCGTAGATGCGGTCGTCGACGCGTTCGCCCAGCGGATCGTACGACCACGCCGCGGCGTCGAACGGTACCGTGTCCAGATGCCCGTTGTACAGGAGCGTCGTGTCGGTCTCGCCGGGGACCGTCACGAGGAGGTTCGGCTTGGCCGGGTCGACGGTGTATCGCTCGACTTCGACGCCCAGAGGAGCTAGATACGTCTCGATCCGGTCGGCGAGTGCGGTGGTGTCGCCGGGCGGATTCGACGTGTCCACCGAGAGCAGATCGAGTGCGAGGTCGACGAGGTCGGACCGGTGGGTCTCGACGTCGGTCGGCGGGCCCGTGACCGTCATTCGAGTCCCCCTCGCAGGCCCGTCCGGGCCGTACACGAAGGGTCCCAGACCGACCGGATCACGTCGAGTGACGGATCTGCCCGTCGCACCGCACTCGCGCCGCTGGTCCTCACTGCGTCACCGTCGACGGCGGTGTCACTCATACCGATTCGTTCGACTGCCAGAGCCAAAAGTATTTCTCGGTTTGTACAATACTGCACTCGGTCCTTCTCCCACCCGCTCGTTTGCCCCACCGAGCGATGGGTGGTGTTCAGATAAGGGACTGAGTACGGGCAGTCCAAGGCACCGAAAGCCCTCGACTCGCTAGCCAGACCTGTGGCGGATATTCTCCCTGTGGTCGAATAGTGCCGCCGCAGGTCTGGCTACCGATCCTCGCCCTTCCATCCACCAGGATTCAGCTATTCAGCTGTCTAAACCCTGGTGGATGAAAGGGCGAGCGCAGTTACGGGAACCCGGACCCCGCAAGCACCGACGGCGCGCAGCGGCGGTCCCGGGACCGTAACTGCGAGAGGGCTTTCGGTGTCTGCTGCTCGGAGACCGGGATTGCTTATTTGAACACTGCGGAGCGATGGGTGACAGTCTTTATCACGACCGGCGCCGATAGCCTGTGCCGATGCGATTCCTCCGTATCGTGGCCTGGCGCCTCGCCCTCGGTGGGCTGGCTGCCTGGGCCGTCCTGACTGCAGTGTTCGCCCTGTTTACCCTCACACGAGAGTGGGTCCTCCAGCGACAGGTGGGTGCGCTCAAGTGGGCGGGAAAAGAGCAAGACGCCATCGACGCCGTCCGCGAGCAGTACCTCGCGGCGCGTGGATTGGATCGCCCGCTGGTCGTCCAGTACGCCGACTGGATGGGCGATATGGTGACGCTTGACTGGGGTACCTCCTTCGTCAGCGGTGAGCCAGTGTTCCCGGCCGTCATCGCTGCGACCGGCCGGACGGCGATGTACGTCCTCCCCGCACTCGCCCTCGCCGTCGGCGTCGGCGTCGCCTTCGGTCTGTACGTCGCACTCAACCCCGAGAGTCGACTCGGGACGCTCGGACTGGGGACGGCCTACTGTTGCTTTGCGCTCCCGAACTTCTGGCTCGGTGGCCTGCTCGTCTCGCTCGCCGCGGGGGGCGTGATCGCCCGCCCGCCGCTCGTGTTCGACCACCTCCTGCCGATCCTCCTGACCGCGACGACGATGCTGGGCGGGGTCGTCAGCTACGCCCGCGCCCACGCCGCCGAGTACGCCGCGGCCGACTTCGTCCGCCTCGTGGCGGCCACCGGTGGCAGTCGCCTTCGTGTCGCGACCCACGTCCTGCGCAACGCCGCAGTCCCCATCTTCTCGCTCGTGTTCACCGAAGCGCTCGCCCTGCTCGTCCTGGCCGTCTTCGTCGTCGAAGTCCTGTTCGGCATCGACGGTCTCGGCGCGCTACTCTTTCGCTCGGTCGACCAGCGCGACCTCCCGGTCTTGCTGGGTGGGACGCTCGTGATCATCGCCGTGGGCGTGCTGGGCAACGTCGCACAGGACCTCTCCTATGGCGTCCTCGACCCACGGATAGACACGTCCGGGTGATGACAATTGTTGTAACGCTTATGCGTTCGCCGACCTGAATCGGGGCTATGGAGACTCGCCCGCTCGGGACGACCGGTCAGGACAGCACCGTCATGACGTTCGGGACCATCGCGCTCAACTGGCTCGAACAGGAGGGCGCGGACCAGATGGTCGAGCACGTCCTCGATTACGGGGTCAATCACTTCGACGTGGCCCCGACCTACGGCGACGCGGAACTGAAACTCGGCCCGAAGCTCCGCCAGCACCGCGAGGACATCTTTCTCGGCTGCAAGACCCAGAAGCGAGACTACGAGGGCGCGTGGCGAACGCTCGAACGATCACGCGACCGCCTGGGCGTCGATACGATCGACCTCTATCAGGTCCACGGGCTGGAATACGACGAGGAACTGGACGAGATCACGGGCGCGGACGGCGCGCTGAAAGCGTTCCGCGAGGCCAAAGCGGAGGGCATCATCGACCACATCGGGCTGACGAGCCACAGTCGGCCCGACCTCATCATCGACGCTATCGACCGCATCGACGATCTGGCGACGCTGATGTTCCCCCTGAACCCCGTCGTCGTCGGCAAGGACGACGGCGAACACGACTACGAGGCCGTTCTTCGGCGCGCCGAGGAGGAGTCGATTGGCACGCTCGGGATCAAGGCCTTCGCCGACGGCCCGTGGCCCGACACGGACGAACTGCCCGAGGCAGATCGCCCCTTCTGTAACTGGTACCGGCCGGTCTCGGCCCCCGACGAGATCCGCGAGCGCTTCGATTTCGCGGCCTCACAGGGGCTGACGAGCGTCGTCAGTGCCGGCGACCCAAAGCTCGTCACGATGATCTGCGAGGCCGCCGCCGACTACGACGGGATGGACGAGGCCGCCCAGCGGTCGCTGATCGAGGCCTCGCGCCACGACGACAGCCCGGTCCCCGAACAGCTGCACCACTGAGCGATGGACGTTCCCCGGACGGTCACCGCGGCGCTCGCCGACCGGCCGGTCGAGGGGCGGCGCTGTCTGGAAGCCGGGGCCGGTGTCGGCAACACGAGCGCCGGCCTGCTCGATGCCGGTGCGAGCCGCGTCTACGCGGTGACGAACGATCTCGAACACGCTCGGACGACCCGCGAACGCGTCGCTGGTGCCACCTCTCGACCCGACGCGGCCGACCGACTGGCCGTCCTCGACGCCGACCTGCGAGCGATCCCACTGCCCGACGACTCGGTCGACCTGATCACCGCCCACGCGCTCTGTAACGTCCTCGACCCGGCGGCACTCGGGACCGTCGCCGAGGAACTGCGTCGGGTCGCCGCGCCCGGCTGTCACCTCGTCGTCGACGACTACGAGCCACTGCCCGACGACGCGGCGGTGCGGGAGCTATTCGCCGTCGAGAACGCCGCCGCACAGCTGGCGACCGGTCGCCCGGCGCTGACGTTTTATCCGGCTCCCGTCCTGCGACGCTTCTTCACCGGTGACGGCTGGCGTGTCGAGCGCGAGCGGACGCTGCTCGATCCGGTGCCCTGGACCGAGAACCACCTCTCGGCCCACGCAGAGGCAGCAGCGGCATTCGCCGCCGATTGCGACGGTGCTGTGGGCGACACACTGGCTGGGCGTGCGGACCGGCTCGCGACCGACATCGGTGCCGAGTCGGTCGGGCGGATGTACAGCCTCGCCTTCCGGCTTTTCGAGTGATTCGCGCTGTCTCGCCTTCTCTGATTCGAACCGCTCGACCGGGCGCGTCGGCGGTCACCGGCAGCGACTACTCGTTTTCGTCGCCCGATTCGCCGCCGTCGACGGTGAGCACGTCCGTCTCGACGGTCACGTGACCGGTGTCTCTGGGCTGGTGCCGTGCCGGTGGCTGTGCGTCGTCCACGTCGTCGCCGTCCTGCGAAGTCGCGTCCTCGTCGACGATTTCTCGCTCTCGGTCCGTGTTCGCCCCACTTTCTTCGCCAGCCGTCGAAATCGCTGCCCCCTCGCCGCGCTCGATTGCCGCACGGATTTGGGCCTCCACGTCGTCGCCGTCCGCCGGAATCGCGTCGGTCTCGGCATCGTCGCCGAGGGGCCGGCCCTCGCTGTCGTCATCGGTCTCGGCCAGTGTCACGTCAGGCCCGGTCGTGTCGGTGTCGAAGCCCGCCAGTCGGTCGGTGAGTCCGTCCGCGTCGTCGGTCAGCGTGTCGGCGCTGTCGGCGATGGCGGCCACTGCGTCGGTCTGGGCGGCGACTGCATCCTCGGCCCGGTCGGCGTCGGCGTCGGTGCGTTCGCTGATCTCGGTGACGCCGTCGACCATCGCGACGACTTCCTGACTGGCCTCGGCCTGACTGTCGGTCGCGTCGTCGATCGACTGGACGCTCTCGTTGGCGCGCTGGACGGCCTCGCCCAGTCGCTCCAGCGAGTCGAGGCTCTCCTCGATCGTCTCGATGCCCTCGACGACGTGCTGTTGCATCTCGCGCACGTCGGTGGCGGTATCGTCGGTGGTCGCCCGGACGCGTTCGATCCGATCCTCGATCTCCGCTGTCGCCGCCTGTGTCTCGGTCGCGAGGTGCTTGACTTCGTCCGCGACGACGGCGAAGCCCTCGCCGGCTTCCCCGGCCCGGGCGGCCTCGATCGAGGCGTTCAGCGCTAGCACGTTCGTCTGCTCTGCGATGTCGTCGATGAGGTCGACCACCTCGCCGATCGCGGCGATTTCGTCTTCGAGGGCGGCCATCGCGTCGACCGTCTCGGCCGTGGTGGATTCGAGTCGATCCAGCGTCGCCACCGACTCCGTCGCCAACTGCGCGCCACGCTCGCCCTCTCGTGCGGCCTCGCTCGCGACTGTCGCGGTCTCGTTGGCCGAAGCGGCGACCTCCTCGATGGTCGCCGAAAGCTCGCTCATCTCGTCGCCGATCGCCTGAAGGCGGTCGTACTGGGTCGTCGCTCCCTCGTCGATCCGCTCGATGGCGTCGTCGACTTGCTGGCTGGCCGACTCCACGTCCTCGGCACAGGTCGCGACCTGCTGGCCCGCCGCGGCCACGCTGCCGGCGAACGTCTGAATCTCCTCGATGGTCTCTTCCATCTCTGCGAGCATCGCGTTGCACGACTCGGCGATCTCGGTCATCGCCGCGCTCTGGCCGTCGGGGTCGAGCCGCCGGGTCAGGTCGCCGTCGGCGACGTGGCGCATCGCCGCCGCGAACTCGTCGGCCTGCGCTTCGAGGTGGTCGCTAAGTTGTTCGGCCTCTCGCCGGGCGGTCTCCGCTTCCTCGCGGGCCGCATCGAGATCGTCGATCATCGTCTCCAGATCGGTCCGCATCTGGTCGAGCGCGACCCCGAGTTCGCCCGGCACGTCGTCGTCGAGGACGGGGGCGTCGAAGCGCTGGGCCGCGATGGCGTCGGCCTGCTCGGCGACCGTCGAGAGGTAGGCGTGGATGTCGGCCACGGAGTCGACGACTTCGCCGAGTTCGTCCGTCCGGTCGCTTTCGGGCACCTCGGCGTCGAGGTCGCCAGCGGCCACCGCACCGGCGTAGTCCGTCAGTCGGTCCAGCGAGCGGACGGTGTTTCGTCCCAGCGTAAGACCGACGGCTCCGAGACCGAGCACGACGACGCCGACGAGGACGACGAGCGGTCGGGTCACGGTTCCGACGAGTGCGTAGGCGTTCGCCCTCGGGGCGTGGACGACGACCGTCCAGTCGGTCCCGGCGACCGGCGCGTAGGCGACGAGCGTGTCTTCGCCCTCGGCGGCGGTCGCGCCGTCGAGGACGCCGCTCTCGTCGGCCAGTCCGCGCTGGATCGCCTCGGACTGGACGCCCGCCCCGGCGACGTATTCGGTACCGATCGCGCCCGTGTCGTTGGCGAACGCGATCCGGCCGTCACCGTCGACGACCTGTGTGGTGCTGCCCTCGACCGGACTTCTGAAGCCGGCAGCGACCCGTGATACGTCCGCCAAGAGGACGACCGCCTTGTGCTGCTGTGCGGGCACCGGACTGACGAAGGCCATGACCGTCCGGCCGTCGCCGAGGCTGTACGGTTCCGAGACCAGCACCGTATCGATCTGATCGAACGTCACGTCGTCCTGTGCCCACGGATCACCTCGCTCTCTGAGGTTCTGGTGGGAGAGCGTGTTCATCGTCGTCGATTCGACCGCGGCACTCTCCGTATCGATGTAGTGCAGCGCGACCACGTCGTCGGGCAGATCGTTGAACTCGGAGTTCAGTGTCGAGGCCACCGCACCGGTCGCGAGCCAGTGATTCTTCGACACTTCGCGGGTGACGAGTCGACGCTGGTCTACCCAGTTTTCGAGATCGTTGGCGGTCAGTTCGCCGACGGTCTGGAGTTCGCTATCCACGTCGTCCTCCAGTTCGGTCGCCACCGCCTGCTGGGTGTAGACACCGACGGTCGCCGTCACGAGCAACAAGATCGCGAGGGCGATGCCGAACTTCGCCATGTAACTCCCTCGTAGTCTCGCGGGGACTATCCCACTGCTCCCGGTCCCGATCATCCCGCGCAGATCTGTCATCGCTCTACGGATCGCCGAAGACCGGCCTAAATATTTCCTGCCAAATATCAGTCTAAAATTTCACTCGGGAGTACTATATACGTGAATGCATGCGTGAATCTCCCACACCGATACGACGTGATTACCCTTCGAAAGCACGACCAACTTCGACCGCCGTCGTCGAAAGCTCGGTATAACAAAGCCCGACTGGTGGGCCACTCTCGACGTGCTATGTCACAGCGAAACCCCTTCGAGGAACTCGAAGAGTTCTTCGAGCGGATGAGCCGCCAGTTCGACGAGTCGGCCGGTCGATTGGACTGGAGTCAGTGGACGCCCCGTGAACACTCGGCGTCGATGGACCTCGTCGAGCACGACGAGGAGTTCGTCGTCACGGTGGACCTGCCGGGCTTCGAGAAGGACGACATCGACGTGCGAATCAGCGACCAGACGCTCCACATCGACGCGGAACGGTCGTCCGAGACCGACGATCAAGAGGCGACCTACGTCCACCACGAGCGAAGCCACGAGACCGTCTCCCGACGGATTCACTTCCCGGACGCCGTCGACGAGACTGCCGTCGACGCGACCCTGAGCAACGGCGTGCTGACGGTCACCGTCGGGAAAGCCGAACCGGGTGAGGGCAGCCACCGAATCGATATCGAGTAGCTACGCGTCGCCCCACTCGTCGGCGACCGTGACGGCGACCTCGTTGCGTCGCATGAACGGGGGCGTCCACGGGTCGTTGTACTGCCAGACGATCGGTTCGTCCTGCCGTTCGATGTCGTGTTCGTCGAGCACCGCGAGCAACACCGCGCGCGCACTGTCGACGCGGTCCTCGGTCGCGTACCACGAGAACCCTTTCGCGGCGACGGTCCGGGCCGGTTCGATGACGAGTCGGACTTTCGGGTCGGTCGGCGTCGGCGCACTCGCCGGCGTGTACGCCGCCGGGAGGTAGAACGCCATCGTCGCGCTGTCGCCGTCCGCGCCCGAGCGGACGGGCGCGGTCATCGAGACGGTCTCGCTACCGAGCGTTCGCACCGGCGCGGTCACGTCGACCGACTCGCCCCGCGTCGCGACGGGGGTCGTCATCGCCACGTCCTCGCTTGCTTCGTTGGCCCCCGAGATGTAGTCGAAGAGTCGCCGAAACGCGACCCCCTGAGACGGTGCCGTCGTCTCGGCCAGCATCGACAGCGGGTAGCGTCGGATCTCGACGCCGTCGATTTCGTCGACCGTCTCGTAGGGAATCTCGTCGGTACTCCGACTGCTGTAGGCACCCCAGCCGAGCCAGAGTGTGAGCAGTCCGCCAGCGGCCGCGGCCGTCTTCGTGAGTCGAGAGACCATACGGGACGTACGGACGCCGCCAGCAAAAGACTAGGCTGAGTAACAGGACTGGCTCGCGTTTCGACCACCCGCCCGTCTCATCGTCACCTGTACACAGCGTGTGTCAGCGTATACTTACTTGCCCGACGGCCGTTAGATCGGTATGGCATTCGAATCATCTGCCTCGCCGCGGTCGGTCTGGCTCGCCCTCGAAACCATCGTGCTCGTGGCCCTCGCGTTCCTCGTCGCGAACCTCGTCGGCGCGGTGTTTCTCGTCCCGCTTTTCGCGCTTGGCTACGATCTCACGACGACGCTGGTCGTCCTCGCCGGGACGGCCGTCGGGCAGTTCGTGTTTCTGGCGGTCGGCTACGGTTACGTGCGCGCTCGCGGGGTCCCGGTTCCCTTCGCCGTGCCGTCGGTGTCGGCCGTTCCCGTCGTCGTCGGTGGCGTTCTCGCCGCGCTGGCGGTCGCGATCGGTGTCTCGCTGGTGCTCTCGGCGCTGGACCTCGTGCCCGGTTCCGTCGTCGGTGAGGTCGCGGCAGCCGACCCGACCTTCCTGCTCGGACTGGCTGCCCTCTCCGTGATCGTCGTCGCGCCGGCCGAGGAGCTGCTCTTTCGCGGTGCGATTCAGGGACGGCTACGGACCCGCCTCGGTCCCGGCCCGGCCATCGCGGGCGCGAGCCTGCTCTTTGGCTCGCTGCATCTCACGAACTACACCGGCCGTGTCGGCCCGATCCTCGCCGGCGCGGCCCTCATCGCCTGCGTCGGGGCAGTCTTCGGCGCGGTCTATGAATACACGGAGAACCTCGCGGTCCCGATCGCTGTCCACGCCGTCTACAACGTCGTGTTGCTGGTCACGGGCTATCTGTCACTCTGACCTTCTGCCTCGGTCTCGGGCACACGGACCGAGAGCACCGGCACCGGTGCGGTCCGCACGAGCTTTTCGGTGACGCTGCCAAGCAGATACCGGTCCAGTCCGGTCCGGCCGTGAGTTCCCATCACGACGAGATCGATCTCGTTGTCCTCGACGTAGTTGTTGATCGACTGATGTGGCGTCCCGAACATCACCTGTTTCCTGATCGTCTCGATGCCGTTCTCGTCGAGTTCGGCAGCCAGATCGTCGAGTGCATCGGTCGCGTTGTCTTCGAGCGAGTCGACGAGGATGTCCGAGCGCACGTCGGCCCCGAGCGCCCGCGTGTCGACGACGGAGAGTGTGTGGACCGTCGCATCGTACGCCGTCGCGATCGCTGCTGTCGGGCCGAGTGCTGCGTTCGCCCCGGTGCTGCCGTCGGTCGGGACGAGAACGTTCTCGTAGGGGAGTCGACCGATCTCGTCGTCCGTCACCGTCAACACGGGCACGTCCGAGAGGCGAACGACCTTCTCGGCGACACTCCCGAGGACGAACCGCTGGACACCGGTCCGGCCGTGGGTGCCCATCGCGATCAGGTCGGCCTCGACCTGCTCGGCGTACGCACGGATCTCCTCGTCGGGATACCCCGTTCGGACCGTTCGCACCGTCTCGATGTCGCCGTCGATGTCGTCGGCGGCCTCCCCGACGAGTGCCGACGCCTCCGCTTCGAACGGATCGACGTCCGGTGCCGTCTCCAGATCGCGCACGTCGACGACAGTCAGGACGTGGACCGTCGCGTCGAAGTGGTGGGCGATGTCGACGACGTGATCGAGCGCCAGTGTAGCATAGTCGCTGCCGTCGGTCGGGACCAGAATCGTCTCGAACATACTCCCCGGTTCGCCACCCGCGCTCATTATTGTTGGCAGTGTTTCACTCTGGGCCGACGCCGGTCAGCCGTTAGAACGGTCTTTATATACCAGTCGGTCGACACCCTCGCGTATGGGCTATTTCGACGAGCGACCGAGTATCTCGACCGACTTCACGTATCGGGGGATGGAGACGGCGATTCTGGAGAACCGTCACCTTCGCGTGATGGTGGTGCCCGGCAAGGGGGGCGACATTCTGGAGTTCCGCGACAAGCGCACCGACGTGGACGTCCTCTATCACGCCGACTACCAGTGGGACCCGCCCGCAGACCGACGCACCCCGTCGACGGAGATGACGTGGAACGAGCACTACCCCGGGGGGTGGCAGCTGAACATTCCCGTCGCCGGCGGTCCGATGTCGATCCCGGGCAACCGCTACGATCATCACGGCGAGAGCGCCCTGATCCCGTGGGACGCGACCGTGACGCAGGACGACGACGAGGCGGTGTCACTGGAACTGACGACACGCCTCCGACGATACCCCTTCGCCGTCACGCGTGAACTCACACTGCCGGCCGGCGAATCCCGCCTCGAAATCGACGAATCGGTCACCAACGAGGGCGAGTACGACCTCGAATACGTCTGGCAGCACCACGTCGCCCTCGGGCGGCCGCTGCTCGGTCCCGCGGCCCGCTTCGACGTGCCCGCCGGCGAGAGCTACATCGACGACTACCCGGAGAGCCACGAGACGAACCGACTGGCCGGCGACCAGCACTTCGAGTGGCCGATTGCCGAAGGGGACAACGGCGACCAGATCGATCTCAGCGAGTTCCCGCCGACCGACAGCGAGATCCACGATCAGGCCTACCTGCAAAACGTCGAAGACGGCTGGTACGCCGTCACGAACACCGATCTCGATCTCGGCTTCGCGCTGTCGTACCCGGCCGAGCACTTCGAGTCACTGTGGTACTGGCAGGCCTTCGGCGGCATGGACGAGTCGCCGTTCTGGGGGCGCAACTACACCGCCGGCATCGAGCCGACGACCGCGTATCCGGGCCACTCGTATCCCGATGCCCAGCGTGAGAACGGGACGATGAAGACACTCGATGCCGGCGAGACCGTCGAAGTGTCGCTGGCAGCGAGCACCTACGGCGGCCGCGAGCGCGTCGACGCTGTCGAGGACGGTCGCGTCGTCGAGTAATCGCTGCTCGCTCGCTGCGTTCTGACGCCCGTTACTCGTCCAGATCGAGTGCCGCTTCGACCCGTTCGAGTCGGCTTTCGAGTTCGTCGATGCGTTCGTCTTTCGCCTCGACTTTGGCTTCGAGGTCGTCGCGGTCGGCTTCGAGTTCCTCGCGGTCGGCTTCGAGATCGTCGATCCGTTCGGCCTGCTGTTTGATCCGCTCGTCTTTCGTGTCGAGCCGTTCGGCGAGTCCTTTGATCGCAGCGAGCGCGACGCCGGCGGTGTCGAGCGAGGCGATGTGTTTGTCGTCGCCACCGAGCCCGAACGCCTCGTAGAAGTCCTCGGCCATCGGTCCAACGTGGCGAATGCCGGCGTTTTCGTCCTCGTAGCTCCATTCGCTGATCGACAGTGACTCGACCGTTTCGAGGACCGACGGACCATCGACCGGCGTAATGTTCTCTTTGACGGTTCGACTCGAACTGTTCGTCCACGTGCCACCGGTCGTCAGGTACGCGCCGGCGGATGTGTTGATCAGCTTGGGGGTGGAGTCCGTGTAGAAGTCACCGGCTGGGCCACCGTCGTCGCCGAGGTAAATACCCTTGCCCGCCTGCACGACGAACTGATTGTCGGCCTGTGATCGGACCGTCGTCGTCGTCCCGTCACCCCATACGAACGCACCGTCGTGGTTGGTCGCTGGGTCGCCAGAGGTCTTGGTTTTCGCGTCCCGACCAGCAGCCATCGAGTACTGTCCGGTCGCGTAGCTGTCACTCCCTCCGATGACAGTCGCGTGTCCGGCCGTCGCGCTGTTGCCCTTGCCGCCGCCGACGGTCGCGTGGTTCCCGCCCGCGCTGTTGTTCTGTCCACCGCCGACGGTCGAGTAATTCCCTCCCGCGCTGTTGTTGTTTCCGCCACCGATAGTCGAACTGTTCGCGTTCGCGCTGTTGCTCTGACCGCCCCCGACGGTGGCAGACTGGGCTGTCGCCCCGTTGTTGTATCCGCCGCCGACTGCGGCATACAGTCCCGACGCGCCGTTGTTGTTTCCGCCGCCGACCGTCGCGTCGTCCGCACTTGCGGTGTTCGACCGTCCGCCACCGACGGTCGTGTAGTTCCCGTTGACGCTGTTTTCGAGGCCATTGTTCGCACCACCGCCGGCGATGACGACACCGACGCCGCTGTTGATGACGTTGTTCTGGTGGCCGCCGAGAATATTTCCGCCTGCGATGTTATCGTTATTGTCCTTTTTCGGGTCTCCGAGTTGCAGCGTCCGCTGGCTCGTGTCGGTCTGGAAAGTGAGTGCCTGTCCCGACCCCGATCGGATCGGGTTCGTCCCCATCTGCAACGGCTGACTCAGCGTGAGCGGGCCGCCGCTGGTGAGCGTCATGTGCGTATTGCCGCCCGCGCCCTGTATCGCGTCGGCTTGCACTGTCGCCGCGTCGATCCCGGTGTAGGGACTGACCGGTTCGAGCAGATCGTCACCGTTGCTATCGACCATATTCGGCGTGGCACCCGACACGTCGAGTTTGTCTTCCGTGGTGTCGACGGTGATGTTCTCGCCAGCGATGTCACCCAGATTGATCTCGGTCCCGGTGACGGCGTTGCTCGCGATCTTGGCGGTGGTGACGCTGCCATCGGCGAGTTCGGTGGTACTGACGCCACCCCCGTCGATATCGACTGAGGTCGAGCCACCGAGTGCGACCGATCCCCCGCCGGTCAGGCCAGTCCCGGTACTGACCGTCACTGCGTCGTTTTCGAGCCGTCCCTGTGGGATGTAGCCTGCGGAGGTATCCCAGATGGTGGTCGCGCCGTCGGCGAGGTCGTTCGCCGAGAGATCGAGGACCGAGTCGAGCACGACGTTGCCAGCGTTGTTGGTGATCGTGTTACCGCCGGTGTCGAGCGTCTGACCGAGCGTGAGCGGGCCGCCGCTCGCGAGCGTCAGGTGCGCAGCACCGCCCGCGCCCTTGATCTCGTCGGCCTGAACCGTGGTCAGGTCGACGCCGGTGTAAGGGGCGACCGGTTCGAGTAGATCATCTGCGTCGGCGTCTGCCCACGGTCCCTCTATGGCGACGGTGTCGGTGTTCTCGGTCACCGACAGTGCGCCACTGGTCGTGAGACTCCGAAACACCAGATCGACGTCTGTCTTTCCTTTGAACAGTCCCGCACCACTCCCGGCGTTCGAGGCTGTGTTCGCTTCGCCGACGCTGTCGGCGTCGATGGTCACCTCGTCGGTGGTACTCGACAGCGAGATGTTGTTGCCCCCGACGAGCGATCGAAACCCGAGCGTCCCACCGGCGTTGCTGGCGAACACGCCACTCCCGTTGCCGCGGTTGCTCGCGCCCGTGACTGCCGTTTCGAGCGTTCCGTTCGTCTCTGAGAGTCCATCCCCCAGCAGTTCTGTAATCGATGTACCGCCCGTGAGACCCCCGTTGAGCGCCTCCACGTACACCTCTTTGACGGGGTCCGTACTCGTTCCCAGTTGCCCCTGTGGGTCGGCACTCGCGCTGCCGGCAGCATAGCCTCCGAGTCCGATCACACCCAGTGACTGAAGGATGCTCCGACGGGAGAGACCACTCCGACCGCGTCCTGTCGTCCCGTCTTCGAGTCGCCTGGCATGCTCTTCGACGAGTGCTTCGAGTTCTGCAATCCGCTGTTCGAGATCTGATGCAGTCATATGCTCTGTTACCTTTGTAGCCGCTGACGCGGTCGCGGTTCAGGAAGGACCCATCCCGAATCGTCCCCGTGACACCGCAGGTTCGCGTCCGTTCGTGACGTTTCTAGTACTCTCATACCCACGTATGAGTGTATTGGCTAATTCGTCATTACAAAATAATGTATAGTTGCTAACTCGTCGCATTCGATCGGTCATCGTTTTGCTTCTCTCCGTTCACTCGCCACCCCATCCATTTACTCCAAACGTCATATATAAAAATATTACATTACTGGTGCAGACGGTCTCCCTCGACACTCTTCGACCACTGTCGTCACTCGGTAAATTGACTCGCTCGAATTGATTCACTACGAAAAACGGCCAGTAACAACTCTAAATCGAACCTCGTGACCCCTTATCGGATAAGCTGTCGATGCCGTCCGACAGATTCCGACTTCGATTGTCGACGAATACGGTTCTATCAAAATTCTTATAGCTTCAGTTTTATTATGTGGTTCTGACTATTTCTTTCGAGCAGTGCGCCACTGGAGCCGTCCGTTTCGTTGTTTCATAATAGTGCATTCATGGCAAGTCCGATTCCGAACCCTAACAGCAATACCTGTGTTATTGTCTTCGCCTGATTCGAGTTATGAATCCCGATATCAGCGTGATCCTGCTGTTTGGCAGCGGTCTAACCGTATCAACGACTGGGAACGCCCCTTTATCCACTAATGTGAAATAATGGTCGTTTTCGCTCTCTGGGTCTCCGTGGAGGGCGGTGTTTTGCACGCCCGGTTCGATATAGATTCGCCAAGTGTTTCTTTATAGAAAATAACGGCGCGCACACTCTGTTTATGTTAGGATCTAAATAAAAACGACATTCGACCATTATAATTATAATCGTAGAACTCAGTTGTGAAAAACAGCGTACGGGCGACAATGAGACTGCGGTGTCACTGGTGGGGTGGGAGCTACCGTCGATACCTCCCCGGTGTCCAGTCTGTCTGCCGGCCGTACGGGGATACACATGAAACGACAAACATCAGCGATCACGATGGCGCTTCTCCTCGTCATCACGAGTATTGCAGCCGGGGTGACGGGGGTCGCATCGGCAGCCAATTGCTCGGACGCTCCCGAGTACGAAGGAACAGTGCTCTACGAATCGGGTGATCAGGTCACCCACGACGGCGCACTGTGGACGGCAGAGCTTTCGACACGGGCGGTTGAACCGTCGAGTGACAGTGCGTACTGGAGCAAGGTCGGTGACTGTGACGGCTCGTCGGACGACGGCACGGCGACGCCGACACCGTCTCCGACGCCAACGGACACGCCGACGGACACGCCGACGGACACGCCAACGGATACGCCGACAGACACGC
Organism: Halomicrobium sp. HArcht3-1; assembly: GCF_058933345.1. Taxonomy (NCBI): domain Archaea; kingdom Methanobacteriati; phylum Methanobacteriota; class Halobacteria; order Halobacteriales; family Haloarculaceae; genus Halomicrobium; species Halomicrobium sp. HArcht3-1. The sequence continues at coordinate 27,087 of NZ_JBZYDM010000015.1, read as the reverse complement.
CAACGGACACGCCGACAGACACGCCGACGGACACGCCGACGGGCGACTACCCGCAGTGGGATTCGTCGGTCGCGTACTCCGGTGGCGACCGAGTGACCTTCGACGGCGCGGTGTGGGAGGCCAACTGGTGGACCAAGGGTGACGAACCCGGCGCCGGTGGGGACTACGGCCCGTGGAACAAGGTAAGCGACGTTGGCACCGACACGCCGACGGATACGCCAACGGACACGCCGACGGATACGCCAACGGACACGCCGACGGATACGCCGACGGACACGCCGACGGATACGCCAACGGACACGCCGACGGATACGCCGACGGATACGCCGACGGATACGCCGACGGACACGCCGACTGATCCGGGTGAAAACGCGTCCGTCGATGACCACGACAAGCGCGTCGTCGGGTACTACGCGAGCTGGAAGGCAGAGAAGGGTGGCGGCTATCCGCCGTCCGAAATTCCGTGGGACCAGGTCACGCACGTCAACTACGCGTTCCTGGACACGCGACCCAACGGTGAAGTCTTCATCCCGAGCGACTACCAGAAAGAGCAGCTCGAAGAGCTGAGCGAACTGAAGAAAGAGCACCCGGACACGAAGCTTCTCCTTTCGATCGGTGGCTGGGCTCGTTCGCGTAACTTCTCCGATGCCGCGTTGACGGCCGAGCGCCGACAGCGCTTCGCCGAGACGTCGGTCGCGATCATGGAGAAGTACAACTTCGACGGCATCGACATCGACTGGGAGTACCCGGACCGACGTGAGACGTGGAACTACGACAACTGGTCGGCTCCGTCCGACCACAAGTTCGCGCGTTCGAGCGACACTAAAAACTACAACAAGCTGTTCGCAGCGGTCGACGGCGAACTCGAAGCACGCGGTCACAGTGACGGTCTCGTGACTTCGGCCGTGCCTGCCTCGCCGTGGTTCGCTGGTGGGTACGACCGATCGGAGATGTCGAAACACGTCGACTACGTGAATCTGATGGCCTACGACTTCTTCTGGCCGTCACGCGACAACACGGCACACCTCGCAAACCTCTACGACAACGCCCCAAGCTCGGTCGCCGAAGGTGACCGCGTCTCGGTGAACAAGGCGGCCCAGATCTGGGCTGCATCGTTCGGCGCTGATAACGTCTCCGTCGGTCTGCCTGCGTACGGCCGCTCGGCAAAGGGTGTCGAAGAAGGCAGCGACGGTGGTCTCTACGAGTCGAACCCGGTCAAAGCCGCGATGGGATCGAGTAACGACCCAGCGGACGCTGCAGAAGCTGGTGCGTTCCCCAACGGCACGTGGGATAACCCCTACGGCATCTACAGCTACTGGGACATCAAGAAGAACCTCGTCAACAACGAGTCGTGGGACTACTACTACAGTGAAGAAGCCGTCGCGCCGTGGCTTTACAACGCCGAACGCGACATCTTCCTGACCTACGAGAACGAGCGCTCGATCAGCACGAAAGCCGACTGGATCGACAACGCTGATCTCGGCGGTGCGATGATGTGGGAACTCGCCAACGACCGCAACGAGACGCTGCTCAACACGGTCAACAAGAACCTTGCCGACGGAACCGGTGACGGACCGACGAAAGGTGCCGACAAGGTTGGTTGCGTTCCGACGCTCGAATCACAGAGCAGTATCGCACCGAATCAGCTGATTCGGTACAACGGCTCGGTCTACAAGTGGCAAAGTGACAAGACGATGTGGAGTCCGCGCGAGCCTGCACCGTGGAACGACTTCGAGAAAGTCGGTCCCGCCGAGTGCAGTAGCTAACGACCGACTTCACCGATTCGATCCTTTTCTTTCGACGCATCGATCGACAGTGACGACACTCGTTTGTCGTGGTACCTCTGCCCGACTGGTGCGTTCACCTGCCGGTGACTCCGTTGGTGTCTCCTTCGACGGTGCTCGTGGACAGTCGGCGTGCGCTGTCGGTTGTGCCGTCGAGTTGGTGGCTCGGAAATCACGCCGTCCCCAGTTTGAACGGAATGCGTACCGCACTGTGAACAGTGGCGTCGTTCGAACCAGCGTGAGCGCAGCGAACCAAGTGGTTCGAGACACCCGACGGACCTCTCGTCGTGTGGGAACTATTCGATCAGGGACTGTCGAGCGGGGCACGGACGTTCAGTGCACTGGCTTGCGGTCACGCGAGCGAGACAGTCCAATATACAACGCTTCACTCACCGCATTCGCGCAGTGATCGATGCGCTGTCGGCACTGGCCGTGATACAACCATCTGCTCGTTTGCCGGGCAGCGCGAAAAATGAGCCGCGATCTCGAACGAATCGGCGTCGATCAGTCGTTCAGTTCTTGGTTGGTCTCGTCGAGGAGCACTTCGTTCCGGTCGCCGTTGAACTCCCAGAACATCACGCCGCCGTAGTCGTTGGATTCGACGTACTGGGTCTTGATACGGATCGATCGTTCGTTGTCGTAGCTGATGAGAATGTCGTCCGTATCGGAGTACACCCACGGCGTCTTGGTCTCGTTGTCCCAGTAGTACTCGTACCCGGACGTGCCGTTGAAGTTCTTCTCTACGTCCCAGTAGTCCTTGATGCCGTTGTCGCTGCCCCAGCTTCCCTTCGGGGAGCCACTGAACGACTGGTACATGCCGTCGCCGCCATCGGCGACGTTGGCGTAGCTACGGCCGTAGAACGGGAGTCCAAGCACGAGCTGGTCGCTCGGCATTCCGTTGTCTTCGTAGGCCGTCATCCCTGCCTCGATGTTGAACGTCGCGGCGTTGTCCGACGGATCGTCGCTCGCCTCGTACAACGGTGCGTTGTGGTTCGTCTTGCTGTCGAACGCACCGTGGTAGTCGTAGGTCATCACGTTCACGAAGGTCAGGTCCTCTTCGAGCTTGTTCAGTTCGAGTTCCTGTGCCTTCGAGGGCGATGCCTTCGTCGCCATCGTCAGCTGGTACTCTTTGCCGTCCGTTTGCTCGGCGGTGTCCAGTTGGGTCCGAATCTCGTCCATCAGGAGCGTGAAGTTCTCCACGTCGCCGTCACGCACCGTGTTGCCGGACTTGCCACCACCGCCGGGGTACTCCCAGTCGACGTCGATGCCGTCGAAGTTGTGCTTGCGCATGATCGCGATCGAGGAGTTTGCGAAGCGCTCACGGCGCTCCTCGGTCGCGGCCGCGTACGAGAAATTCTCCGAGAGCGTCCAGCCACCGATCGACAGCAACATCTTGGTATCCGGGTGGTTCGCCTTCCGCTGTTCGAACGCGTCGAGGTTCTTCGGGTCTGCGTACGAGTCGAAGTACGAGACGTTGCCGTTCTTGGCTACCTTCAGGAACGCGTAGTTGAGGTGCGTGATCTTATCGAGTGGCACGTCGCTGGGCATGTAGTTGCGGTCGTAGCGCGACCACGACGTGTAGTAGCCGACGACACGATCCTCGCCGGCACTGTTCGTGGTACCGACTTCGACGGTCACCGACGCACTGTCGGTCGCCCCGTCGTCGTCCGTGACAGTCAGCGTCACGGTGTAGGTGCCGTTCGAACTGTAACTGTGTGACACCGCGGAGCCGGTGGCGCTCGCGCCGTCGCCGAACGTCCAGTCGTACGACGCGATCGAACCGTCGCTGTCAGCGGACCCCGAGCCGTCGAAGCTGACGGACTCGCCTGTGGCGACCGTCGTCGAAGACGCCGACACCGATGCGCTCGGTGCGCTGTTGGTCGGGGTTGCAGTCGCGGTCGCCGTTGCAGTCGCCGTCGGGGTTGCAGTCGCGGTCGCCGTTGCGGTCGGCGTCGGTGTCGAGTCGATGGGACGGACCTTCGTCCACGGGCCGTAGTCCCCACTGGAGCCGGGTTCGTCACCCTTGGTCCACCAGTTGGCCTCCCACACCGCGCCGTCGTGTGTGACACGGTCACCACCGGAGTACGCGACCGACGAATCCCACGCCGGGGGGAGGTCCCCGCTCGGCGTGTCCGTTGCGGTCGCCGTCGCAGTTGCGGTCGCGGTTGGCGTCGCAGTTGCGGTCGCCGTCGCAGTTGCGGTCGCGGTTGGCGTCGCAGTTGCGGTCGCCGTCGGCGTCGCCGTGCCGTCGTCCGACGAGCCGTCACAGTCACCGACTATGCTCCAGTACGCACTGTCACTCGACGGCTCGACGGTACGGACCTCCAGTTGGGCTTCCCACAGCGACCCGTCGTGTGTGACACGGTCGCCGGCTTCGTAAAGCGTCGTTGAGTCGTATTTCGGTGCCGTTGAACAATCGGCAGCCACGCCCACCCCGGTAAACACCGATGTGACGAGCAGGAGGCTGCACAGTATCGTGATCGACTTTCGTTGCATGTTGTATCCCACTGAATGCGCTGGCTTCCCATGCCAACTGCGTACAGCGTACACAGATAGATGATTAATGATTATTAAATTCGATGGATATATACACAATTCTGTTAGTTATTTTAATCTCGAAAACGGTGGTAACGGTTGGTCAGTAGCAGACGAACGGCTGTAGCGGGACAGTTGGCGACCGCCGTCACTCGATGGCGGCTTCGATGTCCCTGACGGTACTCAGCAACATACCCGGTACGTCCTCTTCGAGGCGTTTGCTCGACAATCGACTCGCGGTGCCCGCGACGTACACGGCACCGAGGTAGTTCGGGAACTCGATGGGGACGGCCACACCGTTCAGGTCGGACCGTTGTTCGGACCGGGCGAACGCGATACCACGCTCGCTGATCCGGCTCAGTTCGGTCGCCAGTCGCTCCCGGTCGGTGATCGTATCGGGCGTCATCGACACGAGCGAGTCTCCCAGTACCTCGTCGACCGTCTCGTCGGAAAGCTGCGAGAGGATTGCTTTCCCGGCGGCACTGCAGTGGAGGTGTCGCGACGTGGTCAGAGACCGGGGATCGGTGTGCTCTCCCACTGCGGTGTACACGTCGACTGCCTGATTGTCGTGAAAGAGGACCAGCCCGGCCGTCTCGCCGATCGTATCGGTGAGGTTATCGATGGCCGGCTTGGCCGTCGTGTAGGGATCGAACGTGGACTTGACGTGTTCGCCGATGTCGATGAATCGAGGACTCAATCGGTATTCGACGCCGTCTTTGTCGACGTATCCCTCGGACCTGAGCGTGTTCAGGTGTTTGTACACTGTACTCTTCGAGATGTCGAGTGCCGTCGCCAGTTCGGTAATGCGGACGCTCCCACCGTTTTCGGTCATATACTCGACGATCCTGAACGTCTTGCCGAGTGCCGTCAAGGTCCCGCTTGTTTCCCCCGTTGCCATGCCCGTAGATTGCGAGTTTAGCGTGATAAATGTTCACATTCTCGACCCTCGACGGACGCCTCCCGGCTACCAGTCGGCGATCGAGCCGTCTTCGTGTCGCCAGATCGGGTTGTGCCAGTTCACCTCGGTTTCGGCTCGCTCCTCGACGAGTGACTGATCGATGTCGACGCCCAGTCCCGGTTCGTCGAGCACCTCGACGTAGCCGTCTTCGAAGACGAACTGATCGTTCGCGACGTACTGGTACGTTCGGTCGCTCGCCGGTAAATGAATGTCGAACCCGTGGTCCTGAATGAAGAAGTTCGGTACCGCCGTGTCGACCTGCAGCGACGCCGCGAGTGCGATCGGCCCCAGCGGACAGTTGGGAGCGATGGCGACGTCGTGGGTCTCGGCCATGTTCGCGATCTTGATCGTCTCCGAGATGCCCCCCGCGTGGGAGACGTCGGGCTGGACCACGTCGATCGAATCGGTTCCGAACAGTCGCTTGAAGTCCCACCGCGAGTAGAGTCGCTCGCCCGCTGCGATGGGCGTCCGTGTCTGTGCTGCGATCGCCGGCAGGTGCTCGGTGTGTTCCGGCAGCACTGGCTCCTCGACGAACATCAGGTCCAGTTCGCTCAGCCGGTGGGTCAGCGTCTTCGCCATCGACTTCGAGACGCGCCCGCGGAAGTCGACACCGATGTCGACGTCGTCGCCGACGGCATCTCGGACGCGTTCGACGCGCCCGACGATCTCTTCGAGCGTCTCCCGTGACTCGATGTGGCGCATCTGGTGGGTCGCGTCCATCTTCAGCGCGGTGTAGCCGGCGTCGACGAGCTGTGCCGCCTCGTCGGCCAGTTCGTCAGGTCGGTTGCCGCCGATCCACTGGTAGACCCTGATCTTTTCTCTGCTTCGGCCACCGAGGAGTTCGTGCACCGGCAGACCGTGGTGTTTGCCTTTGATGTCCCACAGGGCCTGATCGATCCCGGCGATGGCGCTCATCAGGATCGGTCCGCCCCGATAGAAACTCCCGCGGTACATCGCCTGCCAGTGGTCCTCGATCCGCCGCGGATCTTTCCCCAGCAAGTACGAGTCCATGATCTCCTCGACGGCCGCCCTGACGGTCTTCGATCGACCCTCGACGACCGGTTCGCCCCAGCCGACGACGCCCTCGTCGGTTTCGAGCCGAAGGAAGAGCCATCGCGGTGGCACCCCGTACAGATCGTAGTCCGTGATTTCCATGGACGGTTTCTCGTGGGGACCGACAATAAGTGTCGAGGATCGGGTGTCGAACCCCCGCTCGTGAGGCGTCGTACTGGCGCTTTCTCTCCGGCTGTGTTACAGGTTCGCTTCGATCCGGTCGACGACGTAGTTCAGTTCGTCGTCTTCCAGACACATCGGGTTGATGACGATCTCGTTGTCGTCCATCCCGTCCGCGCCGACGTACACGCGCGGGTCCTCGGCACGGAGCGCGGCCACGAGTTCCTTTGCCGACGCCGACTCGTCGATCTCGATCTCGACGACGGGGGCGACGTTCTCTCCTTCCCCGCCGGTGACGGTCGTCGACAGGAGATCGTGATCCGACAGCGCCTCGGCAGCACGGGTCGCCTGCTCGTGCCACTCGGCACTGACCGCTTCGTAGTCGAGGTCGACGAACACCTGGAGTGCGCGAATCAGGCCGGCGAGTTCTTCTTTCCCGACTTTCATCGGCCGGCCGATCCCCTGTCGCGGGACGCCGTCGACGGTCTCGGGATCGATCAGTTCACGCGGCGGTTCCCACACGTCGTGTGCGACGTGCATATCGAGGTGCTGGAGGGCGATCGACTGGATCAGGTCCTGCCGGCCGGCGACGATCCCGGTCGTCTGTGGGCCACGAATTCCTTTCCCGCCGCTGAAGACGACGAGGTCGGCCCCGGTCTCGACGAATCGTTCGAGGTTCTCGATGGGCGGTACCTCGGCGGCGGCGTCGACGATCACGGGCACGTCGTGGTCGTGGGCGATGTCGACGACGGTCTCCAGATCTGGCTGGGTGTACGTCTTCTGGACGTAGCCGATGGCGGCCGTGTCTTCGCCGATGGCGCGTTCGATCTCCCACGGCTCGACGTTGGTCGCGCCGGTTCCCAGATGGAAGTCGTTCGTTCCCACGTCGACGATTTCTGCACCCGCTGCCCGCAGCGCGTGGTCGTAGCCGGTCCGATGCGTCCGGGGCATGATGATCTCGTCGGCCAGTCCGTCGGTGTCGGGGAGCCGGTCCATCGCAGCCACGTCAGAGCCCGCGATGGCGGCGGCCGCCGAGAGGAGCAGGCCCGCGTCGGCACCCGATGTCACGTAGCCCGCTTCGGCACCCGTCACGTCGCTGATTAGTTCACTTGCCCGTGCCTGCAGGTCGCCAAGTTCGACGAATCCCTGTGCGGCACTGTTCATCGCGTCCAGTGCCTCCTCGCGGATGAGGCTCCCACCGATGCGGGTCTTGGTTCCCGCAGCGTTGATAACTTCGCGCACCCCGAGTTCCTCGTAGATGTCGACCGGTTCCACGGCTGGTTCCGACTGCTGGCTCATTGTGCTCCTGTCAAGAGCGTGCGTGACTGAATAGATGACGGTTTTCCGCCGATTTCGCCGGCGAGTGGCTGTTTACTGACTGGACACGGAAGATTCAGACGGCACCTCACTGGCAGGTGTTTTTTCTAGGGAAACGACACTTTCGACCGAAAGCAATGTCTGTGTATCCAATCATTGTCGCGGTCGAAGTTACTCCAGTAGTGGTGAGGATGGTGTATATGGATCGAAATAGATCAAATGTGAATAGAGAAACCTAAGAACGAGATTAGTTCGGCTTGCCGATACGCGCTCTGTCTATATCGAGTGAGAAGTACGGCTGCTTGTGGGGATTATGGGATTTTACTACCGATACACGAATCCGATCACATACCAGATACGTTCCACCAACGGACCATCGGTTCGAACATGCCGTCTGTCGTCCGGTCTGGCTCCCTGTCGTCCACAGGGCGGCTGTCGCTCACCGGACAGGAAACGATCGTAGGCATTCATCGATCGGCGTTCGACTGTCTCGCAGACGGTTGCTCAGGGTGAGACGACACCGTCACGAGGGACGCTCGGTGCAGACTCGCCCGTCGCCGTCCTGCGAGAGGAGCAGCGTCCGAAATGGACTGACTGACCGATTACAGGCGGTAGACGACCGCTTCGTACGGTTGCAACGCTGCGCCGTCGGGATCGGCCGGCGGCTGTGTCGTATTGGCGTACAGCACGTCCGCGTCCGTGGAGCCGAGAGCGTCACTCTCGAACGTCGCCTCCTCGCTCGACCAGTTCAGGACGACGAGCACGGTGTCGTCGTCGAGCGAGCGGGTGTAGGCGTACAGTTGCTCGTCCTCGGGTGCGAGCAGGTCGTAGTCGCCGTAGACGAGCACGTCCTCTGCGTGGCGCAGGTCGATCAGTTCGCGGTACTGATTGAGGACCGACTCGGGGTCGTCACGCTGGCTGGCGACGTTGATCTCCGGGTAGTCGGCGTTGCATTTGAGCCACGGGTCGCCGTCGGTGAAGCCAGCACCGTCGTCGTCGGACCACTGCATCGGCGTCCGGGCGTGGTCGCGGCTCTGGTGATTGACGAGGGTTCGAACGTCGTCGAAGGAATCGGCCTCTCCGTTTGCGATCATCTGCTCGACGTGCCCGATGGTCTGGGGGTCGTCGAGTTCGTCGAGGCTGTCGAAAGTCGCGTTGGTCATGCCGATCTCTTCGCCCTGATAGACGTAGGGCGTCCCGCGCATCGTCAGTAAGAAGGTCGCGATCAGCGAGGCCGACCGTCGGTGATACGCTTCGTCACCGAAGCGCGAGACGAGTCGGGGTTGATCGTGGTTGCCAAGGAACAGCGCGTCCCACCCGTGGTCTTCGAGGGCGGTCTGCTTGTCGGTCATGATTCGCTTGAAGTCGGTGAGGTCCCACTCGCCGACAGCATCGGGGTCCCAGCCACCGTCGACGCCCATGTGACTGAACTGGAAGATCATGTCCAGCCCGGTCGACTCGTCGTCGAGGTACGCGGCGGCCTCCTCGATGGAGGTGTGGCCCATCTCGGCGACGGTCGTGATGTCGTGATGCGAGAGGACGTCCGCGGCCAGTTCTTCGAGATAGTCGGTGAGACGGGGACCGTGAGTGAAGTGTTCGACTCCTGTGGGGTCGTTCTCCGGGTCGCCGTCCGGGAGGCCGTCGGTTTTGGACATATGCGAGACGGCGTCCATGCGGAAGCCGTCGATGCCACGGTCGAGCCACCACGCGACCTCGTCTTTCATCGCCTCGCGTACGTCGGGGTTGCGCCAGTTGAGGTCTGGCTGATTCTCGTCGAACAGATGCAGGTACCACTGGTCGCGCTCCGCGACGTAGCTCCACGCCGGCCCACCGAAGATCGATTCCCAGTTGTTGGGTGCGACCTCGTCGGCCGGGCCGTCGTCGGTGTCGTAGTCAGCCTCGTCGGCCGGGCGGCCGTCGCGCCAGATGTAGTAGTCGGCGTATTCGCCCTCGCGCCGGCGCGAGCGCTGGAACCACTCGTGCTCACTGGAGGTGTGATTCAGGACGAGGTCCATAATGAGGCGGATGTCTCGGTCGTGGAGTTCGGCCAGCAGCCGTTCCCAGTCGTCCATCGTCCCGAACTCGTCGAGGATCGACCGGTAGTCGCGGATGTCGTAGCCGTTGTCCTCGTTGGGTGAGTCGTAGACGGGACAGAGCCAGATCAGGTCGACTCCGAGTGAGTCGATGTAGTCGACTCTGTCGATGATGCCCTGAATGTCGCCGACGCCGTCCCCGTCGCTGTCCGCGAAGCTTCGCGGGTAGATCTGATAGACGACGGCTTCTTTCCACCATTCGCGCTCGGTCTCGTCGAGTGTCGTGAGTGAGTGTGCAGTCATGTCGAATCAGTTGTCGTGGTCGATTTCGGCGCTGTCCGTCGCCGGCGTCAGATAGATGCGGGCCTCGTATGGATCGAGGTCCATGGTCGCCGGTGGCGTCGACGGTGCCTCGCAGTTGGCGAGCGCGAGGTCCATGTCGATGTCCGCCAGTCCGTCGGGAACTGTGAACGTCGCCGGGTCGGCCGAGACGTTCAGGACGATCAGTCCCCACTCCTCGCCCAGCCGTCGCGTGTACGCGAACACCTGCTCGTCGTCGGGTGCGAGCAGGTCGAACGTCCCGTAGACCAGCAAGTCGCGCTCCTCGCGCAGGTCGCCCAGTCGGCGGTAGTAGTGCCAGACGGACTCCTCGTCGGCGCGGGCGCGGGCGACGTTGATCTGCTCGTAGTTGGGGTTGACCTTGATCCAGGGGTCGCCGTCGGTAAAGCCGGCGTCGTCGTCGTCGTCGGACCACTGCATCGGCGTGCGGGCGTTGTCGCGGCCGACGGTTTCGACGGCCTCACGAACGTCCTCGTAGGAGTCGGCCTCGCCCATTTCGATGGCTTCCTCGACGAAGTTGAGCGACTCCACGTCGCGGAGTTCCTCGGGGTCCTCGAAGGGGACGTTGGTCATCCCGAGTTCTTCGCCCTGATAGACGAACGGCGTTCCTTTGAGGGTGTGTGTCAGTGTCCCGAGGAGCTTCGCGGACCGGCGGCGGTACTGCTCGTCGTCGCCGAAGCGCGAGACCATCCGGGGTTGGTCGTGGTTGTTCAGATAGAGGCTATTCCATCCTTCGCCCTCCATCCCTGTTTGCCACTTAGCGATGATCTCCTTGAACTCGGCCAGCGACCAGTCGCTGGCTGCCCACTTGTCGCCGTCGTGGTCGACCTCGACGTGCTCGAACTGGAACACCATCGACAGTCCGTCGCCGTCCGGGCCGACGAACTGTTGTCCGTCCGCGACGGAGACGCCCGGTGTCTCGCCGACGGTCAGGATCGACTCGTCGGGGATGGCCTCGTCGACCATCTCCGAGACGTAGTCGTGGACCTTCGGGCCGTTCATGAAGTGTTGTGCGCCGGTCAGTCCGCTGTCGGGGTCGCCGTCGGGCAGGCCCGGCGTCTTCGAGACGAGATTGATCACGTCCATGCGGAACCCGTCGATGCCCTGATCGAGCCACCAGCGCATCATCTCGTAGACCCGCTCGCGGACTTTCTCGTTCTCCCAGTCGAGATCGGGCTGTTTCTCGTCGAACAGATGGAGATACCACTGGCCTCGTTCGTCGTCGTAGCTCCACGCCGGCCCGCCGAAGACCGACTCCCAGTTGTTGGGTGCGACCTCGTCGGTCGGGCCGTCGTCGGTGTCGTAGTCGGCGTCGTCGGCCGGGCGGCCGTCGCGCCAGATGTAGTAGTCGGCGTACTCACCCTCGCGCCGGCGCGAGCGCTGGAACCACTCGTGTTCGTCGGAGGTGTGGTTCACCACGAGATCCATGATGAGGCGGATGTCTCGCTCGTGGAGCGCATCACGCAGCGCGCGCCAGTCGTCCATGTCGCCGTAGGTGTCGAAGATCGACCGATAGTCGGCGATGTCGTAGCCGTTGTCGGCCTGCGGAGAGTCGTACGGTGGATTGAGCCAGACCGCGTCGACCCCCAGCGCGTCGAGGTAGTCGGCCTTCTGGACGATCCCTTCGAGGTCGCCGATGCCATCGCCATCGCTGTCGAAGAAACTCTTGGGATAGATCTGATAGACGACCGCCTCCTTCCACCACTGGCGATCGGACGCCGGCACCTGCTCGTCGGCGTCGAGGTGTGTGTGGCTCATTGACACTCACCGGCGGTGCCGTACTGTCGTTGGTCCCCCGCGTCATGGCCGCGTGAACGAGGACTTCGCCCCCGCTCTGTCGACCGAACGTCTCCTTCACGCACCGGTCGTCCGGTGTGTCTTCGCTGTCCCGTACTGGTTCGCGGCACCGGCTGCTCTGTCCCACCAGCCCGAAGACGGGCGGTAGCGGCGATCTGTGGCCGGCTCGTACTGTCCTGTATCATCGTAGCTCCCTGATCGACGACGTGCAGACGGTGTCGTCTGCTATCGTTCACGAACGTCAAGGCGAGACTCCTACTTAAATCTATGAGAATCACGAAGAAGTATTTCTACCGGAATTTTTATTGTGTGGGTGTTCTACTGATGTAGACGAACATGCCGAATAATCATACTGATCCCGAGGACAGATCGCTACTATCCCGCCGCCGATTCGTCAGTGCCGTCAGCATGGCCGGTATCGCCGGTCTCGCGGGCTGTGGCGGTCAGCAGGCGACCAACACCGACGCCGGCGGTGACGGTGGTACTACCGAGGGCGAGAGCGGTTCGACCGACACGGACACCGAGACATCGACTCCGGTCGAGGTCTCCAGCGAGGCCCAGCGCAAGATTCAGGAACTGGCGTACATCACGAACCAGAGCCTGCCCGTGCTTCCCCTCCAAGAGAAGCTCGCCCAGTCGTTCCAGACGACCGACGACTGGTCGGTGCCGTCGGCCGACAGCGACAAGACGCAACTGTACTGGCCGACCGAGTGGTTGCCGCGCTCGGGCGACTGGACCGCAAAGGAAGGGAGCAGCGACGACCGGCTGACCTTCGCGCAGTGGGCCGTCCCTGCCGACTCCCAGTACAACCCCTGGAACGGCCAGAACTTCGCCGAGGGTCGCCGACTGCTGTTCGACCGCTTCATGAAGTACAACCTCGCGACACAGGAGTACACCGGCTACCTCATCTCCGACTGGACCGTCGACGGCAAGACGATCACCCTGTCGGTTCGCGAGGGCCAGACCTGGCACAACGGCGACGCCGTCACCGCGACGGACGTGGCGAACCAGATCAAACTCGACATCTACAACGGCGGCAGCCTCGGTACGTTCGTCGCACCCGAGGACATGGGTAAGGTCTCCGAGCGTGTCACCGCGACCGACGAGACGACCGTCGAGATCTCGCTGGTCGAAGCGGCCAACGAGACCATCCTGCTCTCCTACCTCCAGCCGAAGTACCTCGTCGCTCACGAGGGATCCTACGGCGAGTTCGTCACCGCACTCGACGAGGCGTCCACTGAAGACGAGCGTTCGAAGGCACTCAGCGACCTGACGAACGACACGACGCCGGAGCCGGTCGGCTGTGGTCCCTTCCAGTTCGAGGACGCCGACAGCCAGCGCACCCTGCTGTCGAAGTACGACGACCACCCGGACGCGGACAACATCAACTACTCCGAGGCCGAGTACCTCTACAAGCCACAGAATCAGGGCCGCTGGAACTCCCTGATCAACAACGAGACCGACGGGTCGGCGACGCTGTTCATGCCCCAGAACCGCCTGAATCAGCTCCCCGATTCCGTGCAGGTCAGCCTCATCCCGCGCCACTGGGGGCTGGGTCTCGTGTTCAACTTCGACAAGGAACCGGTCGACGATGTCCGTGTGCGAAAGGCCATCGCTCACGTCGTCAACCGCGAGAACGTCGCCGCCAACTCCGGTGCCGGCACGAACTCCAAGATCGCGTGTACGTACCCGAGCGGTCTCACCGGTGAGTTCAACGGCCAGATCGAGGGTGCGTGGCTCGATGGCGTCGTCGACGAGTTCGACACCTACGGTCGCGGCGAGGCACAGACCGACAAAGCCGCCTCGCTGCTGCAGGACGCGGGCTACGAGAAGCAAAACGGGACGTGGAAGAAGGACGGCGAACCGCTGTCGATCCCGATCAAAGGTCCCTCGGGCTTCTCGGACTGGGTCGCCGGTGCCAACACCGTCGTCTCACAGCTCAAAGACTTCGGCATCCAGGCCGAATCGGTCATGCAGGACACTTCGACGTACTGGGGCAGCGACTACTCCAACGGCAACTTCGTCGTCGGCCTGCAGGGGTGGGCGAGCTACGATCAGGCGTATCCCTACTTCCACTACAAGTGGATCTTCAACAGCTGGGACGCCACCAACGCGTGGAACCTTCCGAGCGAGTTCGAGTCCCCGGTCCTGCACGAGCAGGAGCGTGACGGCGAGACCGTCACCCCCTCGGACCTCGTTTCCGAGCTTTCGACAGCGAGCCAGTAGGAGCAATCCATGAGCTACGTACTGAAACGACTCGCGCAATCGGTGCTCACCGTCTACGTGGTGGTGTCGGCGAGCTTCGGTCTCATCCGCCTGCTTCCCGGCGGGCCGCTCGACTACCTGCGCGCGCAGGCGCTCCAACAGGGCGGGAGCGAACTGTCGATGTCCGAGATCAACGCTCGCATCGCGGCCCAGACGAACATCGCCGTCGACGAGCCGATGTACGTCCAGTACTACGAGTATATGGCCGCGATGCTGCAGGGTGACTTCGGCCAGTCGATCTGGTACGGCAAGCCCGTCATGTCGATCATCGGGCCGGCCATTCCGTGGACGGTCTTTCTGACGGCCTCGGCGCTGTTTCTCGCCTTTACCGTCGGCGTCTCACTGGGCGCGTTCATGGCCTACAAGGAAGGGTCGTCGTTCGACATCGGCACCACTGGCGTCGGTCTCGTGCTGAACTCGACGCCCGGCTACGTGGTGGCGCTGCTCTTTGTCTCGTATCTCGGCTACCGCAACGGCCTCTTTCCGACTGGCGGGCGCTACGCCTCTGAGCTGACCGTCGGCTTCAACGTCCCGTTCCTGCTGTCGGTGCTGTACCACGGGGCGATGCCCATCGCGTCGATGGCGCTGGTCGGGTTCGGTGGCTGGGCGCTGTCGATGCGTGGCAACTCCATCCGCGTGCTCGGGGAGGACTACCTCCGGGTGGCCCGCCTGCGCGGACTCTCGACCCGCAGGATCGCGCTGCGCTACGTCGCCAGAAACGCCATTCTGCCGATGTACACGGGCCTGATGATCGCCATCGGGACCGTCTTCGGCGGCGCGGTGATCATCGAGAACATCTTCGCGTACCCCGGCGTCGGGTTCTACCTGATCCAGGCGATCAGCGCGCGAGACTACCCGCTGATGATGGGCGGGTTCATCATCATCACCGTCGCGATGGTGATCGGCATCACCATCGCCGACCTGACCTACGGAATCCTCGACCCCCGTGCCAAAGGAGGGAGTTCGCGTGAGTCGTACTGAGCGCGACGAAGGCGACGCGGACGAAGTCGTCGACTACGCCGACGCGGTCGCGGACCACCCGGTCGGCGGCTATGCCGACGCGGTCGCGGACCACCCGGTCGGAAGCTATGCCGACGCGGTCGCGGACCACCCGGTCGGCGGCTATGCCGACGCGGTCGCGGAGCCCGCGAAATTCACGGACGAGGACCGCGACCCCGGTCGGAGCGCCATCTCGGGCCACGCCGCCAACGGCCGGATCGCGGCCGACGGCGGGTCGTCGTCGGTCTCGGAGTTCGAGCAGATGGCCGACGTGTCGATGACCGACAGCGAGCGACGCCGTCAGTGGGCCGACGAAAAACTCCTCGCGCCCGCGCGGATCGTCTGGGACGACTGGCGCGCCCGCACGGGCGTGCTCGTCGTCCTGTTTTACTTGCTGGTGGGAACCGTCGGGACGATGTTGATCACTGAGCCATCGCCCAATCAGGGCGGCTACCTCGTCGGCGCCTTCCGAACGATGGAGTACCCGCTCGGGACGACCGCGTCGGGGACGAGCATCCTCTCGCAGGTCGTCCACGCGACGCCGTCGATGCTGACCATGATCGCCTCGGGGGCCGTCTTCACGGTCTGTCTCGGGACCGTGATCGGTACCGTCGCCGGCTACAAGGGCGGACAGCTAGACAGCGTGCTGATGGTGATCACGGACATCATGATGACCATTCCGGGCCTGCCGTTGACTATCGTGCTCGCAGCAGCACTCGATATCAAGGGCAGTCCGGTCGTCATCGGCGTGCTCATCACGATCAACGCCTGGGCGGGGCTGGCACGCGCCATTCGTTCACAGGTGCTGACGCTGCGTGACGCCGAGTACGTCGAGGCCTCCCGCATCATGGGGATGTCGACGCCGACGATCATCTCGGGGGATATCATCCCGAATCTGATGCCCTACATCACGATGAACTTCGTCCAGCAGGCTCGTGCCGTGATCTTTGGCTCCGTCGGTCTGTACTTCCTCGGCGTCCTGCCGTACAACAGCGTCAACTGGGGCGTCATGATGAACGCAGCCGTCAACCGCGCCGGTGCGACATCCTCGCCCCCCGCGTTCCACTGGCTGCTCGTACCGATGGTGACGATCATCGTCCTCGCGCTGGGCCTGACGCTGTTGGCACAGGGCGCAGACAGAGTGTTCAACCCCCGCGTCCGAGCGCGCCACGCTGAGACGGTGGCCGGCGACGACGAGGGTGGCGGTGCTTCCGGTTCGAGTCCGAACCCGACGGCTCCCAGCCCGGTCACGAGCGACGACGACGAAGGAGGAATCTGAATGCAGGACACACTCGAACAGCGCGGCCCTGACAGCGCGGACCCGGTGATTACGGCCCGCAACGTCAGTGTCACCTACGATCTGGAGCACCGCGATGCGATGGTACTGGACGACGTGTCGATCGACCTGCGCCGGGGCGAGATCCTCGGCGTCGTCGGCGAATCGGGCAGCGGCAAGTCGATGCTCGCCAACGCGATGATGGACGCCGTCGAGGAACCGGGGATCACCACCGGCGAGGTGACCTACTACCCCGAGGACGACCGCGACCCCGTCGACATCCTCGATCTGTCCCACGAGGAACTCAACGAGTTCCGCTGGGAGGAGGTGTCGATGGTGTTCCAGGGCGCGTTGTCGTCGTTCAACCCCACCATGTCGATCCGCGGCCACTTCGAGGAGACGCTCGACGCTCACGACTACGATGTCGAGGAGGGAATGGAGCGGGCCAGACAGTTGCTGTCGGATCTCTACCTCGATCCCGACCGCGTGCTCGATTCGTATGCCCACGAACTCTCCGGCGGGATGAGCCAGCGCGCACTGATCGCGCTCAGCCTCATCCTCGAACCGCAGTCCTGTT
The DNA here is from genome assembly GCF_058933345.1 of Halomicrobium sp. HArcht3-1. Classification (NCBI taxonomy): domain Archaea; kingdom Methanobacteriati; phylum Methanobacteriota; class Halobacteria; order Halobacteriales; family Haloarculaceae; genus Halomicrobium; species Halomicrobium sp. HArcht3-1. The sequence goes on along the minus strand of NZ_JBZYDM010000015.1, from coordinate 10,034 downwards.
GATGGACGAGCCAACGGCGGCGCTCGACCTGCTGATGCAGCGCTCGATCCTGTCGCTGCTGGCCGACATCAAAGAGAAGTACGACCTGACGATCCTCTTTATCACCCACGACTTGCCGCTGGTGGCGGGGCTTGCTGACCGACTGGCGATCCTCTATGCCTTCGAACTGGCGGAGGTCGGGACGAGCGAGCAGATCGCCCACAACTCCAAGCACCCCTACACGCGGGCGCTGCTACAGGCGGTGCCGAACCTCGACGCGCCGACGGAGTCGATGCGCCCCATCGAGGGGAGCGCGCCGAACCCGGCCCACGTCCCCGACGGCTGCCACTACGCGCCGCGGTGTCCGCTGGCGACGCGAGAGTGTCACCAGGAGGTGCCGCCGTGGGTCGACGTCGAGGACGATCACCGCTCGGCGTGCTTCCACTACGACGAGGCCGAGGACGCCGTTCCCTTCGACCTCTCGGAGGTGTCCGACGCGTGAGCGACCGCGCGAGTCCCGCCCCGAACACGTGGGACGACGACGAGGAGATCGTCATGTCGCTCTCTGACGTGTCTGTTCACTTCGAGAAAGAGCAGGGCGTCGTCGAGTCGCTGTTCGACGATCCCCAGACCGTGCGGGCCGTCGACGACGTGTCGCTCGACATTCCCGAAAACGACGTGCTCGCCCTCGTGGGGGAGTCTGGCTGTGGCAAGACGACGCTGGGCAAGACGATCATCGGCGTCCAGCGTCCGACGGAGGGGACCGTTTCCTACCGCGGTCAGGACGTGTGGGACGCCAAGGACGGCGTCGGCGACCCCGCAATCGAGCACGGCGACATCCGCCGGGCACTGCAGATGATCCATCAGGACCCCGGGGCGGCGCTCAATCCGAACCGGAAGGTCCTGACGACGCTCGAAGCGCCACTGAAGAAGTGGGACCCGGACATGTCTACCGAGGACCGCCGGGCGCGCATCTTCGCGCTGCTGGACCGGGTCGGGATGGAGCCTCCCGAGGACTACGCCCATCGGTTCCCCCACCAGCTTTCCGGTGGGGAACAGCAGCGCGTCGCGCTCGTTCGCGCGCTGTTGATGAACCCCGACGTGATCCTCGCCGACGAAGCGGTGAGTGCGCTGGACGTGAGCCTGCGCGTGGAGACGATGGACCTCCTGCTGGAACTGCAAGAGCAGTTCAACACCTCCTTCGTCTTCATCAGTCACAACCTCTCGAACGCCCGCTACCTCGCGAAGGAGGCCGGCGGTCGCATCGGGATCATGTACCTCGGCGAGATCGTCGAGATCGGCCCGCCCGAGGAAGTCCTGAACGACCCCCAACATCCCTACTCGAAGGTGCTACGCTGGGCGACCGCGGACCTCGATCCGACCGCCCAGCAGATGACCGACCCGCCGGTGCGGTCGATCGACATCCCCGACCCCGTCGATCCGCCCTCGGGCTGTCGGTTCCACACCCGCTGTCCCGAGGCTCGTGAGGTCTGTACGCGCCAGTCGCCGGAACTGGGAGAGGGCGCGGAATCGCCCGACGCCGGACGCTGTGCGGCCTGTTTCCGCACCGACCCGGACCACGAGTACTGGGACAGCGACCCGCTCGATGGCGTCGAGGACTCGACCGCACCGACGCCGGAGGACTGACGATGGTCGTCCTCCGTGGGTTCTTCGTGACGAGCGCCGTCATGCTCGCCCTCCTCGGCCTGTCGATCCCGACAGTCGAACCCGGCACCGGAACGTACGTCGTCACAGTGCTCAGTGCGGTGATGCTGGGGACGACTTTCCTCGGCTCGGCCGCCTGTCTCTACGTCGGCTGGGACCCGTTCGAAGAACTGTTCGGCTGATCGGCCGACGAACCGCACTGCTCGATCTGGTGACGTACAACAACGGTCCGGGAAACACGCCTCCAACAGTTTCCGGTGTAGTACTCGCCGTCGAAGGCGATACTGTCGATGCTCGGTCCAGCGCCGTCCCAGTAGCTTTTTGCGCTTTCGGTTGGAACCGGATGCTGTCAATATGGGACGAGCTTTAGTCGTCGTCGAAGACACCGACCGTGACCGTGCCCTGCTCGAACGAGCGCGATCGTTCGCCACCGGTGGGGATGCAGAGCTAGTCGTGCTCGCACTGGTGACGCCCGACGAGTACGAGGAAGTCGCCGAGACGCTGGATGCGATCGGACAGGTCGAACACACGACCTACGACGAGCACAGTATCCTCGACGGTCTTTCGAGCGACGCCGAAAAGCTCGCTGCTGACGTCCTCGGAGACGAGGTCCCACACGAGACTCGCATCGAGGTCAGCGACGACGATCAGGCAGAGCGGATCATCTCCGTCGCCGACGACGCCGAGTGTGATCACATTTTCCTCCCGGGGCGGCGTCGTTCCCCGACCGGGAAGGCCGTCTTCGGCGACCGGACCCAGCGGGTCATCCTCGACTTCGGTGGCTACGTCACCGTCGCGATGGACTGATCGTACCGCTCGGGTGTGTGACACCGTTCGGCGACGGACCGTCGTCGTGTCACACCGTGATGTGCCGTGAGAAATGAACACGTAGATTACTGCGGGCGATCTAGGACTGAACATATGGGGGCATCCGACGAATACGACGACACGCGACTCAGAGAAGAGTTGCGTGTCTTCGGACTCTCAGATACGGAGATCGACACCTATCTCGCGATCCTCGAATGCGGTGAGGCGTCGACAAGCACCGTCGCCGATGTCACGGACGTGACTCAGCGAGCGGTCTACAACATCGCCGAGCGACTCGAAGAGCGGGGACTCGTCCGTGTCAACGATCACGCGTCGCCGACGACGATCGGAGCCCTCGCGCCGGCCGAGGCGATCCAGAACCTCTCGGACCGTCTCGACTCGATCCAGCCGTCGCTCGAAGCACGATACAACGAGACCACCCACGAGACACCGGAGATCCAGATGGTCAAGTCCCGAGAGACGGCACTGAAACGCCTCCGGGAGGCCGTCCGGGCCGCCAAACACGAGGTCCTCGTCGCGGTCCCGGAGGAAGTGTACCCGGAGATCGAGGGGGAACTCCGGGACGCCAAAGAACGGGACGTGCTCGTTTTCCTCCTGCTCGGGGCCGTCGACACGATCGAGGCCGACGACGGCGACTTCGTCGGTGTCGCCGACGCCGTTCGCTACTGGGAGGAGAGCCTGCCGCTGGTGTACACGGCCGACGATCGGACGGCGATGATCGGCGACTCGGACCTCGTGATCGGATCTCACACCGATCATCAGGCAGTGACGGTTACCCAGCCGGACCTCTCGGGATCGATTCTCGGGATGTACTTCAGTGCGTACTGGCCCGCTGCGACGGAGCTGTACGTCACGGAACCGGATTCGTTGCCCCGGACCTACGACTGGTTCCGTCACGCGACGCTTCACGCGCGCCTCCACGAGCAGGCGGGCGTCGACCTCTACGCCGACATCGAGACCGAGGACGGAACGCTGCTGTCGGGACCGATCACCGAGGTCAGGCAGGCCTTCATCGAGCCGACGACCAACGACTTCACACTGGAAAACAGCTTTCTGATCGACACCGAGCAGGGAATCGTCAGCGTCGGCGGTCGCGGTTCCTTCATCGAGGATCACCAGTCTCGTTCCGTCCGGCTCCGCCGACAGTCTGCGGTCGAGGAGTGACGGCCCGCTTCGTCCCACAGGTCCGACGAGTGCGGTGGCTCCTCGCATGGAACATGACCGCATCGTTCCGACACGTCGCCCGTCATTCGGTTGCCTGACGCGTGCCCGTTGGGCACGCCCGACTGAGGGTTATTTCAAACGCCACCGTGTTAGTTGGCGTGTCGACACGTTCGGCGAGGGCCATGACACACACACTCGAAATCAGCGACGATCTCAAGGAACGGATCGACCGACATCTGGAGGACGATGAGAGCCACGAGGAGTTCATCACAGAACTCGTTTCCGTGTACGAGACCGAGGGGGCGTTCCTTCGGGAAGGATATTCGGAATAAGTAACACTAATCGGTCGCGACGCTCTCGAACGGTCTTGGAGCCGCCGGTATCGCCCGCGCAAACGAGCGAAATATATGTCGGCACTCCTAACCTCGACCGATGAGTAGACAGGATGCGGCCGAGGCTGAACCGACGTCAGTCGGTGCCGAAACGTACGTCTCCGCGTCCCGACGAATCGACGTCTCGCCCCTCGAAGCCGCCGGGGCCGTGCCCGACCGGCGACGGTTCTGCTGGTGTCACCCCGACGAGCCTGACGTCTTCGCTGCGGGAGTCACCGCGACGGTGTCGGTCGACGGACGGGATCGCTTCGAGACGGCCGACGACCGACTCGCCGACCTCTTTCGTGCCGTCGACGGCACCGACGTGCCGGCCGTCGCCGAGCCACGAGCGGTCGGTGGGTTCTCCTTTTTCGATGGCGACGCCACTCCGGCCGCGACCGACACGCCCTGGGACGGGTTCCCCGGTGGGACGTTCGTGCTCCCTCGGGCACAGGTCGTGGCGACCGACGACGACCGCTGGCTGACGGTGACGGTCCCCGAAGACGAACGGGCGACCCTCTCGACGGAACTCGACGAGTGGGCGGACCGACTCACCGGTGACCGGGCCGACACTGCCGTGACACCGTCGGCGACGGACTTTCACTGGGCGATGTCTCGCGAAGAGTGGGAGACGCTCGTCGAGGATGTCATCGACCGCATCGAGAGCGACGGACTGGACAAGGTCGTCCTCGCACAGGAACTCACGGTCGACCTCGACGGCCCGGTTCCCGTCACAGCCGTCCTCGAACGCCTGCGGGACGCGTACCCCAATTGCACCACCTTCGCCTTCGAACCGACGCCCGAGCAGACGTTCTTTGGCGCGACACCCGAGACGCTGGTCGCCCTCGACGACGGGCGCGTCGAGACCGAAGCGCTGGCCGGGACGACCGACCGCGGCGACACGGCCGCCGAGGACACGGATCTGGCCGACGCGATGCTGGGCGACGAGAAGTATCAGGTCGAGAACCGCATCGTCGCCGACACTATCGCCGACGCCCTGCGCCCGGTCGCCGACGACGTAACGGTCGCGGACCCGGCGATCAAACGAATCACCAATCTCCAGCACCTCCACCGACCGATCACCGCGACCGTCGCCGACGGCGTCGGCGTGCTCTCGCTGGCCGAGCGGCTTCACCCGACCCCCGCCGTCGGCGGGTCGCCACGTTACGAAGCGAGCGAGGTGATCGACGACGTAGAGCCGTTCGACCGTGGCTGGTACGCCTCCCCGGTCGGCTGGGTCGACGGCGACGGCGACGGCACCTTCGTCGTGGGCATCCGCTCGGGGCTGACGTGGGACGACCGCCTCGCGCTGTACGGCGGCGCGGGCATCGTCACCGGCAGCGACCCGGCGACGGAGTACGGCGAAGTCCGCTCGCGCTTCCAACCGATTCTGGACGCACTCGAAATCGAGTTGCCGTAGGCATTGGCCGACGTTTTTCGATCGAAAAAGCGGCACCGACGAGCGCCGCGTCAGTTCAACCGTCGCCATCGGGCGCTCGCGTTCGGCCGTCGCTACGCTCGCCTTACCCGGACCAGTCCACTCCCGAGCGCGAGCGCGCCCCCGACGAGCGTGCCGATGACGCCGAAGCCAGCCCCTTCGCCCGCCGTCGTCGTCGATTGGCTCATCGAGGTCGCCGTGTCGGACGCCGTGGCCGTAGTGTCAGCGACGGTCGCCGTGTCGGACGCCGTGGCCGTAGTGTCAGCGACGGTCGCCGTGTCGGTCTCCGTGGTCGCCGTGGCTTCGGGTGGCTCGCTCGCTGTCGTCGCTGTCTCGACGGCGTCCTTGATCGCCAGTGTCCCGACGTCGAGCGCGTCGCCGCGGTCGTCGCTCCGGTAGAGTCGCATGTCGTATTCGATCGGTGCGATCGCGTACCCGATCGTCGTCTCCGAGTCGACCGATACCCGGTCGTCCTCGTCGGCCGTCGTGAGTGCCGACATCTCTCGCCCCGCTGCCCCGGTGTCGAGTACGGCGATCACACGTCCGTCGCCGTCGCTATCGACGAGCGTCGCGTTGAGCCAGTAGTTCACGTCTTGGCCACCGATCACTAGCGCAGCCCGGTCACGGTCGCCAACGGAGACCGGGATCTGCACCGATCGACCCTGGCGGACGGTGACAGACCGGACCGCGACCTCGTCGGCCGGTGTCCGTTCTGGCGTCTCGGTCTCGGTCACACCACAGTCGGTCGAACACTCGACGGCCTGCCCGGTCGTTTCTGCGAGCGTGGTGCCATCGTGGCGGATCGACGCTGTGAACGTCGAACCGGCGTCGAGATTGCTGAGATCCACCGTGACAATGAACTCGCCGCTCTCGTCGACCGTCGTCGACAGGATCTCGAGGAACGGATTGCTCCGGTTCTTCGACACGATCTGGACCGATACTTCCGTGCCTGCTTCGAGTGACGTGGTCCCGTGGAGTTGCTGGCCCGGGCCGGATGCGAGCGTGAGGTTGCCATCGTGGGTGAACGACGCCGTCGGCGATGCCGTCGATGTCGTGTTCTGTGCCGTGACGCCGGCGGTCAGTGTCGCGCCAGTGAGTGCGACGATCAGGAGGAGGGCTATCGGCGGGCGGTAACGTAACATTGTTTCAGTATTTCACTCTGGAGGTCACTTCCTATCGGTGTTTAAATTTTCTGTTCACTGACCACTATCGAGCGACTGCGATCCGACGGTCCGGCTATCGGCCTGAAGCATACCGGACAATTGAAATATCCGATACAGAATTGTTCGGCGACACACAGCGACCCGGCGACGGAGTACAGCGAAGTCCGCTCGCGCTTCCAGCCGATTCTGGACGCGCTCGAAATCGAGTTGCCGTAGAATCTACCGGGGTCGATTTCGTCTCCGTTTACCGGAAAGACAAGGAGGAGCGTCGCCTGTCGTCGTTCGGGGCCGTCTGTGCTTCGGTGCGTCACTTTCCGCATCGTCCCACCATCGGACGATCCGGTCGGCGTGGCCCGTCCCGGTTAGTCCCGGGACTGCCCTAGCAGGCGTGAGCCGACGCCAAGGACCGTCAGTAGACCCACGACACCGCCGCCGACCACGGCGAGGTCGGCCGGGGTGCTCTCGTTCGTCGAGGTGGTCTGGGTCGCGTCGTCGTCGTTCGCGTCGTCAGCGGTGAGCACGAGCGTCCCGAGGCTCGCTGGCTCGTCGTCGATCGCCGTCCCGTCATCTAGCTGGATGTCGTAATCGGCGGGGTCGAGCGATCCGTCCGAGGGCGAGGACGCACGAACCACGGATAGCTCGTCGTCGGCCGAGAGTGTCGGCGCGTCGGCGTCGACAGCGTCGGTATCGAACTGGACCGTCGCGGTGCCGTCGCCGTCGGTGTCACGGACCGTCGCGACGACTTCCCACGTCGGTTCGCCATTCCCACCGTCGCTGTGGATCGAGAGCGTCGCCGTGTCAGCGTTGCCGTAGTCGATTTCGACCTCGGCAGTCTCGCCGTTCCGTACGTGGACTATCGACGAGGCCAGCGACGGCGTCGTGGCGTCGGTCGCCGAGCCGTTGCGCTCGCCGTCGGCTTCCTCGATCACGACCGTTCCCTCGCCGACTCTCGTCTCGTTCGTGTGGAGCGACGCCAGCGCCTCGGTGTTCGACGGTAGCTCCGTGAGGTTCATCTGGACGCTGAAGCGACCGTCGTCCCCGACCGTCGTCGACCGCTGGAGCAGGAACGGCGAACTGCTGTCGCTCGATTTCAGTCGCACCGTGACCGTCGTGCCGGCGGCCAGATTCGTCTCGCCGCTGATCTGCTGGCCGGCGGTGGCCGACAGGGTGATCGTCTCACCCTCGAAGTCGAAGGGACTGTCTTCGGCGGGCGCGTCGGTCTGGACCGGTTCGCAGCCGCCGTCGCAGGCGGTGACCGTCAGCGGCGTGTCGGCCAGCTTCTTGCCGTCCGCGTGGACGGTGACGTTCCCCGACGCGCCCGGTTCGGCCCGGTGGAGATCGACTGTCACGGTGAAACTGCCGTCCTCGGCGACGGTCGGCGTCCGCTGTTGCAACATCGGGGCCGACCCCTCGTCGATGGCGAGGCGCACCGTGATCTCCGTGCCCGGATCGAGGTCGGTCTGGCCGGTGATCTGCTGGGCCGGGCCGGCCGACAGTGTCAGTGTCTCGCCATCGTGGTCGACCGTCGTTCCGTCGGCCGCGGCGGCGGGGACGGCGGCGACGGTGCTGCCGACGAGGATCGCAGCCAGCAGGACTGCGAGCCGTCTCATCGCAGCACCTCCGTCGGCCGAGAGGGTGGTCGCAAAGCGGTTCGTTCAGGGCGGGCGAGCGGGACTGGCCCGCTCGATGGAGTGGCGATCATGCCAGTTCGGTGTACTGCCCACGGATAAGTAGCCTCGACGAAAGCTTAAACGAGATTTTACGCCGTGAGCGGCATCGAACAGTGGTTTGCGTACGCGTGTGTTCCAGTACCTTCGACCGCAATCGATCGCATCCACATCGTTTTTGTCACCGCGGTCGACGGGCCGAGTAATGCGGGGACGGACGCCGCGCGTGCTAGCGGGGATCGCTCTCGGACTGACAGTCGTGACCGCCGCTATCGCGGGGCTTGCGCTGTCGGTCCCGACCATCGAGACGGCGACCGGTGGGGCGAGCGCGACCGGTCCTGTCGTGGCCGGTGACGACCTCGACGCACTCCACGACGCCGGGATCACCGGCGAGAACGTCAGCGTCGGTATCGTCGACGTGACCGGGTTCGACCCGACACACGAGGCGCTGGCGGCACAGGTCGTCGCGACCCGGTCGTTCGGCCGCGGCGAGTCGATCAGGAACGCCGGCCACGACGGCCACGGGACCGCCGCCGCGTCGCTGGTCGCACGCACTGCACCCGACGCCGACCTCCACCTCGCGACGTTCGACACGCCAGCGGAGTACCGCCGCGCGGTCCGGTGGCTCCTCGACCGGAACGTCGACGTGATCGTCGCGCCGGTGTCGTTCTACGGGACGCCCGGTGACGGCTCTTCGCCGGTGGCCCGTGCCGCGGCGCGGGCCAGCGAGGCCAACACGACCTTCGTCGCACCCGTCGGGAACCTCGCGCAGGGCCACTGGGACGGTCGCTACGACGACGTTCAGGACGGCAAACTCGTCTTCGAGGGGGGCACCCGGAACTACCTCCAGAGCGAGGCCGGCCGGGAACTGACGCTGTGGCTCTCGTGGGACCGCGCCCACGCCGACGAGACGTACACCGCGTCGCTGTACTGGACCGACGGGAACCGGACCCAGCTCATCGCGCGCTCTCAATCCTACGAGGGCGACGCCGTTCCGAATCAGCGCCTCTCGGTCCAGCTAGAGGGTGGGGACTACTTCGTGATCGTCCGCGGGCCTGACAACGCGACCGGCGCGCGTCTCGAACTGGTCTCGCCCACCCACCGCTTCCAGTACACCGATCCGTCGGGGAGCATCGCTGCACCGGCGACTGCCGACGACGTGCTCGCCGTCGGTGCCTACGATGTTCGACGGGACCGGCCGGAGTCGTTCTCGGCGCGCGGACCGACGACCGACGGCCGGACCGGGGTCGATATCGTCGCACCGGATCGCCTCGAAGCCGCGACCCGGCCCGACGGCTTCGTCGGTTCGTCGGCGGCCGCACCGTACGTCGGTGGGCTGGTGGCGCTCGTCACCGACGTGGCACCGAACCGCTCGCCGGCCGCCGTCGAGCGACTCGTCGAGGCGAACGCGCGCGACGTGGGCCGTCCGGGCGTCGATCCACACACCGGGCACGGACTGGTCCGTCCCGCCGCGACGCTGGCGAACGTCTCGAACGAGACCGCGACCTGACATCCTCCCACGACTAAAGCCGTGGGGTTCCCCCACTGGGGGTTGAACCCACGGACACGGAGAGGTTCGCAGGTTCGTCGTCACGTTGGACGATGACCTGCGTTTCGGGCCGTGCCAGTACGGCCCCCGCCTCGGACAGCGGTTTCGAGAACTTGCCCAAGGCTCGTTTGCCGATGTTGAGCGCACCGTTCTTGTCCGCGTTGTCGTCCAGCCCACACTCGGGACACTCAAAGCGTCCCTGCGTCGCTC